>NZ_JBFATR010000009.1:0-152338 GCF_040678395.1 Streptomyces sp. NPDC052687 | reverse complement strand
CCGGGACGCGCCCCGGCGGGCCCGGCGGGCGGGACGGCTGGGCGGGCGTCCCGGCGGACAGGACCGGCTGGCAGGCGGACAGGACAGGCCTGGCGGGCGGGACCGGCCTTGCGGGCGCCCCGGCGACGTGGGTCTACCGGGTCCAGCCGCCGCCGGCCAGGGACTTGTCCAGCGCGACACGGGCCTGCTGGGCCACCGACGCGCCGTCCATGGCGTCCAGTTCGTCGGACATGACCTCCACGGCGACCGACTCCAGGCGCCGCGCGGGCAGCAGCGCCCGCAGGATGCCGTGGATGTCGGCGGTGCCCTCGCCCGGCAGCAGCCGCAGGTGCCGCGCCTCGTGACGCGGATCGGGGTGCGGGTCGGGCCGGGTGTCGCAGATCTGCACCGAGAGCACCGCGTCCGGCGCGAGCGCCGCGATGTCCTCGGCGCCGAGCCCGGTGCGGTGGCAGTGCCAGGTGTCGATCAGCAGGCCCGCGCTGGGCCGCGCGGCGCTCTCGACCAGGTGCAGCGCCCGGTCCAGCGAGGGGATCGCGCCGTACGGCATGAACTCCAGCGGTACGACGACACCGGCCGCGTCGGCCCGCCGGCACAACCGCGCGTACTCGGGCGCGAGGTCCACCTCGGGCTCGATGTCGGGCAGTCCGGCGTTGACGCTGCGCGCGCCGAAGACCGCGGCGATGTGGAAGACCAGGTCCTCCTCCCGCCGGGCCGCCTCGTCCGGCCGGCCCCAGGAGCGCAGCAGTTCCACCTCGCTCACCCGCAGTCCGTGGCCGGCCAGCAGGTCGCGCATCTCCTCGTCGGTCCAGCCCTGGGAGCGGGCCCGCAGGTAGTCGTCGACCCGCAGGCCGATCGCGTCGAATCCGGCGGCGGCCGCCGCCCGCACCCGGTCGCCCAGTTCGCAGGCGCGCAGGGTCATCGCGCTGAGGACGGACCCGGTCCGCGTACGCCGTGTCGCAGAGGTGGCCGGCACGGGTCAGGCGGCCTTCTGCGCGAGGATCAGCAGACCGTCGGGCATCGCCGGACGGACCAGCCGCTTCACGGTCAGCCCCGCCTCGGTGAAGGCGCGGGCCCAGCCCTCCTCGTCCAGCAGGTACTGGCCCATCACCGCGTGGACCAGGGCGAATTCGGGGCCGAAGACGTCGTCGGTGGCGGTGGAGCTGGGCGCCGCGGTGACCTCGGCGGCCAGCACGTGCGCCCCGGCCGGGAGGCGGCCGGCCAGCGCGCGCAGATAGTCCACGAGCGCGTCGAAGCCCTTCTCGTACACCTCGTGCAGGAAGAAGAAGGTGATGGCCAGCTGGACGTCCTCCAGGCCGGGGATGGAGGCGATGTCGCTGCCGTCGGCCTCGATGACGTCGATGGCGCCGCTCTTGCCGGCGGCCTCGACCTCGCGCCGGGCCTCGGCCACCGCCTCGGGGCTGATGTCGATGCCGAGCCCCTTGGCGCCGAGCTGGTCGTGGAGGGTGATCAGGAAGTGCGCGTTGCCGCAGCCGATGTCCGCGACCCGGTCGAACTCCAGGCCGCCGAGCAGCTTGACCACCTCGGGCTGCACGTCCTGCTTGCCCAGCAGCGCCGAGCCCACGGCGACCCACTTGCCGTCCCGCAGCACGTCCTCGCGGTAGGTGGCCGCACCGGTGAGCAGGTCGCCGAAGCGGCGCAGCGGTTCGCTGTAGCCGCCGGCCAGCCACACCAGGTAGCCGCGGTCCTCGTACAGGCTGCGGCCCAGCTCGGTGAGGTGGTAGCGGTCGCCGTCGGTGCGCAGCACGCCGCGCTGGGACAGGTAGCGGAAGACGCCCTCGCCCAGGAAGCGGTTGGCTCCGGCCTCCTCGACGGTCAGGCCCTGCTCGGCGAGCCGGGTGAGGGAGCCGGTCATGTCGAGCGCGGCGAAGGTGGAGGCCAGCACATGGCCGCGGATGAGGTCGAAGGCGGGGCGTCGTCCGGCGGAAAGCGGGCTGTTCATCGTACGGCCTCCTGGTGTGTCGGTCGCGGCGCTGCCGCGGGGGTGGGTACGGACCGCCGGGTGGCGCCGCCGGTGGCGGTGCCGGGCGGGGCGTCCGGCCGCCGGTGCAGCAGCCGGGTCGCGTTGCGGTGGAGGATCAGGGCGGCGTGGTCGGCGGGCAGGCCCAGGGCGCCGACGGTGCGCAGCGGTGCGGTGTCGGCGAGGTCGAACGGCGAGTCGGTGCCGAGCAGGACGTGCCCGGGGCCCACGTCGGCGACGAGGGAGGTGAGCTGGGAGGTGGAGAAGACGGCGGTGTCGTAGTAGAGGCCGTCGAGGCCGTGGCGGGGTGGCCGCGCGGTGCGGCGGGCGACGGGCTTGGTGTGCCAGCCGAGGTCGAGCCGGCCGCGCAGCGCGGGCAGGCAGCCGCCGCCGTGGGCGAGGCACAGCACCGGCTCGTGGCGTTCGAGGGTGCCGCCGAGCAGCAGCCGGGAGACGGCGAGGGCGGTTTCCATGGGGTAGCCGACGAGCTGGGGCAGCCAGTAGTCGGTCAGCCGGTCGAGGGCCGGCGCGGTGGACGGGTGCAGCAGGGTGAAGACCCGGGTGCGGCCGAGCAGTTCCCACAGCGGGTCGTTGACCGGGTGGTCGCACTCGCGGCCCATGCCGCGGGTGCCGCAGGCCAGTCCGGGCATCTCCAGCTCGCCGAGGCAGCGTCCGGCCTCGGCGGCGGCGGCCCGGGAGCCGATGGGCACGGTGCCGAGCGGGGTGAGCCGGTCGGGTGCGGCGGCGCAGAACGCGGCGAGCGCGTCGTTGCCGGCGGTGACGATCTCCCGGACGAACACCTCGTGCCGGGTGGTGGAGCAGGTGAGGAACGGCGGCAGGGAGACGGCCTGCCGGGCGACACCCTCGCGGTCCATGCGGGCGAGGCGCGCGGTGATGTCGTACTGCTCCGGCGGGCAGGGGATGGGCACGTCGCTCTGGCCCAGTCCGGACACCCGGTGGTCGAGGCGGACCACGCCGGAGGGCAGCGCGGACAGGTCGGCGAGGCCCCGGTCGGCGAGGAACCGCAGCACGGGCAGCGGCATGGCGTGGGCGTGCACGTCGTAGGCACCGCGGGTGTCGCGGGTGTCGCGGGTGTCGCGGGTGTCGCGGGTGTCGCGGGTGTCGCGGGTGTCGCGGGCACCGCTCATGCGTGACCTCCGGGGGTGGGCGGATGCCATTCGGCGACGGCCATGCCGGTGACCCAGGCGTGGATCGGCTCGTACGCCGTCACGGTCACCGGGGCGTCCACGGCGCCGGCCAGCGCGAGCCAGCTGCGGATCTCGTGGGCGCCGTTGCCGGCCTGCTCCAGTTCGGCGTCGGTGAGGCTCAGCACCTCGTCGAGGGCGCCGCGCGCCAGCCGGTCGAGGAACCAGCGGTCGAACTCCTCGTCGATGTCGCCGGTGCGGTCGACGCCGATCCAGTGGGACAGCCCGCCCGCGGCGACCAGGGCGACCCGGTCGACGCCGTCGCAGTTCTCGACGGCACGGGCGAGCGCGCGCCCGAAGTCGTACCAGGCGGGCAGCGGCAGCATCGGCGCGACGGCGCAGTTCTGCAGGACCGGCACGAGCGGCAGACCGGCGTCGGGGGCGAGGGCGTGATAGAGCGTCATGACGCCGTGGTCGAGGTCGAGGCGCTCCGAGAAGGACGTCATCCAGCCGTCGCCGAGCAGCCCGTCGGCGAGCGAGCGGGCCAGCGGGCCGTGGCCGGGGACCTTGCCCCGGGGGATCGGCAGCCAGGGCTCGGCGGGGCCGGTGTGCCGGTCGGCGAGGCCGACGCAGCACTGCGGGAAGTTCTCCAGGAAGAAGTTGGTGAAGTGCTCGTTGGAGAGCATCACCACCGCCTGGGCGTCCGCCTCGCGCACCCGCCGGGCGGCGTCGCCCAGCGCGTCGAGGAACCGTTTCGCCTGGTCGCCGGGCGCGGAGTCGGCGGCGGCCAGCTGCATCGGCGCGTGGGAGGCGGCGAACGCGGCTACGATGCGCGCCATCGCGCCACCCCCTCACGCGCGGCGGGGCGTCCGGCCGCCAGCAGCCGGCGGTAGTCGGCGCGGGTGATGCCGAGGGCGCGGGCGAACGCGTTGATCAGCACCGGGTGCACGCCCCGGTCGGCCAGTCCGCGCAGATCGCCGGCGCGCAGCAGCGCGGCGTCGGACTCCGGCAGACCGGCCGGCGCGGCGGCCGCCTCGCCGTGGCGCAGCCGGTCGAACACGGCACGCTGCAAGGGGTAGTTGTCCCGCTGCACCCGCCCGCGATCCGCGCCCGCCTCGCGCACCGCCTCGCTCACCGACGCACTCGACGACGCACCCGCCTCGCTCACCGACGCCCTCACCGCCCCGCTCACCGGCCCACTCGACGACGCCCTCACCACCCCGCTCACCGGCCCACTCGACGACGCCCTCACCACCCCGCTCACCGGCCCACTCGACGACGCCCTCACCGCCTCGCTCACCGGCGCCCTCATGGACTCGCTCGTCGGCGCGTTCACCGGGCCGCTCCCGTCGCCTCGGGCCCGACGGCTCCCGCGATGTCCATCACGACCGCCTTCGGCTCGGTGAAGAACTCCCTGCTGTGGGTGCCTCCCTCGCGGCCGATGCCGGAGGCGCCGACGCCGCCGAAGGGCGCGCGCAGGTCCCGTACGAAGAAGCAGTTGACCCAGACGGTGCCGCCGCGCAGCGCCCCGGCGGTGCGGTGGGCGCGCCTCAGGTCCTCGGTGAACACCATGGCGTTGAGCCCGTACGGGGTCCCGTTGGCCCGCGCCACCGCCTCCTCCTCGGTGTCGAAGGGCACCACCGTGGCGACCGGCCCGAAGACCTCCTGCCGCAGTACGGCGGCCTCCTCGGCGGCGTCGACCACCACCGTGGGCCGCACCAGCCGGGGGTCGTCGGGGTCGGGGCCGCCGGCCAGCAGCCGTCCCTCGGGGCCGCCGTCGAGCCGGTCGAGGAAGCCGCGCACCTTCGCGTGGTGCTCCGCGGAGGCCAGCGGGCCGATGTCGGTACCGGGGTCGGCGGGGTCGCCCGTGCGCAGGGCGGCCGCGGCGGCGGTGAAGCGCTCCAGGAACGCGTGGTAGACCGGGCGCTCCACATAGATGCGGCTGCCGGCCAGGCACACCTGCCCCGCGTTGAGGTAGGCGCCCGTCACCGACCAGGTCACCGCGCGCTCCAGGTCGCTGTCGGCGAAGACGAGGCCGGCCGCCTTGCCGCCGAGTTCGAGGCTGAGCGGGGTGAGCCGGTCGGCGGCGGCGCGGGCGATGGCCCGGCCGGTGGCGGACTCGCCGGTGAAGGTGATGCGGTCGACGCCGGGGTGGGAGACGAGGAACTCGCCGGCCGCGGCGGGGCCGTGCCCGTGCAGCACGTTGAGCACGCCGGGCGGCATGCCGGCCTCAAGGGCGAGGCGGGCCAGCAGGGTCGCCGAGACCGGGCTCTGCTCGGCCGGTTTCAGGACCACCGTGTTGCCGTGGGCGAGCGCGGGGGCGATCTTCCAGCTCTCCAGCATCAGCGGGAAGTTCCAGGGGGCGATGGCCGCGACCACGCCCGCCGGTTCGTAGCGGGTGTAGACGTGGGTGCCGTTGTCGGCGGGCAGGTGCTCGGCGGCGGTCAGCCGCGCGTGGTCGGCGAAGAAGCGGAAGTTGGCGGCGGCCCGGGGCACGTCCTTGGCCAGGGCCTGGGCGTGGGGCCGTCCCATGTCGCGGCTGTCGGCGGTGGCCAGTTCGGCGGCGTGCTCCTCGATCAGGGCGGCCAGCCGGTGCAGGATCCTGCCGCGCGCGGCGTGCCCCATCCGGGGCCACTCCCCCGTGTCGAAGGCCTGCCGGGCGGCGCCGACGGCCCGGTCCGTGTCCGTGGGCCCGCCCTCGGCGATCTCCGCCCAGGCGTGGCCCTGCCAGGGATCGACGGAGGTGAACCGGCGCCCGTCGTCGGACTCGGTCTCCTTGCCGTCGATCACATGTCCGTAGAAGTCCTCGTACTGCCCGGTCATGACCGTCCCTCCGCAGCAGTGAGCGAAACCGTTCCGAGGGTGGAGAAGACCGCGGTGGCCGTCGTGCCGGCCGGGAAGGGCGCCGCGTCGTTGACCCCGCCGGTCAGCACGGTCCAGCCCGCCTCGATGCGCAGTCCCCGCCGGTGGAGCAGCCGGGCGGCGAACAGGAGCGCGCCGACCGGGTCGCCGAGCACGTCCGCGCCGACGCCCTTGCCGGCGGTGACGCCGTCGACGTCGATCCGGCAGCTCTCCTCGCGCAGGCCGTCGCCGGCGGGGCGGGTCGTGTCGCCGAGGGCGTACAGGGCGCTGGAGCCGTTGTCCGCGACGACGTCCGGCAGCGTGAACCGGTAGTCCGCGAACCGGCTGTCGATGACCTCGAGTCCGGCGCGGACCCGTCCGATCGCCCGGCGGGCCGCCGTCTCGTCGGCGGTCCCGTCCAGGGGCGCGGCCATCTCGAAGGCGATCTCCGGCTCGATCCTCGGCTGGATCAGACCGCCCACCGGGACGGTCGCGCCGGCCGGCCGCACCATCCGGTCGGTGAGCCAGGCCACCAGCGGCTCGGCCACGTTCATGCGCTGCTGCTTGGCCCGCGAGGTGAGCCCCAGCTTGACGCCGACGAGGCGTTCCCCGCGGGCCAGCCGCAGACGCAGCGCGGTGTCCTGCACCCGGTACGCCGTCTCGGCGTCCAGTCCCGGCCATTGGCCGGTCAGCGGGGTCAGCGCGGTCGCGGACGCCTCCGCGTCGAGCAGCAGCCGCGCCGCCCTCACCACGTCCGTCGCCGCCGCACCCACGTCCGTCGCCACAGCACACACCTCCGCCTCGGACTGCTCCGACGGGTCATCTTGGGGAGCGGCGCCGGGCGTGCGGCGGCTGTTTCCACTCATCGAAAACCCCGCCGGAGCCATTCCGCTGAGCGGGCGTCAGCGCCCGTCGGGGTCCGGCATGGCGGACCATCGCAGCCCCGCCCGGGGAAGGGGCGGATCCGGCGGGGTGGTCACGGGCGGCCCGCCCCGTCGAACGTTCAGGGGGCGACGAGCCGCGCACGGTGTGCGCCGAACGTTTGGGAGGCGTGGAGCGGCAGCGCGCGATGTGTGTTCAGAGGCGGTGGCGGGCGCCCCTCGACGGACGTACGTTCGCCCGCAGCGGGGTTGACCCCCCGTGCGCGTCTCAGCTTCGCCAGGGGTAGTCGATGGCTGTGCGAACCACGCCCGCCCCCGGGCGTCCCACGCTCAGGAGAGAGGCCAGGGGGATGGCGGGCAACACCAATCAGGTCGGCGTATCGGTCACGAGTCGTGTTCTGGCAGTCCTCGGAACGTTCGATGTGCGGCACCCGAGTCTGTCGCTGACGGAGATCGCCCGGCGGGCGGGCATACCCATCACCACCGTCCACCGGTTGTTGTCGGAACTGGAGAAATGGCGCGCTGTGGAGCGGGGGCCGGACGGGCGTTACCGCATCGGTCTCCGGTTGTGGGAGCTGGGCAGTCTGACCTCCGCCCGCACCCGGCTGCGGGAGGTGGCGCTGCCCTATCTGCACGCCCTGCACGAGGCGACCCGCGCCCAGGTGTTCGTCGCGGTCGCCGACGAGGGCGACGTGGTGTACGTCGAGCGGTTCGGCACGGCCGGCCCGCCGTGGGAGTCCGCGCCCCGGCTGCCGGTGCGCCAGCCGATGGAGCAGTCGGCTGCGGGCCTGGCCCTGCTGGCCTACCACGGCCGCGACCACGAACCGCGCCCGCTGGGGCGTACCCACTCGGCGGCCCTCGCGGAACTGCTGCGCCGGGCCCGCCGCCAGGGCTGCGTGGTCCTGCCCGACGCCGCCGACCGGGGCGCGGTGAACATCGCCGCGCCGGTGCTCGGCGGGAACGGTCACGCGGTCGCGGCCATGGGCCTGTCGGTACGGTCCCCGCAGCGTGCGGAACGGTGGCGCGAACCCCTGCTGTCGGCCACGTCCGGGATGCAGCGCACGCTGCTGGGCCGCGGCGAGGACATGGTGGCCGCGCAGCCGGCGGCGGTCTTCGGGGCGAGCGGATGAGGTGATCCCCGGCACACCGGACGGCACCGCCCCGCCCGGATCGAACGGCGGACGAGCATCGGGCGAGCAGGAGTCACGTCAGCGGTCTTGATGCCCCCGAGTGACCCCCCGGCGTGCCGGTGTTTCACACTCCGCCGCAGGTGAGAACGTTTCTGCGGCGGAGTGCGTCGGTGGGGCGGGTGGGACTCGAACCCACGGCCGACGGATTATGAGTCCGCTGCTCTAACCGGCTGAGCTACCGCCCCTCACGGCGCGTCGCGCACATTTGTGCGCGCCGTCTGCCGCAGCATAGCCGCTCATACGATCTCCTGCTCCGGCATGGTCGGCATCGCACGACCATGAGGACTCCGCCGCGGCCCGGACGGTTCCCCCGGACATGAAAAAGGACCCCGGAGGGTCCTCGTTCAGCATGCTCCCCCGACTGGACTCGAACCAGTAACCTGCCGGTTAACAGCCGGCTGCTCTGCCAATTGAGCTACGGAGGACCGAGCTCCCCCGACTGGACTCGAACCAGTAACCTGCCGGTTAACAGCCGGCTGCTCTGCCAATTGAGCTACGGAGGAATGCCTCGTTGCATCGAACGTACCTACCTGGGTATCCGCCAGGGGGCGCTCGCTCGCTGCGACACATACATTAGCGCAAGCAGGGGGGTGCTCCGCCAATCGGTACCTCCGGGCCCGATGCCGCACCGGAACCGTGCCAGGGACTACGCAAGGAAAGGGTGGCCGCCATGCGTTACCGGCTCACGTTCGTCGTCGGACTCGCTCTGGGTTACGTCCTGGGCACACGGGCCGGGCGAGAGCGCTACGAACAGCTGAAGAAGTCGGCCCAGCGACTCTCCCAGAACCCGGCCGTGCGCAACACCGCCGAGACCGCGGCCCAGCAGGGCCGCGAGTTCGCGGGCAAGGCGTATCACGTGGTCAGCGACAAGGTGGGCGACCGTATGCCCGACTCCGTCGCGCACCGCGTGCGTGCCGTCCGCGACCGCTCCAACGGCTCGGCGGGCGACGACTGGGGCACGAGCACCACGTAAGTCCGCGTCCTTGTCCCCCAGGGGAGACGGGCACCCGTCTCCCCTGGGGCGACCCGGCTCGAGCCCGCGCGGCGCTACGGCACAATCATGCGTATGGGGATAGTCGCCGGGTTGGACAGTTCACCCGATTTCACTCGTATCGTCGTCTGCGACACGGACACGGGGGCCGTGCTCAGGCAGGGATATGCCCCCCATCCGCTGGAGAGCCCCGACGGCGGGCGACCCAGTGACGTCGATCCACAGGCCTGGCTGCTCTCCCTCGGCGAGGCCGCCGCCGGCGGCCTGCTGGAGGGCGTCCAGGCCATCGGCGTCTCCGCGCAGGCGAACGCGGTGATCCCGCTGGACGCGCAGGGCAACACCGTGCGCCCCGCGATGACCGGCGGCGACAAGCGCGCGCAGGTCGCGGCGGCCGATCTGGTCGACGCGCTCGGCGGCCGGGAGGGCTGGGCGCAGGCCGTCGGCTGCGTCCCGCAGGCCGCGCACCCGGTCACCAAGCTGCGCTGGCTCGCGAAGAACGAGCCGGACGCCGCCGCCCGCACCGCCATGCTGATGCAGGCGCACGACTGGCTGGTGTGGCAGCTGCTGGGCCGCCCGGTCCGCCGCACCACCGACCGCGGCGGCGCCTCCGGCACCGGCTACTGGTCCGCCGCCACCGGCGCCTACCGGCCCGAACTGGTCGAGCTGGCGCTCGGCCGGCAGGCGATGCTGCCGGAGGTCATCGGACCGTCGGACGCGGCCGGTACGACCCCGGAGGGGCTGCTGATCTCCGCGGGGACCGTCGAGACCATGGCCGCCGCGTTCGGACTCGGCCTGGGGCTCGGGGACGCGGTCGTCTCGCTCGGCGCCTCCGGGTCCGTCATGGCCGTCCACCCCGAGGCGCTGTACGACCCGACGGGCACCATCACCACGCTGGCCGACGCCACCGGGATGCATCTGCCGGTCGTCACCACGCTGAACGCGGTGCGCACCCTGCGCGGCACCGCCGAACTGCTCGGCCTGCCGGACCTGGAGACCCTGTCCGACCTGGCGCTGAAGTCGACGCCCGGCGCGCACGGGCTGGTGCTGCTGCCGTACCTGGAGGGCGAGCGGACGCCGGCGCTGCCGCACACCGCGGGCACCCTGGCGGGCCTGCGGCGGGAGTCGATGAAGCCGGAGCACCTGGCGCGGGCCGCGTTCGAGGGCATGCTGTGCGGGCTCGCCGACGCGCTGGACGTGCTGCGCGGGCGGGGCGTGGAGGTGCGGCGGATCTTCCTGCTGGGCCCGGCCGCCGAGCTGCCCGCGGTGCAGGCCGCGGCGCCGTCGCTGTTCGGCACGCAGGTCGTCGTACCGCAGCCGGCGGACTACGCGGCGATCGGCGCCGCCCGGCAGGCCGCCTGGGCGCTCGGGGTGTCACAGGGCACCCTCGACCCGCATGTCCCGCCGGCCTGGCAGGGCGCGGTGGCCCAGGTGCTGGAGCCGGGCGAGGAGCTGGCGGTGGGTCAGGCGGTGCGCCAGCAGTTCGTGTCGGTGCGGGAGCAGACGCATCCGGGGGCGTTCCGGCCGTGAGGCCGGCGCGGCGCGCCGCCCGATGGGTTAATCGGTTGAGGTAACGCGGGTGGAGTGTCCGACGATAGGGGCCAGGGGCAACCATCCGGCCCCTCTCGCCGCCGACTCCGAGAGACCAGCGTGCTCATACGACTCCTGCGGACCTACCTCAGGCCCTACCGAAAACCCATCGCCGTGCTGGTGCTGCTGCAGTTCCTGCAGACCTGCGCGACCCTCTACCTGCCGACCCTGAACGCGGACATCATCGACAACGGTGTCGTGCACGGGGACACCGGCTACATCCTGACCTTCGGCGCCCTGATGATCGGCATCTCGCTGGTCCAGGTCGTCTGCAACATCGGCGCGGTGTACTACGGCGCCCGCACGGCCGCCGCGCTCGGCCGGGACGTGCGGGCCGCCGTCTTCGACCGGGTGCAGTCCTTCTCCGCGCGTGAGGTGGGCCACTTCGGCTCGCCCTCGCTGATCACCCGGACCACCAACGACGTCCAGCAGGTGCAGATGCTGGCGCTGATGACGTTCACGCTGATGGTGTCGGCGCCGATCATGTGCGTCGGCGGCATCGTGATGGCGCTGGGCCTGGACGTGCCGCTGTCCGGGGTGCTGGTCGCCGTCGTGCCCGTGCTCGGCATCTGCGTGACGCTGATCGTGCGGCGGCTGCGGCCGCTGTTCCGGACCATGCAGGAGCGGCTGGACACGGTGAACCGGGTGCTGCGCGAGCAGATCACCGGCAACCGGGTGATCCGCGCCTTCGTCCGCGACGCGTACGAGGAGCAGCGGTTCCGCAACGCCAACGCCGAGCTGACCGAGATGTCGGTGGGCACCGGCAACCTGCTCGCGCTGATGTTCCCGATCGTCATGACGGTGGTGAACCTGTCGTCCATCGCGGTGGTGTGGTTCGGTGCGCACCGGATCGACAGCGGGGGGATGCAGATCGGTGACCTGACGGCCTTCCTCGCCTACCTCATGCAGATCGTGATGTCCGTGATGATGGCCACCTTCATGTTCATGATGGTGCCGCGCGCGGAGGTCTGCGCCGAGCGGATCCGCGAGGTGCTGGACACCTCCTCCAGCGTGGTCCCGCCGGCCGCGCCGGTGACGGAGCTGCGCCGGCACGGGCATCTGGAGATCCGCGGCGCGGGCTTCCGCTACCCGGGTGCCGAGGAGCCGGTGCTCAGGGCCGTCGACCTGGTCGCCCGGCCCGGCGAGACCACCGCCGTGATCGGCTCGACGGGCAGCGGCAAGTCCACCCTGCTGGGGCTCGTCCCGCGGCTGTTCGACGCGACGGACGGCGAGGTGCTCGTCGACGGCGAGGACGTACGGAGGATCGACCCGGCGGTGCTCGCGAGGACCGTCGGCCTGGTCCCGCAGAAGCCGTACCTGTTCGCGGGGACCGTCGCGACCAATCTGCGCTACGGCAATCCGGACGCCACGGACGAGGAGCTGTGGCACGCGCTGGAGGTCGCGCAGGCCAGGGAGTTCGTGGAGCGGCTGGAGGGCGGCCTGGACGCGCCGATCGCGCAGGGCGGGACGAACGTCTCCGGCGGTCAGCGCCAGCGTCTCGCCATCGCGCGCACGCTGGTGCAGCGCCCGGAGATCTACCTCTTCGACGACTCCTTCTCCGCGCTCGACTACGCCACCGACGCCGCCCTGCGCGCCGCGCTGTCCCGGGAGACGGCCGAGGCGACCGTGGTGATCGTCGCCCAGCGGGTGGCGACCATCCGCGACGCCGACCGGATCGTCGTCCTGGGCGAGGGCCGGGTGGTCGGCACCGGACGGCACCACGAGCTGATGGCGGACAACGAGACCTACCGGGAGATCGTGCTCTCCCAGCTGACGGAAGCGGAGGCTGCCTGATGGCCGGGCCCATGGGGCGGATGATGGCCGGGACCGGACCGGATCACCGCTCGCTGGACTTCAGGGGGTCGGGCCGGCGGCTCGTCGCGCGGTTCCGGCCGGAGCGGTTCACGATCTACGCGCTGCTGCTGTGCGTGCTGTTCAGCGTGGCCCTGTCGGTGGCCGGTCCGAAGATCCTCGGGGAGGCCACCGACCTGGTGTTCGCGGGCATCGTCGGACGGGAGATGGAGCCGGGCGCCTCCAAGGAGCAGGTGCTGGAGGCGATGCGGGAGCGCGGCGACGGGGACGTCGCCGACATGCTGCGCTCCACCGACTTCACGCCGGGCGAGGGCATCGACTTCACCGCCGTGGGACACGTCCTGCTGTTCGCGCTCGCCGTGTTCGTGGTCGCGGGGCTGCTGATGGCGGTGGCGACGCGGCTGGTGAACCGGGTCGTGAACCGGACGATGTACCGGATGCGCGAGGACGTGCAGACGAAGCTGTCGCGGCTGCCGCTGTCGTACTTCGACAAGCGGCAGCGCGGCGAGGTGCTGTCCCGCGCCACCAACGACATCGACAACATCGGGCAGACGCTCCAGCAGTCGATGGGCCAGCTGATCAACTCGCTGCTCACCATCATCGGCGTGCTCGCGATGATGTTCTGGGTGTCGTGGATCCTCGCGCTGGTCGCGCTGGTGACGGTCCCGCTGTCGCTGTACGTGGCGACGTGGGTCGGCAAGCGGTCGCAGCCGCACTTCGTGCAGCAGTGGCGGTCCACCGGCACGCTCAACGCGCACATCGAGGAGATGTACACCGGGCACACCCTGGTGAAGGTGTTCGGGCGGCAGGAGGAGTCGGCGCGGCAGTTCGCCGAGCAGAACGAGGCGCTGTACGAGGCCGGGTTCCGGGCGCAGTTCAACAGCGGCGTCATGCAGCCGCTGATGATGTTCGTGTCGAACCTGAACTACGTACTGGTCGCGGTGGTCGGCGGGCTTCGGGTGGCGTCGGGGTCGCTGTCGATCGGTGACGTGCAGGCGTTCATCCAGTACTCGCGCCAGTTCTCGATGCCGCTCACGCAGATCGCGTCCATGGCGAACCTGGTGCAGTCCGGGGTGGCGTCCGCCGAGCGGATCTTCGAACTGCTCGACGCGGAGGAGCAGTCGGCGGACCCGGTGCCGGGCGTGCGGCCGGAGGAGCTGCGCGGGCGGGTCGCGCTGGAGCGGGTGTCGTTCCGGTACGACCCGGACAAGCCGCTCATCGAGGACCTGACGCTGACGGTGGAGCCGGGCCAGACGGTGGCGATCGTCGGCCCGACCGGCGCGGGCAAGACCACGCTGGTCAATCTGCTGATGCGGTTCTACGAGGTGACCGGCGGGCGGATCACCCTCGACGGCGTCGACATCGCGACGATGTCCCGGGACGAACTGCGCTCCGGGATCGGCATGGTCCTCCAGGACACCTGGCTGTTCGGCGGCACCATCGCGGAGAACATCGCCTACGGGGCGGCCCGGGAGGTCACCCGCGGCGAGATCGAGGAGGCGGCGCGGGCGGCCCACGCCGACCGGTTCATCCGCACCCTGCCCGACGGCTACGACACCGTGATCGACGACGAGGGCTCCGGGGTGAGCTCCGGTGAGAAGCAGCTGATCACCATCGCGCGGGCGTTCCTGTCCGATCCGGTGATCCTGGTGCTCGACGAGGCGACGAGTTCGGTCGACACCCGTACCGAGGTGCTGATCCAGAAGGCGATGGCCAAGCTGGCGCACGGGCGTACGTCGTTCGTCATCGCGCACCGGCTGTCGACGATCCGGGACGCGGACACGATCCTGGTGATGGAGAACGGGTCGATCGTCGAGCAGGGCGCGCACGCGGAGCTGCTGGCGGCGGACGGCGCCTACGCGCGGCTGTACAAGGCGCAGTTCGCGCAGGCGGTCGCCGAGGTCGACTAGCGGCGCGAGGTGAGGGGGCCGCTCTCGCTGCGGGAGCGGCCCCTTTCCTCAGTCCAGGTAACCGCGCAGCTGGCCCGCGAAGGCGTGGTCGCGCAGCTTGTTGAGGGTCTTGGACTCGATCTGGCGGATCCGTTCCCGGGTCACGCCGAAGATGCGGCCTATCTCCTCCAGGGTGCGCGGGCGGCCGTCGACCAGGCCGTAGCGCAGCTGCACGACCTTGCGTTCGCGCTCGCCGAGGGTGGACAGGACCGCCTCCAGATGCTCCTTGAGCAGTAGGAACGCGGCGGACTCCACCGGGGAGGCGGCGTCGCCGTCCTCTATCAGGTCGCCCAGCGCGACGTCGTCCTCCTCGCCGACGGGGGCGTGCAGGGAGACGGGCTCCTGGGCGAGCCGCAGCACCTCGCTGACCCGCTCGGGCGGCAGGTCCAGGTGGGCGGCGACCTCGGCGGGCGTGGGCTCGCAGCCGCGTTCCTGGAGCATCCGCCGCTGGACGCGGACCACGCGGTTGATCAGCTCGACGACGTGCACCGGAACGCGGATGGTGCGGGCCTGGTCGGCGAGGGCGCGGGACATGGCCTGGCGGATCCACCAGGTGGCGTAGGTGGAGAACTTGTAGCCGCGGGCGTAGTCGAACTTCTCGACGGCGCGGATGAGGCCGAGGTTGCCCTCCTGTACCAGGTCGAGCATGGTCAGTCCGCGGCCGACGTACCGCTTGGCGACGGACACCACCAGCCGCAGGTTCGCCTCGATCAGCCGGCGCTTGGCCATCCGGCCCATGACGACGAGCCGGTCCAGGTCGAGGGCGAGCCGGCTGTCCAGGTCGGGGGTGGTGAGCAGTTTCTCCTCGGCGAACAGGCCGGCTTCGACGCGGCGGGCGAGTTCCACCTCCTCGGCGGCGGTGAGCAGCGGGATCCGCCCGATCTCCCGCAGGTACTGCCGGAACAGGTCGGAGGTGGGGCCGCCGGTCTCGGCGACCCGGCCGGGCGCCGGCTCGACGGCCTCGGCCTCGGGTTCCGCCTCGGGTTCCGCTTGGGCTTCCGCTTCCGGCTCCGGGCCGGCCCCGGCGTCGGGCGGCGGGCCGGGCTCGGGCCGCGTCCGCGGCCGGGTCTCCGGGTGGTGCGCCGCACGGCTCTGCGGGGGGACGGCCATCAGCACGTCCGGCTCCGCGTCGGGCTCCGCGGTGGTGGGGCTGTCGGTAGGGACGAGGGTCTGGGTCTGCACGGGGGCGACCTCCAGGTGATCGCTGCTGAGGTGGCGGACCGCGGGCAGGGACCCGTGGGGGGACGGACCGGCCGCGCTCCGAGGACTCAGGCACCGCACCCAGTGTGGGGTAAGACACATCTCCGCCACGAGGGGCGTGCGCGCACTTTTTGAGTCCGGTGCGTGACCGGTCGGTTACTCAGACGCGATCACAGTGCCGCGGCGCCGTGTTCCCGCAGGGCCTGCCCGTACTGCTGGAGGACCCACAGTTCGTTCTGGACGGCGGCCAGCCGGGCCGGGTCGCCGCCGGTGGCGAGGCGGGTGAGGGTGGACTGGATGTCCTGGATGCGGCGGTCGACGGCGCGGCGGCGGACCCAGACCAGCTGCTCGCCCGCGTACGCCTCGTCGACCGTGCGGCGCATGATCGCCTCGACGGCCAGCTCGGTGACCATGGCGCGAACCGTGTCGTCGGGCGCCGCCTCGCGGACCCGCACCAGATACTCCTGCGGGTCGCGCGTGCCGTACTCGACGCCGCCCGCGTCGAGGATGGCCTGGCGTACGGCCGCGTAGGGCGGGGCGGTGAACTCGTCGACGCCGTACGCGTCGAACGCCGGGCAGACCAGCTCCGGGCGCTGCAGGGCGAGTTTGAGCAGCTCGCGTTCGGTGGCGTAGACCGGGTTGCGCAGGTTGAGCGCCGGGCCGGAGGCGGTGGGGCGGGGGGCCGCGTCGTACGACGGCTGCCGTGGGCCGCGAGCGGGGGCCGGGCCCTTGCCGCCGCGGTCGCGCGCCCAGCGGGCCAGCTGGGCGACCCGCTTCACCACGAACTGGGTGTCGAGGATGCCGAGCATGCCGGCGAGCTGCACGGCGACCTCGTGCTGGGCGCCGCTGTTCTTGATCCGGGCGACGACCGGCGCGGCCTCGTCGAGCGCCGCCGCACGGCCGGCCGGGGTGTCGAGGTCGTAGCGGGAGACGATCTGGCGCAGGGCGAACTCGAAGAGCGGGGTGCGCGGTTCGACCAGGTCGGCCACCGCCTCGTCGCCCTTGGCCAGGCGCAGATCACACGGGTCCATGCCGTCCGGGGCGATGGCGATGTACGTCTCGGCGGCGAACTTCTGGTCGTCCTCGAAGGCGCGCAGGGCGGCCTTCTGGCCGGCCGCGTCACCGTCGAAGGTGAAGATCACGCGGGCCGAGCCGTTGTCCATCAGCAGCCGTCTGAGGATCTTGATGTGCTCGCCGCCGAAGGCGGTGCCGCAGGTGGCGATCGCGGTCGTCACCCCGGCCAGATGGCAGGCCATCACGTCCGTGTAGCCCTCGACGACGACCGCCCGGCTGGTCTTCGCGATCTCCTTCTTCGCCAGGTCGATGCCGTAGAGCACCTGGGACTTCTTGTAGATCGCGGTCTCGGGCGTGTTGAGGTACTTCGGCCCGTTGTCCGCCTCGTACAGCTTGCGGGCGCCGAAGCCGACGACGTCGCCGCCGATGTCGCGGATCGGCCACATCAGCCGGCCGCGGAAGCGGTCGATGGGACCGCGGCGGCCCTCCTGGCTGAGCCCGGAGAGGATCAGTTCCTTGTCGGAGAAGCCCTTGCCGCGCAGATAGCGGGTGAGGTGGTCCCAGCCCTGCGGGCTGTAGCCGACGCCGAAGTGGACGGCGGCGGCCTGGTCGAAGCCGCGCTCGGCGAGGAAGATCCGGCCGGTCTCGGCCTCGGGGCTGGTCGCCAGCTGTTCCGCGTACCACTCGGCGGCGATCTTGTGTGCCTCGACCAGGCGGATGCGCTCGCCGCGCTGGTGGGCGGGGTTGTACCCGCCCTCCTCGTAGCGCAGCGTGATGCCCGCCTGCGCGGCGAGCCGCTCGACCGCCTCCGAGAAGGTGAGGTGGTCGATCTTCATCACGAACGTGATGGTGTCGCCGCCCTCCTGGCAGCCGAAGCAGTGGAAGAGCCCCTTGCTCGGGCTGACCTGGAAGGACGGCGACTTCTCGTCGTGGAACGGGCACAGCCCCTTGAGGTTGCCGCCGCCCGCGTTGCGCAGCTGGAGGTACTCGGACACCACGGCGTCGATCGGGACCGCGTCCCGTACCGCCTTCACGTCCTCGTCGTTGATCCGTCCAGCCACGCGTGAATTCTACGGGGGCGCACCGACAACTCCGGGTCGCCGATGCGCCCTGAAGGGGCGCGGGGAACTGCGCGATCAGCCACGGTCAACCCGCACCCGCCCCACGACGGAACCCGGCAGACGCCTACGCGCCCAACGACTCCAACGGCACATGGGGAGACGACAGCGCCTCCACGTCGACCCGCACCGCGGAGCGGACCAGCCGCTGAATCTGCTCTGTGACGTCCCACACGTTCACGTTCATCCCGGCCAGCACCCGCCCCTCCTTCACCCAGAACGCGACGAACTCCCGCTTGCCCGCGTCGCCCCGGATCACCACTTGGTCGTACGAGCCGGGCGGCGCCCACCCGGAGTACTCCATGCCCAGGTCGTACTGGTCGGAGAAGAAGTACGGCACCCGGTCGTAGGTGACGTCCTGCCCGAGCATGGCCCGCGCCGCCGCGGGGCCGCCGTTCAGCGCGTTCGCCCAGTGCTCGACCCGCATCCGGGTGCCGAAGAGCGGGTGCGGGAAGGCGGCGACGTCACCGGCCGCGTGGATGTCGGGGTCGGACGTGCGCAGCCGCTCGTCGACCACGATCCCGCCGCCGTGCGCCCGGTCGGCGATCTCCAGCCCGGCCGCCTCGGCGAGCGCGGTGCGCGGCGCGGCGCCGATCGCGGCGAGCACGTCGTGCGCGGGGTGCTCCTCGCCGTCGTCCGTACGGGCCGCGAGCACGACGCCGTCCTGCCCGACGATCTCCGTCAGCCGTACGCCGAAGTGGAAGCGCACCCCGTGCTCGCGGTGCAGCTCGGTGAAGAGCTGGCCCAGCTCGGGGCCGAGCACGCCGTGCAGCGGGGTGGGCTCCGGCTCGACGACGGTGACCTCCGCGCCGTACTCGCGGGCCGCCGCCGCGACCTCCAGGCCGATCCAGCCGGCGCCCGCGATCACCAGGTGTCCGTTGTCCCGGCCGAGGTGGGTGAGGACCCCCTTGAGCCGTTCGGCGTGGGCGAGGCGGCGCAGATGGTGCACGCCGGCCAGGCCGGTGCCGGGGACGTCCAGGCGGCGGGGTTCGGCGCCGGTGGCCAGCAGCAGCTTGTCGTAGCGCACGACCGTGCCGTCCTCGCCGAAGCGGACCGTCTTCGCGGCCCGGTCGATCGCGTCGACGGTCTGCCCGAGGTGCAGTTCGATGTCGTGCTGCGCGTACCAGGCGGGCTCGTGCACGAAGACGCTCTCGCGTTCGTCCTTGCCGAGCAGGAACCCCTTGGACAGCGGCGGCCGCTCGTAGGGGTGGTCGCGCTCGTCGCAGATCAGTATCACCCGCCCGGTGAAGCCCTCCGCGCGGAGCGTCTCGGCCGCTTTGGCGCCGGCGAGCCCTCCTCCGACGATGACGAATGTCTGATCCGCGTCGACCACTTGATGCCTCCTCGTCACTGTGCCGCCGGATGCGAGCCTCCCGCACGGAGCGTGAGGGGGGAAGAGGGGGTGACCCGATCAGGCCACGCAGGGTCACATCGAGGGACCGGTGAGCGCCCCGGATGTCACGCACGTCCCGTCAGTCTCGCGTGCAGCGAGCGGGCGGAGGCGTCCGTGAGGGAGGCGATCTGGTCGACGATCACCCGTTTGCGGGCCCGGTCGTCGGGGGCCTGGTCGAACAACGCGCGGAACTGGGGGTCGAGGCCGTCCGGGGCGCGGGCGGTGAGCGCCTCGGCGAGTTCGGCGACGACGATCCGCTGGTCGGCGCGGAGCCGGGTCTGCTCGGCGCGCTGCATGACGTACCGGTCGGCGACCGCCTTCAGCACCGCGCACTCCAGCCGCGTCTCGCGCGGTACGACCAGCTCGGCACCGTAGCGGGTGAGCCGGCCGGCGCCGTACGCCGCGCGGGTGGCGGCCTCGGCGGCCAGGCAGAAGCGGCCGATGAGCTGGCTGGTGGCGTCCTTCAGGCGTGCCTGGGCGACGGCCGAGCCGTCGTAGCCGTGCGGCCACCACTCCTGGTCCTGGAGGCGGTCCAGGGCGGCGGCGAGTTCGGCGGGGTCGGTGCCGGCGGGGACGTACCGGCCGACGGCGACGCGGAAGATCTCCTCGCGTTCCGGTTCGGCGTGCAGGAGGTTGGGGTCGATGTGGCCGGCGTGCAGGCCGTCCTCGACGTCGTGCACGGAGTACGCCACGTCGTCGGACCAGTCCATGACCTGGGCCTCGAAACAGGTGCGGGTGCCCGGGGCGGCCTCGCGGACCCAGTCGAAGACCGGGCGGTCGTCCTCGTACACGCCGAACTTGGGGGACGCCGGGTCGGTGGGGTGGGCGCCGCGCGGCCAGGGGTACTTCATGGCGGCGTCGAGGGTGGCGCGGGTGAGGTTGAGGCCGACGGAGCCCTGCGGGGTGAACCGCTTGGGCTCGATGCGGGTGAGGAGCCTGAGCGACTGGGCGTTGCCCTCGAAGCCGCCGCAGTCCTCGGCGAACTCGTTGAGGGCCGCTTCGCCGTTGTGGCCGAAGGGCGGGTGGCCGAGGTCGTGGGCGAGGCAGGCGGCCTCGACGAGGTCGGGGTCGCAGCCCAGGGCCGCGCCGAGTTCCCGGCCCACCTGGGCGCACTCCAGGGAGTGGGTGAGGCGGGTTCTGGGGCTGGGGTCCCAGGCGTTCGCGCCGTGCTCGCCGGGGGTGACGACCTGGGTCTTGCCGGCGAGGCGTCTGAGGGCGGAGGAGTGCAGGATGCGGGCGCGGTCGCGTTGGAAGGCGGTGCGGCCGGGGCGTTTGTCGGGCTCGGGGGCCCATCGTTCGGTTGCGGCTGCGGGGTACGTGGTGCCTTCCATGTGTCGACACTATGCGCAGATGCGTCTGCCGGGATGGTGTTCGTTTGCGGGTGCGGGTTGTCTTGGGCTGGTCGCGCAGTCCCCCGCGCCCCTCAACGAGTTGCAGCGAGCGCAGGTTCGAGAGTTCCCCGAGTCGCCGCCTCGTCGTAGCGGTGGAGGAGGAGTTCCGCCATCAAGGGGTGGGCGCCCAAGGGGTCCGCGGCGATGTGCGGGGCCGCGGTCGCGCACTCCGTCGCGAAGCGGCCGGGGGCCGTGAAATAGGAGGCGACGGCTATGCGGTGGCGGCCCCGCGCTCGGAGGGAGCGGACGGCCGCCTCGACGGTGGGGGTCGCGGCCGAGGCGTAGGCGGGGAGCACCGGGACGCCGAGGCGGGCCGCGAGGAGGGCGGCCGTGCGGCCGGTGTCCGTCGCCGCGTCGGGGTCGCGGGAGCCCGCGGCGGCGAGGATCACGGCGGTGGCGCGGCGCTCGGCGCCGGTCGCCGGGAGACGCCAGCCGGCCTCGGTGAGGCGGGTGTGGAGGGTGGCGGCGAGGAGGGGGTGCGGGCCGAGAGGAGCGGCGAGACGGGTGCGGGCCGGGGCGGCGGCGGCCATCTCGGGGATGTCCTGTTTGACGTGGTAGCCGCGGCTGAGCAGGAGCGGGACGAGGACCGCCTCGCGGTCGCCGAGGGCGGCGAGCGTGTCGGGGAGGAGGGGCTCGTTCAGCTCGATGTGCCCCAGGTGGACCGGCAGTCCGGGGCGCAGCGCGCGGACCCGGTCGAGGAGGGCGCGGACGGTGGCGAGGGCGCGCGGGTCACGGCTGCCGTGGGCCACGGCGACGAGCGCGGGCGGGCCGGGGGCGGGGCTGAGCTGGCTGTCCATGCGTCGAGGGTGACGCGGAGACGTTGCCGGGCCGTTGCCTGGGCGTCACGGGCGTTTTCCGTGGGTTCACGGCGGGGGGCGGGGGGTGTGTGAGGGGGACGCAACCGGAGCGACTCGCCTCGGGGGGGGTGCACCGGGACGGCGCGCAACCGGGGCGGCGCGCCTTCCGTCCCTTTCGGTATGAAGATCGTACGACCGCGTCTCCCCCGCACCCGGGCCGGCCGGCGGCGGCTGGTGCAGGCCGTGATGGCGGGGTGCGTGCTGGCGCTGCTGCCCTCGACGTGGCTGTACGTGTCGACCGCCGACCGGCTGCGGACGACCGCCGACGTGCCGCGCACCGAGGTCGCCGTGGTGTTCGGCGCGGGGCTGTGGAACGGGGAGCCGTCGCCGTATCTCGCCCACCGGCTGGACGCGGCGGCCGAGCTGTACCGGGCGGGGCGGATCGAGGTGGTCCTGGTGACCGGCGACAACAGCCGGGAGGACTACGACGAGCCGGACGCGATGCGCGCCTATCTGACCCGGCACGGCGTCCCGGACGCGCGGATCGTCAGCGACTACGCCGGCTTCGACACCTGGGACTCCTGTGTACGCGCCAGGAAGATCTTCGGTGTGGACGAGGCGGTGCTGATCAGCCAGGACTTCCACATCCGGCGGGCGGTGGCGCTGTGCCGGGAGGCGGGGGTCGCGTCGTACGGCGTCGGGGTGCCCGCCGAGCGGGACGCGACCTGGTACTACGGCGGGGTCCGGGAGGTCTTCGCGAGCGGCAAGGCGGCGCTGGACGCGGTGTTCGAACCCGATCCGCGGTTCCTCGGGCCGGCCGAACCGGGGGTCGGGCGGGCGCTGGCCGACGCGCGGTAGCGGGCCCTCACGGTGGCGCCGGGGCGGCCGGGAGGTCGCCGTGCGGCACGCGTAACAGGGAGCCGTCGCGGACGTAACACGGCCCGCCGACCCTGATGGGCATGAACAGCACCCCGACGCCCACCCACTGCCCGTACTGCGCCCTGCAGTGCGGGATGAACCTGTCGCCCACCCCGGACGGGGGCGTCGAGGTGCGGGAACGCGCCGACTTCCCGGTGAACCGGGGAGCGCTGTGCGGCAAGGGCCGCACCGCGCCCGCGGTGCTCTCGTCGCGGGTGCGGCTGACCTCGCCGCTGGTGCGGGATGGCGGCGCGCTGGTGCCCGCCTCCTGGGACGAGGCCCTGGACCGGATCGCGGACGCGCTGCGGCGCACCCGCGCGGAGCACGGCGCGGACGCGCTCGGGGTGTTCGGCGGGGGCGGGCTGACCAACGAGAAGGCGTACACGCTCGGCAAGTTCGCGCGGGTGGTGCTGGGCACCTCGCAGATCGACTACAACGGCCGGTTCTGCATGTCGTCCGCGGCGGCGGCCGGGATGAAGGCGTTCGGGCTGGACCGGGGGCTGCCGTTCCCGCTGGAGGACATCCCGAAGAGCGGCTGTGTGATCCTCGTCGGCTCGAACCTCGCCGAGACCATGCCGCCGTCGCTGCGGTTCTTCACCGAGCTGAAGGAGAACGGCGGCACGCTCATCGTCGTCGACCCGCGCCGCACCAAGACCGCCGAGCAGGCCGATCTGCACCTGGCGCCCCGGCCCGGCACCGACCTCGCGCTCGCGCTGGGCCTGCTGCACCTGGTGGTCGCCGAGGGCCGCACCGACGAGGCGTACATCGCCGAGCGGACCACTGGCTGGGAGGAGGCGCGGGCCGCGGCCATGGCGCACTGGCCGGAGTACGTGGAGCGGATCACCGGGGTGCCGGTGCCCGAGCTGCGGGAGGCGGTGCGGATGTTCTGCGCGCCCGAGTCCGCGATGGTGCTCACCGCGCGCGGGCCCGAGCAGCAGTCCAAGGGCACCGACACGGTCGGCGCGTGGATCAACCTGTGCCTGGCGACCGGGCGGGCCGGCCGGCCGTACAGCGGCTACGGCTGTCTGACCGGGCAGGGCAACGGGCAGGGCGGGCGGGAGCACGGCCAGAAGGCCGACCAGCTGCCCGGCTACCGCAAGCTGGACGACCCGGCGGCGCGGCGGCATGTGGCCGAGGTGTGGGGGGTGGACCCGGACTCGCTGCCGGGGCCGGGGCGCAGCGCCTACGAGCTGCTGGACGCGCTCGGCACGGACATCCGCACGCTGCTGCTGATGGGCTCCAACCCGGTGGTGTCGGCGCCGCGCGCCGCGCACATCGAGGAGCGGATCAGGTCGCTGGACTTCCTCGCGGTGTGCGACGTCGTGCTGTCCGAGACGGCCGAACTGGCGGACGTGGTGCTGCCGGTGACGCAGTGGGCCGAGGAGACCGGGACGACCACCAACCTGGAGGGGCGGGTGCTGCTGCGGCGGCGGGCGATCACCCCGCCGGAGGGGGTGCGCAGCGACCTGGAGGTCCTGCACGAGCTGGCCGCGCGGCTGGGTGTGGAGAAGGGGTTCCCGACCGACCCCGAGGAGGTCTTCGAGGAGCTGCGGCGGGCGAGCGCGGGCGGGCCCGCGGACTACTCCGGGATCACCTACCGCCGGCTCGTCGAGGAGAACGGGGTGTTCTGGCCGTGCCCGGCGGAAGAGGCGGGCGCGGCGGGGGATGCCGTGCCGGCCACAGGTCCCGCGGGCCTCACGGACACTGATGCCGTGCCGGCCGCCGGTCCCGCGGGCCTCGCGGACACCGATGCCGTGCCGGCCACAGGTCCCGCGGGCCTCACGGACACCGATGCCGTGCCGGCCACAGGTCCCGCGGGCCTCGCGGACACCGATGCCGTGCCGGCCACAGGTCCCGCGGGCCTCGCGGACACCGATGCCGTGCCGGCCGCCGGTCCCGCGGGCCTCGCGGACGCCGATGTTGTGCCGGCCGCCGGTTCCGGGGGCGCCGCGGGAGCCGGCGTCGGGCCGTCGGATCCCGAGGACGCCTCGTTCGACGTGGCCGGGGACGATCCCGCCCGGGACGGCGAGGCGGGTGCCGTGCCGCATCCCGGCACCCCGCGTCTGTTCCTCGACCGGTTCGCCACGCCGGACGGGCGGGCCCGGTTCGTGCCCGTGTCGCACCGGGCGGTGGCCGAGGAGCCCGACGACGAGTATCCGGTGCTGCTGACCACCGGCCGGGTGGTCGCCCAGTACCAGTCCGGGGCGCAGACCCGGCGCGTCGACGAGCTGAACGCCGCGGCGCCCGGCCCGTTCGTGGAGCTGCACCCGCGGCTGGCGGCCCGCCTGGGCGCGGCCGAGGGCGATCCGGTGGCCGTCGTCTCGCGGCGCGGCCGGGCCGTCGCACCGGCGCGGATCACCCACGCCATCCGCCCCGACACGGTGTTCATGCCGTTCCACTGGCCGGGCGAGGGACGCGCCAACACCCTCACCAACCCGGCACTGGACCCGACGTCGCGGATGCCGGAGTTCAAGGCCTGCGCGGTGCGGCTGGAAGCGCTGCCCGCGGCCGGCACGGCGGAGGACTGACCCCGGCTACGTCCGCCGCGCCCGCCAGTCGCCGCTCGCGATGCGCCTGCCCGAGGCGCGCAGGCGGGCGGCGACGGGGGGTGCGGCCAGGTAGACCCAGGCCCGCACGACGGTTTTGTCGGTGTCGCGGGCGGCCTCGCGGGCGACCCGGTCGTAGAGGTTGCGCGGATCGCCCGGTGCCCGGCACTCCTCCAGCCGGTCGAGGACGGCGAGCAGTTCGCGTAGGTCTCGTCGTGCGCGGTGACCAGCTCGCCGCGGATCACCCCGCCGGGTTCCTCGACCGCGTACGGGTAGCCGGGTCCGTCGTAGAGGACGGCGCCGGGCAGGCGGGCGGGCTCCTGCGCGCGGGTGCGGCCGCGCAGGAACAGGTCGTGGTTGGGCTCGCCGGGGCGGAGGGTGCCGTAGACGAAGAAGGGCAGCCGGAGACGGGTCCGCGCGGAACTCACAGAAGCGATTCTCTCCCCACACACACCTCCACGTCCTCCCCCTGGCTCTGGCATGTCCACGCCCTCTTGAATCTTGGTCACCCTCAGTGTGACCAGTTCAAGGAGCCCCATGAGCCGGATACGGCCGTACGCCCTGGCCGCCACGACCACCGCCGCCCTGCTGGCCACGGCGCTCTCCCCCACCGCGGGCGCGGCCGGCCGGCCCGCGCGGGCCGCCGCGCCGGCGGACGCCGCCGCGATCCTCGCCGAGCGCGCCGCGAGCCTGGGCCTCGGCGCCGGTCAGGAGACGCGGGTGCGGGACGTCGTCGTCGACGCGGATGGGAGCCGGCACATCCGCTACGACCGGACCTACCGCGAACTGCCCGTGCTCGGCGGCGACTTCGTCCTGCACCTCTCCCCCGACGGCGCCTACGAGGGCGCCGACCGCGCGACGACCGCGTCCATCGCCCTGCCGAGTGTCAGCCCGGCGCTGCCCGCGCCGAAGGCCGCCGACGTGGCCGCGCACGCGCTGCGGGCCGCGCACCCCGGTGAGCCCCTGCAGCGGCTCACCACCAGGCCGGAGCTGGTGGTCGACGCGCTGCACGGCACGCCGCGGCTGGCCTGGCGCACCCGGGCGGCCGCCCTCGACGCGCGCGGCAACCCGGTGGCGCGGACGGTGATCACGGACGCCCGCAGCGGGGCGCGGGTCGACGCCTGGGACACCCTGGAGTCCGCGGCCGGGGACGGGCGTTCGCTGTACGGCGGGACGGTCCCGCTGGAGACCACCCCGGCCGGCTCCTCGTACGCCCTGAAGGACCCGGTCCGCGGCGGCACCCACACCGGTGACGCGGCGAACCAGACGGACCTGTGCCTGCTGGGCACCCTCTGCGTCAGCCGCGCCCCCGCCACGGTGTTCACCGACGCCGACAACCACTGGGGCGACGGCACGCCCGCGGACCGCGCCTCCGCGGCGGTGGACGCCCAGTACGGCACCGCCGTCACCTGGGACTACTTCAAGGCCCGGCACGGCCGCGCGGGCATCGCGGGCGACGGCAAGGGCTCGTACAACCGGGTGCACTACGGCAACCGCTACAACAACGCCTTCTGGGACGACAGTTGCTTCTGCATGACGTACGGCGACGGTGACGGGACGACGTTCGGCCCGCTGGTGTCGCTGGACGTCGCCGGGCACGAAATGAGCCACGGCGTCACCTCCACGACCGCGAACCTGACCTACACCGGCGAGTCCGGCGGCCTCAACGAGGCCACCTCCGACATCTTCGGCACCCTCGTGGAGTTCCACGCGGCCAACGCCGAGGACCCCGGCGACTGGCTGATCGGCGAGAAGATCGTCCGCCCCGGCTTCGGCCGCGGCGCCCTGCGCTACATGGACCGCCCCTCCCGCGACGGCGAATCCCCCGACTGCTGGAGCCCCGCGGTCGCCGCCCTCGACGTCCACCACTCCTCCGGCATCGGCAACCACTTCGCCTACCTGCTGGCCGAGGGCAGCGGCCCGAAGACCGTGGGCGGCGTCGCCCACCACTCCCCCACCTGCGACGGCAGCACGCTCACCGGCATCGGCCGCGCCGGGCTGGGCGCCGTCTGGTACCGCGCGCTGACCGTCTACATGACGTCCTCCACCACCTACACCGGCGCCCGCACCGCGACCCTCGAGGCCGCCGCGGACCTGTACGGCACGGGCAGTGCCGAGCACCGGGCGGTGGCGGCGGCGTGGAGCGCGGTGGGCGTGCGCTGACCCCACCGCGCCGCGGTCTAACTCCCGTACGGGCGGCGCCGCTTGGCCTCGCGGAGGGTGTGGCCCCACCACGCCAGCTGGTCCAGCATCGTCCTCGCCGCCGCCTCGGGGGCGGCCGGGTCCTTGAGGCGGCCGTCGGGGGTGAAGGCGCCGGCCGCGTGGGAGAAGGAGACGGTGTCGCGGACGGTGACGGCGTGCAGTTCGGCGAAGACCTGGCGCAGGTGCTCGACGGCGCGCAGGCCGCCGGAGATGCCGCCGTAGGAGACGAGGGCGACGGGCTTGGCGCGCCATTCGGTGACGTGCCAGTCGATCAGGTTCTTCAGGGCGGCGGGGAAGGAGTGGTTGTACTCGGGGGTGAGGATCACGAAGGCGTCCGCCGCGTCGAGCCGGGCGCCGACCGGGTCGGCGTCGGCGTGCGGGCCGGGTTCCATGGTCGTGGGCAGGGTGACGTCCGCGACGTCGACGACGTCGGCGACCAGGTCGTCCCGCTCGCGGATGCGCTCGAGCAGCCAGTCGGCGACGACGGGGCCGAAGCGGCCGTGGCGGTTGCTGCCGAGGACGACGGTCACCTTCAGGGGCGGCTCGGGCGGCTCGGGCGACTCATGGGTCCCGGTGGTCGCCGTGGGCGCGGTGGTCGCTGCGGTCGCGGTGGTCGCGGTGGTCGCGGTGGTCGCGGTGGTCGCCGCGGTCAGGGTGCGGGCGGTTGCGTTCTCCATGCCGCACAGGCTCGTACCTCGACCTTGGTTGAGGTCAAGTCCGCCCGGTCCTCAGGCCCGGTCACCCGTTCACACGTTTCCCGTGCACCCTTCGGGTCGTCTTGCCGCACGCCCCGCCGCGCGCCGGTGACCTGCCGAAACGAACCGCGGAGCGAGGGCGCGCCGGCCGGCCGCTGCACCCGTTCACCGTATTTCTGACGATCCATCAGCAAGCGCGCTCGCGCCGCTGCCTCTTACCTCGGAAGTGCACGGCACCCGACAGCTCCACTCCACCGAGGGGGAACCCCGATGCGCCGTATCGCCCGGCTGCTGACCGGCACCGCGCTCGCCGTCGCCGCCGCGGGCCCGCTCGCCGCGCCCGCGTACGCCGACGACACCGGCGGCCTGGAGGTGTACCCGTCCTCGGTGGTGCCGGGCGGCTCGGTCAGCGTGAACACCACGGCGTGCGGGGCCGACGGCGCCGCCGCGGGCGACGCCAGCGCCGTGGGCTCCGGGCACTTCACGCTGGCGCCCAGCACCCACGAGGGCAACGCGATCGGCCAGTTCCGGGTACCGCCCAGCGCGCAGCCGGGGACGTACGAGATCGTCGCGCGGTGCGCCGGGGACGGCCGGGAGGTCCGGGGCGACCTGGTGGTCACGCTGACCTCGGCCCAGCCGGTGCATCCCCGGGGAAGTGTGAAGACGGGGGTCGGCGGCGCACTGGGCCCCGACCCCGTGCAGACCGCGGCCGGCGTGACGGCTCTGGCCGTCGCCGCCGCGGGCGGTACCTGGCTCCTGCATCGCCGGGCGAGAGGCGACGGGATCTGACGGGCACCCTCCGCTGTCCGTCCGCCGGTACCGCAACGCCCCTCCCCCTCCGGGTCCGACGCCCCTCGCGGCCCGGAGGGGGTACGGGCCCGGCCATCCGTTCCCTCCGGTCCCCACCGGTGCCGGCAGTGCCACCGGTGCACCGGTTCCGTCGGCCCAGGGAGGCTTCCATGCGCAGGCACGGCAACATCGCCATAGCCGCCGTCACCGCCGTCTCCCTGTGCTCCGGCGCCTGGCTGCTGAGCAACGGCGCCGCCTCGCACGCCCCGCCGCAGCCCTCGGCCGCCGAGGCGCACGCCGACCCGGCCGCGGAGCGCCCGGCCGCCCCGGCGCTGCCCCCGTCCCCGCCCGACCGCGTCCGCATCCCCGCGATCCGGGTGAACGCCCCGCTGACGGGCCTGGGCCTGACCCGGACCGGCAGCCTGGAGGTCCCGCCGGCCGACAAGCCGAACCTCGCCGGCTGGTACGAGGCCGGCACCACGCCCGGTGAGCGCGGCACCGCGATCGTCGCCGGGCACGTCGACAACGCCGACGGGCCCGCCGTCTTCTACGGCCTCGGCGCCCTCAAGCGCGGCGACACCATCGAGATCGACCGGCGGGACGGCTCCGTCGCGGTCTTCACGGTGGACGCCGTCGAGGTGTACCAGGCCGCCGACTTCCCCGACGAGAAGGTGTACGGCCCGGCCCGCCGGCCCGAGCTGCGGGTGATCACCTGCGGCGGGGGCTACTCGCGCGCCACCGGCTACCAGGGGAACGTCGTCGTCTTCGCCCGTCTGACGGGCAGCCGCTGACGCCGGATCACGGCACCGGCTCCGGTTCGCGCTCCTGCCCCTGCGTCCCGCCCAGTACGTTCGCCTTCCCCCACGCCCCCAGCGGCTCCAGCGCCTCGTTTCAGCGTGACGCCCCGCGGCGTCAGCGAGTACTCCACGCGCGGCGGCACCTCGGCGTACTCCTCCCGGTGCACGATTCCGTCCGCCTCCAGCTCCCGCAGATGCGCCGCGAGCACCTTCTCGGTCACCCCGGGCAGCGCGCGGCGCAGCTCGCCGAAGCGGTGCGGCCGCTCGCTCAGCGCCCACAGGATGAGCACCTTCCACTTCCCGCCGATCACGTCCATCGCCGCGTCAACCCCGCAGACGTACGACCCCGCCCGCCGTCCAGCCGTCATGCCCGCCATCCGCCCCTCCCGCTGCCAGGTCTCTTCCCTCGCGGTAACCACCCACTCGAAAGTGCGTACTTGAGCAGGCAGTTCACCCTCCACGAGGCTAAACGCCATGACTGACACCGCCGCTTCCCCGAGCCCCCGCACGCCCTCCACCGGGCTCGACCCGCTCACCCCGCTCACCCTCCTCGGCGCCGGTGCCATGGGCGCCGCCCTGGCCCGCGCCTGGCTGGCCGCCGGGCATCCGGTGACCGTCTGGAACCGCACGCCGGCCCGCGCCGAGGCCCTGGCCGCCGAGGGCGCGACGGTCGCCGCGAGCGCGGCCGAGGCGGTGGCCGCCAACCGGCTGGTGATCGCCTGCCTGCTGGACGACGCCTCGCTCGGCGAGGCGCTTGAGGACGCCGACCTGACCGGGCGGGACCTGGTGAACCTGACCACCGGCACGCCCGCCGAGGGCCGGGCCCGCGCCGCCTGGGCCGAGGCGCGCGGCGCGCGGTTCGTGGACGCGGGCATCATGGCCGTACCGCCGATGATCGGGCGGCCGGACTCCGGGGCGTACGTGTTCTACAGCGGCTCGTCCGAGCTGTTCGAGGAGCACCGGGCCACCCTCGCCGTCCCGGCGGACACCCGGTTCGTCGGCACCGACCCGGGATTCGCGGCGCTGCACGACGTGGCCCTGCTGAGCGGTATGTACGGCATGTTCGCCGGGATCTCGCACGCCTTCGCGCTGATCCGCGGCGAGGACATCGCGCCCAAGGAGTTCGCCCCGCTGCTGGAGGGCTGGCTGCACGCCATGGCCCGCTCGGTGCCCGAAACCGCCGAGCGGCTGACGACCGGCGACTACACCACGGGCGTGGTCTCCCACCTCGCCATGCAGGTGCAGGCCGGACAGCGGACCCTGCTGCGCACGGCGGAGGAGCAGGGCGTGAGCGAGGAGCTGCTGCGGCCCATGCTGGACCTGATGAAGCGCCGTCTGGACGGCGGGCACGGCGACGAGGACACCACCGGGGTGATCGACCTCCTGGTCACCCGGCCGGCCACCGCCTGAGGCCACGGCCTGAGCGGGAGCAGCAGCGGGTGGGGGCGCCGTCGGAGTCGCGACGGCGCCCCCTCACACCCACCCCCCACCCCCGCTGAGGGCAGAGTTCCCCGCGTGAAACAGACGTGATGCCGCCGGGTAACACCCGCACCGCACGCTCGGGAACATGACCTCGAATTCGCGTGTGGTGGTGATCGGCGCCGGCCTCGCGGGCGTACGGCTCGCCCGGCGGCTCGGTGAGCTCGGCACGCCCGCGCTGCTGATCGGCGAGGAGGAGCACCGTCCGTACAACCGGGTGCTGCTCGCCGAGGTGCTGGCCGGCCGCTACAGCCCCGATGTGATCGCCCTCCCGGCACCCGCGGAACTGACGCGTGCCCGGGTCACCGGCATCGACCGCGTCGGCCGCACCCTGCGCTGCGCGGACGGCTCGGAGATCGCATACGACACGCTGGTCCTGGCCACCGGCTCCAACCCGGTGCTGCCGCCGCTGCGCGGACTGTTCACCCCGGACCACGAGCTGCCCGAGGGTGTCCACGCCTTCCGCACCATGGACGACTGCCTGGGCCTGTCCAAGGCGGTCCGGCCGGGTGTGCGGGCGGTCGTCATCGGCGGCGGGCTGCTCGGGGTCTCCGCGGCCCGCGCGCTCGCGCTGCGCGGCGCGCAGGTCGTGCTCGCCCAGCAGGCCGAGCGGCTGATGGAGCGCCAGCTGGACCCGGCCGCCTCGAAGCTGGTCCGGCGCCACCTCGTCGACCTCGGGGTCGAGGTGCACACCGAGTGCCGGGTGCGGGACGTGCGCGTGGCCGGCGGCGCGGTCCGCTCGGTGGAGCTGGCCGACGGCTACGCCCTCGACGCCGACCTCGTCGTCCTGGCCTGCGGGGTCCGCCCGCGCGCCGGCCTCGCCGAGGACGCGGGGCTCGCCGTGCGCAAGGGCGTCCTGGTCGACGACGAGCTGCGCACCTCCGACCCGCACATCCGCGCGATCGGGGACTGCGCCCAGCACGACGGGACCGTGTACGGCCTGGCCGCGCCCGCCCTGGAGCAGGCCGACGTGCTCGCCGCCCTGCTCACGGGCAGCGGCACCGCCCGCTACACCGGCACCCGCTCCCTGACCCGCCTCACCCTCTCCGGTCAGATCCCCTTCGACCTCGCCGCGTTCGGCGAGACGCAGCCCCGCCCCGGCGACGACGTCGTGCAGCTCGCCGACGCCACCCGCGGCACCTACCGCAAGGTCGTCGTCCGCGACGACCGCCTGGTCGGCGGGGTCCTCGTCGGCGAACTCGGCACCGTCGGCGCGCTCGCCCGCGCCTGGGAGGGAGCAGAGCCGCTCCCCTCGGACGGCGGCCCCCTGCTCCACCTGCTCACCAACGACGGAGGCTCCTGATGACCGCCACCCAAGGGGCTACCCCCACGATCCTGCTCGTCGGCCACGGCATGGTCGGCCAGCGCTTCCTGGAGGCGCTCGCCGCGCGCGGCCTGACCGCCACGCACCGCGTGGTGGTGCTCTGCGAGGAGCCGCGCCCCGCCTACGACCGCGTCGCGCTCACCTCGTACTTCTCGGGCAGGACGCCGGACGACCTCTCCCTGACCGACGAGGAGTTCATCAAGGACCACGGGATCGAGCTGCACATCGGCGACCCGGCCGAGACGATCGACCGGGAGGCGCGCAAGGTCACCGCCCGCTCCGGGCTGGTCGTCGACTACGACGTGCTGGTGCTGGCCACCGGCTCGTACCCGTTCGTGCCGCCGGTGCCGAACAAGGACGCGACCGGCTGCTTCGTCTACCGCACGATCGAGGACCTGCTGGCGATCGAGGAGTACGCGAGGACGCGGGCGACGACCGGCGCGGTGGTCGGCGGCGGTCTGCTCGGCCTGGAGGCCGCCGGCGCGCTCAAGGGCCTCGGCGTCGACACCCACATCGTGGAGTTCGCGCCGCGGCTGATGCCGGTGCAGGTCGACGAGGGCGGCGGCGCGGCGCTGCTGCGCACCATCGAGGACATGGGCCTGTCCGTGCACACGGGCGTGGGCACCCAGGAGATCGTGACCGACGCCGCGGGCGCCGTGACCGGCATGAAGCTGTCCGACGGCTCGGAGCTGGCCACCGACATGGTGGTCTTCTCCGCCGGTGTCCGCCCCCGCGACCAGCTGGCCCGCGACTGCGGACTGGCGGTCGGCGAGCGCGGCGGCATCGCGGTCGACGAGCAGTGCCGTACGGTCACCGACCCGCACGTGTTCGCCATCGGCGAGTGCGCGCTGGCCGCGGACGGCCGGGTCTACGGTCTGGTCGCGCCCGGCTACGAGCAGGCGGAGACGGCGGCGGCGACGATCGCCGCGGACGAGGCGAGCTTCACCGGCGCGGACCTGTCCACCAAGCTGAAGCTGCTCGGCGTGGACGTGGCGTCCTTCGGCGACGCGCACGGCACGAGCGAGGACTGCCTCGACGTCGTCTACTCCGACTCCCGCTCGGGCCTGTACAAGAAGCTGGTCATCGGCCGCGACGGCACGCTGCTCGGCGGCATCCTGGTCGGCGACGCGGAGGCGTACGGCACGCTGAAGGCGTTCACCGGCTCGGTCCCGCCCGTCTCGCCGGAGTCGCTGGTGCTGCCGGCCGGTGCGGGCGCGCCCGTCCAGCTCGGCCCGGCCGCGCTGCCGGACGACGCGATCATCTGCTCCTGCAACAACGTCCGCAAGGGCACGATCCGCGAGGCGGTCACCGAGCACCGGTGCACCACCGTGCCCGAGGTGAAGAAGTGCACCAAGGCCGGTACGACCTGCGGCAGCTGCGTCAAGGTGCTCGGCCAGCTGGTCGACGCCGAGCTGGAGGCCTCCGGCATCGAGGTCGACAAGGGCCTGTGCGGCTGCTTCGCGCAGACCCGCGAGGAGCTGTACGAGATCGTCCTCGCCCTGCGCGTCACCTCCTACCAGGACCTCCTGGACCGCTACGGCCGGGAGGGCGCGCGCGGCGGCGACGGCTGCGAGGTCTGCAAGCCGACGGTGGCGTCGATCATCGCCTCGCTGGCCCCGGCCATCGGCGCCGACGGCCATGTCCTGGAGGGCGAGCAGGCGGCGCTCCAGGACACCAACGACCACTTCCTGGCCAACCTCCAGAAGAACGGGTCGTACTCCGTCGTCCCTCGTATCCCCGGCGGTGAGATCGCCCCGGAGAAACTGATCGTGATCGGGGAGATCGCCCGGGACTTCGGCCTCTACACCAAGATCACCGGCGGTCAGCGGATCGACATGTTCGGCGCGCGCGTGGAGCAGCTGCCGTCGATCTGGGCCCGTCTGGTCGACGCCGGTTTCGAGTCCGGTCACGCCTACGGCAAGTCGCTGCGCACCGTGAAGTCCTGCGTCGGCCAGACCTGGTGCCGCTACGGCGTGCAGGACTCGGTGCGGATGGCGATCGACCTGGAGCTGCGCTACCGGGGGCTGCGCTCCCCGCACAAGCTGAAGGCGGCCGTCTCGGGCTGCGCCCGCGAGTGCGCGGAGGCCCAGTCGAAGGACTTCGGCGTGATCGCCACGTCCAGCGGCTGGAACCTGTACGTCGGCGGCAACGGCGGCGCGACGCCCCGCCACGCGGACCTGCTCGCCCAGGACCTGTCGGACGCCGAACTGATCCGCCTGATCGACCGTTTCCTGATGTTCTACATCCGCACGGCCGACCGCCTGGAGCGCACGAGCACCTGGCTGGAGCGCATCCCGGGCGGCCTGGACCACGTCCGTGACGTGGTCGTCCACGACTCCCTCGGCATCTGCGAGGAGCTGGAGAGCCTGATGGCCGCGCATGTCTCGCACTACCGCGACGAGTGGGCGGAGACCATCAACGACCCGGAGAAGCTGGCCCGGTTCGTGTCCTTCGTCAACGCGCCCGACACCCCCGACCCGGTGGTCGGTTTCGTGCCCGAGCGCGACCAGATGAAGCCGGACCTGCCGCTGCTGTCGATCGGTCTGCGACGCCCCGCCGACGACAACGTTCTGGAAGGAAGCGCCCAGCGATGACTCTGGCACCCGAGACGACCGACCTGAAAGTCCAGCTCCGGCTGGCGGACGACGAGTGGTTCACGGTCTGCGACCTGACCGTCCTGCTGCCGGGGCGCGGTGTGGCGGCCCTGCTGCCGGACGGCCGCCAGGTGGCCCTGTTCCGCGACCGCGGGGGCAACCTCTACGCGATCGACAACCGCGACCCGTTCACCGGCGCGGCCGTCCTCTCCCGCGGCCTGACGGGCAGCCGGCAGGGCCGCCCCTTCGTCGCCTCGCCCCTGCTGAAGCAGCGGTTCGACCTGGAGTCCGGGCAGTGCCTGGACGACGAGACCGTACGTGTGACGGCGTACGAGGTCCGGGCCGCCTGAGCCGCACGCCCCGGACCGCCGACCGCCACCGTCTCACCGGCCTGCCCTGCCCTGCCTCCGGCCGGTGAGACGGTGGCGGCGGCGTTCCCACGGCCGCGCCCGCCCGGCGGGTGGGGCGCCGCGCGTTCAGTGCTGGTTGACCGGCCAGACCGCGGCCGGATCACACCGGTCGGGGCAGGCCAGCAGGCAGACCTCGTTGCCGAGGAACAGGTTGTAGGTGTCGGCGCCGATGCTGTACGGCTGCTCGGGCAGCCCCGGCCGGACGGCGAACTCCACGCCCTCCGGCACCTGGCAGACGAACGCCAGCCGGGCCCCGCACGCACACCGGTACGACTCGGGGAACTGCGCCCACGACGGCTCGCCCCCCACCTTGAAGTCCGCCCGCTCCGGGCTGTCCTGGAAGGGAACCAGCCGCAGCGGCCGCGCGCACACGGCCGGCTCGGTCTCCGTCACCGCCTTCGCCTCCGGTCCCTGCATCAGCACCCGCCAGAAGGGGGCCGGATACGGCGGCTGGGGCGCCTCCCAGTACCGGGGCACGAGCCGCCCGCCGGCCACCGGCGGATCGGTCGCGTCGTTGTGCGCCCCGCAGTGGAAGACCAGCAGGTGATCCCCGCCGAACACCTCGACGTCCGCCGGCACGTCGAGCTGGAAGAACAAGGCCATCCGCGCCCCGCAGAAGCACTCCGGCCACCCCTGCCCCTCCTCCAGGTACGGCCGGCCCCCCACGGAGTGCCGCGCCGGCTGCTCGAGGGGCTCGTCCCCGACCTCCACCCGATAAGCGGGCAGCCCTCCCATCACTCCTCCTTCCGCCGCCGGCCGGCGCTGGCGAGGCTCAGGTGTCGCAGGCCACGCCGTCGCCGTCCCGGTCGAGGTGGGAAGCGTAGCCGGGCTCGCCGCGGTGGATGGGCGCGGCGCCGGCGGCGCGTACCGCGGTGCAGTTGGCGTAGTAGACGTCGGTGTCGCCGCCGCCGGAGGTGTCCGTGTCGCCGGAGGTGTCCGTGTCGCCGCCGCCCGCCTCCGCCGCGGGCCGGGCGGTCACGGTGCGCGTGACCCGGACGGTCTCGGTGGCGGTGACGGTCGGGGCGGGTTCGGCCTCCGGCGTCCGCGTCACCGTCGCGGTCGCCGTCACGGTCTCCTTGGGCCCCGGCGCGGCGGCCATCGGCTTCTGGCCGGTCGTGGTGTCCTCTCCGCCGGCGGCGCCCGCTCCGATGCCGAGGAGGAACGCCAGGGCGAGGGCCGGGAGCACATAGCGCTTGCGGGCCCACGCGGGGGCCGGAGGCGTGGCGTTCGGCGGCGGCGGCGGTGTCGTGTGCGGGTTCGTGTACGGGTTGGTCATCTCGTCCCCCCGGACGTCTGTTGCGTGAGGGGATGAACGTATGGCGTACCCGTGTGACGTATGACGCGTGTGTCCATTCCGTGACCTGTGACGCGAAGTGAGCTGGGGCGCCCGCCGCCCAGCCGTCATTGTCTGTCCATGGACAATCCATCCGGCGCCTCTAGGGTCCCGGATCGCGCGACCCCGTCACCGACCGGTGGCGGGGCGGACACGGCACCTCCTGGAGTGAGAGTGGAACGTCGTAGCCTTCTGCGTGCGGCCCTGATCGGCGGCTCCTCGGCCGCGCTCGGCGGAACGTTGTGGCGTGGGGCCGCGTACGCGGCGCCCGCGCAGCCCGGGACCGGCCCCTACGGGCCGCTCGGCGCGCCGGACGCCAACGGCATCAGACTTCCCAGCGGCTTCACCAGCCGGGTCATCGCCCGTTCCGGGCAGACGGTCCCCGGCACCTCGTACACCTGGCACAACGCCCCGGACGGCGGCGCCTGTTACGCCGACGGCACCGGCTGGATCTACGTCTCCAACTCGGAGATCAACCCGGGCGGCGGCGCGAGCGCCGTGAAGTTCTCCTCCACGGGTGCGATCACCGGCGCGTACCGGATCCTGTCCAACACCCGCACCAACTGCGCGGGCGGCAAGACCCCGTGGAACACCTGGCTGTCGTGCGAGGAGGTCGACCGCGGCTACGTCTACGAAACGGACCCCTGGGGCGCCAAGGCGGCCGTCCGCCGCGACGCGATGGGCCGCTTCAAGCACGAGGCCGCCGCAGCCGACCCGGTCCGCCAGGTCGTCTACATGACCGAGGACGTCTCCGACGGCTGCTTCTACCGCTTCCGCCCCACCACCTGGGGCAACCTCTCCTCCGGCACCCTGGAGGTGATGGTCGCCGGCTCCGGCACCTCCGGCCCGGTCACCTGGGCCCGCGTCCCCGACCCGACCGGCGCCACCGCGACCCGCAACCAGGTCTCCGGGGCCAAGCGCTTCAACGGCGGCGAGGGCTGCTACTACGCCGACGACACCTGCTGGTTCACCACCAAGGGCGACAACCGCGTCTGGCAGTACAACGCGGCCGCCCAGACCATCGAACTGGCCTACGACGACTCGCTCGTCACCTCCGGCACCGCCCCGCTGACCGGCGTCGACAACGTCACCGGCACCTCCTCCGGTGACCTCTACGTCGCCGAGGACGGCGGCAACATGGAGATCTGCGTCATCACCCCCGCCGACGTCATCGCGCCCTTCCTGCGCATCGACAACCAGTCCGGCTCGGAGATCACCGGCCCGGCGTTCTCCCCCGACGGCCGGCGCCTGTACTTCTCCAGTCAGCGCGGCACGACGGGCACCTCGTCCGGTGGAATCACGTACGAGGTGACGGGGCCGTTCCGCGCCTAGCCGCCCGGACGCGGGCAAGGTGGGACCCGGGAGAACCGGCATGGGCTGTCGACTTGCTGTCGGCTTCCCCGCATCGGTCGATCCGGCCGGCGCCCATGACGTTTCATCGAGTCCCGCCTTCCCTCGTACGCCTCACCCCTCTCGGAGGCCCCCACCATGACCCGGAACCGTCCCCGGCCGTCCCGCCGCGCGGTCCTCGGCGCCGCCGCCGTCACCGCGCTCACACCGGCCACCGCCGCCGCCACGGCCGGCGCCGCGACCCCGCGGCCCACCTGGCCGACCGAGTTCCCGCTGCCCGACGGCTGGCTCCCCGAAGGCATCACCATCGGCGCCCGGCCGTACGCCTACTTCGGCTCCCGCGCCCACGGCGGCATCCTCCGCACCGATCTGCGCACCGGCACGAGCAGAATCCTCCACCCCGGCGCGCCGGGCACCGCGTCCATCGGCCTGAAACTGGACCGGGACGGCCTGCTCTACGTGGCGGGCGGCGGCGCGGGCACGGCGCGGATCGTGGACGCGCACACCGGCGAACTCGTCCACACCTACCGACTGACCGCGCCCAGCGGGCAGTTCGTCAACGACGTGGTCCTGCACGAGGACCGCGCCTGGTTCACCGACTCCCGCGCGCCCGTCCTCTACGGCGTCCCGCGCCACGGCGTCGGCGAGGTACGCGAACTCCCCCTCACCGGCGCCTGGGAGCAGCTGCCCGACGTCATCAACGCCAACGGGATCGTCGCCACCCCCGACAACCGGGGCCTGATCGTCGTGAAGAGCACACCGGGCACGCTGTACCGGGTCTCCCTGCGGACGGGCAAGGCGGCCGAGATCGCCCTCGCCGGGCAGGACTCCGTCGTCAACGGCGACGGCCTGTACCGCGTCGGCCGCACGCTGTACGTCGTCCAGAACCGCCTGAACAAGGTCTCCGTCTGGCACCTGAACGCCACGAGCACCAGCGCCACCCTCACCGGCACGATCACCGACCCCCGCTTCGACGTCCCCACCACCGCCGCCCGCTACGGCAACCGCCTCTACCTGGTCAACGCCCGCTTCACCAGCCCGCAGACCCCGGAGACGACGTTCACCGCGGTGGCCGTGGACATCTGACCCCCGCGCCGGTCCGCCCGCCGTGACACCCCGGCCCCGCGCACACCGAAGGGGCGGCACCCCCGCACAGGGTGCCGCCCCCTCTTTCGGGAGGCCGGAGCCGCCGCCGATCGGTGAGGGTCGGGTGACAAGCGGCGGCTCCGGAGCTTCGAGGTCCGCGAAGGGCTAGCGGTGGTCGCTGCCCTCCGAGGTGGACGCCGCGCGGCCGGCCTCCAGGCGGGCGACCGGGATGCGGAACGGGGAGCAGGAGACGTAGTCCAGGCCCACCTCGTGGAAGAAGTGGACGGACTCCGGGTCGCCGCCGTGCTCGCCGCAGACGCCGAGCTTCAGGTCCGGGCGGGTCTCGCGGCCCGCCTTCGCCGCCGCGGCGACGAGGGAGCCGACGCCGTCCTTGTCGATCGTCTCGAACGGGCTGACGCCGAAGATGCCCTTCTCCAGGTACGCGGTGAAGAACGAAGCCTCCACGTCGTCGCGGCTGAAGCCCCACACCGTCTGCGTCAGGTCGTTGGTGCCGAAGGAGAAGAACTCCGCCGCCTCCGCGATCTGGCCCGCCGTGAGCGCGGCGCGCGGCAGCTCGATCATCGTGCCGATCGCGAGCTTCAGCTCGGTGCCGGTGGCCTCCTGGACCTCCGCGATGACCTGGTCGGCCTCGTCGCGGACGATCTCCAGCTCCTGGACGGTGCCGACGAGCGGGATCATGATCTCGGCGCGCGGGTCGCCCTTGGCCGCCTTGCGCTCGGCCGCGGCCTCGGCGATCGCCCGTACCTGCATGGTGAACAGGCCGGGGATGACCAGGCCGAGGCGTACGCCGCGCAGGCCCAGCATCGGGTTCTGCTCGTGCAGGCGGTGCACGGCCTGCAGCAGCCGCAGCTCGTTCTCGTGCGACTCCTGGCGGGACTCCGCGAGGGCCACGCGGACCGACAGCTCCGTGATGTCGGGCAGGAACTCGTGCAGCGGCGGGTCGAGCAGGCGGACGGTGACCGGGAGGCCGTCCATCGCCTCGAACAGCTCGACGAAGTCCTGCTTCTGGAGCGGCAGCAGCTCCTTCAGCGACTCCTCGCGCTCCTCCTCGGTGTCGGCCAGGATCAGCCGCTCGACCAGCTCGCGCCGGTCGCCGAGGAACATGTGCTCGGTGCGGCACAGGCCGATGCCCTGGGCGCCGAAGCGGCGGGCGCGCAGCGCGTCCTCGGCGTTGTCGGCGTTGGCGCGCACCCGCAGGCGGCGCTTGCGGTCGGCGAAGGCCATGATGCGGTGGACGGCGGCCACCAGCTCGTCGGCGTCGTCGGCGCCGGCGTGCATCCGCCCCTCGAAGTACTCGACCACCGGGGAGGGCACGACCGGGACCTCACCGAGGTAGACCTTGCCGGTCGAGCCGTCGATGGAGATCAGGTCGCCTTCCTCGACGACCTGGCCGCCCGGCACCTTCATCCGGCGGCGCTTGGTGTCGACCTCCAGCTCCTCCGCGCCGCAGACACAGGTCTTGCCCATGCCGCGGGCGACCACGGCCGCGTGGGAGGTCTTGCCGCCGCGCGAGGTCAGGATGCCCTCGGCGGCGATCATGCCGTCCAGGTCGTCGGGGTTGGTCTCGCGGCGGATCAGGATGACCTTCTCGCCGGAGCGGGACCACTTCACCGCGGTGTAGGAGTCGAAGACCGCCTTGCCGACCGCCGCGCCCGGCGAGGCCGCGATGCCACGGGCGACCTGCTGGACCTGTGCCTTCTCGTCGAAGCGCGGGAACATCAGCTGGGCGAGCTGGGCGCCGGTGACGCGCTGCAGCGCCTCCGCCTCGTCGATCAGGCCCTGGTCGACCAGCTGGGTGGCGATGCGGAACGCGGCGGCCGCGGTGCGCTTGCCGACGCGGGTCTGGAGCATCCACAGCTTGCCGCGCTCGATGGTGAACTCGATGTCACAGAGATCCTTGTAGTGGTTCTCCAGGGTCTCCATGATCTGCATGAGCTGGTCGTACGACTTCTTGTCGATCTTCTCCAGCTCCGCCAGCGGGACGGTGTTGCGGATGCCCGCCACCACGTCCTCGCCCTGGGCGTTCTGGAGGTAGTCGCCGTAGACGCCCTGGTGGCCGGAGGCGGGGTCGCGGGTGAAGGCGACGCCGGTGCCGGAGTCGGGGCCGAGGTTGCCGAAGACCATGGAGCAGACGTTGACCGCGGTGCCGAGGTCGTGCGGGATGCGCTCCTGGCGGCGGTAGAGCTTGGCGCGGTCGCCGTTCCAGGAGTCGAAGACCGCCTTGATGGCGAGGTCCATCTGCTCGCGCGGGTCCTGCGGGAAGTCCCGGCCCGCCTCCTTCTTGACGATCTTCTTGAAGGCGGTGACGAGCTTCTTCAGGTCGGCGGCCTCCAGCTCGGTGTCGACCGTGACGCCCTTGGCCTCCTTGGCCTTCTCCAGCGCGTCCTCGAAGAGGTCGCCGTCGACGCCGAGGACGGTCTTGCCGAACATCTGGATGAGGCGGCGGTAGGAGTCCCAGGCGAACCGCTCGTCGCCGGCCTGCTGGGCGAGGCCCTGCACCGACTTGTCGGACAGCCCGATGTTGAGGACGGTGTCCATCATGCCCGGCATGGAGAACTTGGCGCCGGAGCGGACCGACACGAGGAGCGGGTTGTCGGCCTGGCCGAGCTTCTTGCCCATCCGCTGTTCCAGCGCTTCGAGGTGCGCACTCACCTCGTCACGCAGTGCCGCCGGCTCCTCGCCGCTCTCCAGGTAGACCTTGCAGGCCTCCGTGGTGATGGTGAAGCCGGGCGGTACGGGAAGGCCGAGGTTGGTCATCTCGGCGAGGTTCGCGCCCTTGCCGCCGAGGAGGTCCTTGAGGTCCTTGTTGCCCTCCGTGAAGTCGTAGACGAACTTCACGCCCTCAACGCTGCCGGCCGGCGCGGCTGCCTGCTGATCTTTGTTTTCCGACACGGGTCTCGACTCCTCGAGGACGCGGTGGCTGCCCTGACGGCGAGGAACATACCCAGATCGAAGGCTGCTGGGTACGTCCACTTGCGCGTCATGCGCCTGTAACCACTCGTCCGCCAGCGGATCGAAAGTCAAGGCTTGGTAAGCCGCCGACGGATCATGTTTTCACTTCTTGAACACAGCAACGCTGGTAGACCGGTTTTTGTGCTCAGATGAGCGGACTCCAGCACGCTTGATTTCGGTCGCTGAACGATCAAAGGGTGGCACTGAGTGCCACCCTTTGGAGAAGTGCAGTCGCCCATGATCCGCTCATGTGAGCGCAACCCTTATCAAGGGTGGCGAGAATCACGCTGCCACGACCTGCCGGATTTCACCATCCGGACGCGCCCCGAGACGGGAATCCGGCCCGGAACCCGGCCGTCACGTCCGGCCGTCACGCCGGCCGCTTGACGGGGCCGGCCCTCCCCTCTCACAACCCCCCTCAGCCCCTCAAGACCCCCTCAGGCCCTCAAGGCCCCTTCAGACCCCCATCGCCCGCAGCCGCTCCTCCACCCGCTCCGGCGCGTACAGGTGCTCCACGACCAACGCGCCGGCCCCCACCAGCCCCGCCCGCTCCCCCAGCCGCGAGGTGACGACCTCCAGCCGGGCGGTGGAGCGCGGCAGCGCCCGCTGGTACAGCAGCTCCCGCACCCCCGTGAGGAAGGGGGTGCCGGCCAGATCCCCGGCGATCATCAGCACGCCGGGGTTCAGCAGGGTCACCACCGTCGCCAGGACGTCACCGACCCGGCGCCCGGCCTCCCGCGCCAGCCCCACCGCCTCCGGATGCCCCGCCGCCAGCAGGTCGCGCACATCCGAGCCGGACGCCGCCGGCACCCCGCTCTCGGCGAGCCGGCGGGCCACGGCGCCGCCGCTGGCGACGGCGGCCAGACAGCCGTAGGAACCGCACCGGCACAGCGCGCCGGAGCCCTCCGGCACCCGGATGTGGCCGATGTCCCCGGCGCCGCCGTCGATGCCCCGGTAGACCGAGCCGTCGACCACGACCCCGGCGCCGATGCCGGTGGAGACCTTCACCAGGACGAACGCCGAGCAGTCCGGGTACGCGGTGCGCTGCTCGCCGTAGGCCATCAGGTTGGCGTCGTTGTCGACCAGCACCGGCACCCCGGCGGCGCCCGTGTGCTCGGTGAAGGCGCGGGCGAGGCGGCCCCGTATGTCGTAGCCGTCCCAGCCGGGCATGATGGGCGGCTGGACGACCCGGCCGGTGCCGTTGTCCACCGGGCCCGGCACGGCCAGGCCGATGCCGCAGACCTCCTCGGCGCGGTGTCCGGCCTTCTCCAGCAACTCGGCGAACCAGCGGCCGAGTTCGCCGAGGACCGCGTCGGGGCCGTCCTCGACGACGAGGGTGCCGGAGTGTTCGGCGTGGATCTCGCCGGTCAACGACAGCACGGCGGCGCGCGCGTGACGGGTGTCCAGGTCGGCGGCGAGGACCACCGCGTGCGCGTCGTCGAACTCCAGGGTGATGGAGGGACGGCCGCCCAGCGGGGAGTCGACCGGCCCGCCGGCCCCCTCGCGCAGCCAGCCCGCGCGGAACAGCCGGTCCAGCCGCTGGCCGACGGTGGCCCGGGACAACCCGGTGACCTGCTGGAGCGCGCCCCGTGTCGTCGCCCGGCCACTGCGCACCAGTTCGAGCAGGTCGCCGGCGCTCGCCTGGCCCGCGCCCTTTCCGGTCCTTCCCGGCCGTCCGCTCATGCGCACCCCCTTGTGTTTCTCAAGCCTGCATTACATATTGAGTTTTGCGTGTTAAATAGACGTAACTCTACGGTGGCCCCGACCGAACCGGTCGGGCCGGACGCCTTTCGGGGAGCCCCGAGTGGATCGCACTGCCCAACTGCCCGTGCCCGGCGCGGACCGCGCCACCGCATACGATCCGCCCCACACGCCGCACAGCCCGCCGCCCGGTCCGCCGCACAGCCCGCCGCCCGGTCCGCCGCACAGCCCGCCCCACAGCCCACCGCTCGGTCCGCCGCTCAGCCCTCCGCCGCACGACCCGGAGGCCCTGCACGCCGGAGCCGTCCGGGTGCTGGAGGCGAACTGGACGGGCACCTCCACCGTTCCCTCGCGCGGCCTGTACCCCCACCAGTGGTCCTGGGACTCCGCGTTCATCGCGATCGGCCTGCGCCACCTGTCGCCGTTACGGGCGCAGACGGAGCTGGAGACACTGCTCGCCGCGCAGTGGGGCGACGGGCGCATCCCGCACATCGTCTTCAACCCCTCCGTGCCGCTCGACGCCTACTTCCCGAGCCCCGACTTCTGGCGCTCCTCCACCGCCGGGCGCACCGCGGGCGCCCCGCGCACCGTACAGACCTCGGGGATCGTGCAGCCACCGGTGCACGCGCTGGCCGCCTGGCTGGTGCACCGCGCCGACCCCGTGCTGTCCCGGGCGCGCACCTTCCTCGCCAGGGTGTATCCGCGGCTGGCCGCCTGGCACCGCTATCTGCTGCACCGGCGCGACCTGGGCGGCGCGGGCCTCGCCTCGGTCGTCCACCCGTGGGAGCAGGGCATGGACAACAGCCCCTGCTGGGACGCCCCGCTCGCCCGCGTCACCCCCGCCCCCGCCCGCTCCTTCCGCCGCGCCGACCTCGACCACGGCGCCGCCGAGGACCGTCCGACGGACCTGGACTACGGCCGCTATGTGCGCCTCGCGGCCGACTACCGGGACCGCGGGTACGCCGACGGCCCCGGCGACTTCGCCGTCGAGGACCCCGCGTTCAACGCCCTGCTCATCGCCTCCGAGCACGCGCTCGCCCGGATCGCCCGCGAACTGGGCGCCACCGGCACGGCCCGCCACACCCGCGCGGAACGGCTGACGGGAGCGCTCGTCGAACGCCTGTACTGCGCTGAGGCGGGGATGTTCCTCTGCCGGGACGTGCGCGCCGGCCGGCTCATCCCCGAGCGCGGCGTGTCCGGCCTGATCCCGCTGCTGCTGCCCTCGCTCCCCCGCCCGGTCGCCCGGGCCCTGGTGCGCACCCTCACCGGCCCGCACTTCGGCCTCGGCGACACCACCCGCCTGGTGCCCAGCTACGACCTGCTCGGCGAGTCCTTCGACCGGCACCGGTACTGGCGCGGCCCGGCCTGGTTCAACACCGGCTGGCTGGTGGAGCGGGGGCTGCGCAGACACGGGGAGCGGGAGCGGGCGGACGCGCTGCGCACGGCGCTCCTCGACCTCGCGGACGCCTCCGGATTCGCGGAGTACGTCGACCCGTACACCGGCGAGGCCTGTGGTGCGACCGGCTTCGGCTGGACCGCCGCGCTCGCCCTGGACCTGTCGCAGGACCGGCACGACCAGATCACCGCCAGCAGTGACCTCAGGGGAGGGGACCGGGGATGACGGACCGGCATCATCCGCTCGTGCACGGCGGGACGTACGCCGCCGTGGGCGACGGCGGCGACATCAACGGGGTACGGGCCGGCGGCGCGGGCCGCCACGGCCTGCCCGACGGGCTCTTCGTGCGCGACGCCCGGCACTTGAGCCGGTGGCAGCTCACCGTCGACGGCGCGGTCCCGGAGACGCTGTCCCCGGTGGCCGGCGGGGACACCGCGCGCTGTGTGCGCGTCCCGCGCGGCGGACGGCAGGAGCCGCCCGCGTACACGGTGTTCCGGGAACAGGCCGTCGGCGACAGCTCGTTCGTGGAGCGGCTGCGGGTGACCAGCAACCGCCCGGTGCCGACCACGGTCCGGCTCGCCATCACCGCCGACGCCGACTTCACCGACCAGTTCGAGCTGCGCTCCGACCACCGCACGTACCCCAAGCCGGGGGTGGTGCGCCGCCGTCAGGTCCTGTCGCACGGGCTGGAGTTCACCTATCAGCGCGGCGAGTGGCGGTCGTGTACGACGGTCACCGCGGAGCCCGCCCCGGACGCCGTCGAGGAGACCGGCACCGGCGCCCGGCGCCTGGTGTGGACCCTCGCGCTGGAGCCGCACGGCACCGCGGAGCTGACCGTGCGGGTGGTGGCCCGCCCGCACGGTGAGCGGCGGACGCTGCGGGTGCCCAGCTCTCCCGCCGGGCTGAGCGAGCAGCGGCAGGCCCGCGAGGACGGCTTCATGGAGGGCGTGGCCTTCCCGACCGGCTGGCCGGAGCTGGCGGCGGCCTGCGCCCGCGGGCTCGCCGACCTGGCCTCCCTCCGGATCCCGGCGACCGGCCCCGACGGCGAGGACCTGCGCGTGCCCGCGGGCGGCGCGCCCTGGTTCCTGGCGCTGCTGGGCCGGGACGCCCTGCTCACCGCCCTGTTCGCGCTGCCGTACCGGCCGCAGCTGGCCGCCCACACCCTGCCCGCGCTCGCCGCGACCCAGGCCGCGGAGACGCACCCCGGTTCGGTGGCGCAGCCCGGCAAGATCGTGCACGAGGTGCGGTACGGGGAGCTGGCCCACTTCGGTCAGGTGCCGTTCGGCCGCTACTACGGCTCGGTGGACGCCACCCCGCTCTTCCTGGTGCTGCTCGGCGCGTACGTCGAGCAGACCGGCGACACGGCCATGGCCCGCCGCCTCGAACCGCACGCCCGCGCGGCGGTCGGCTGGATGCTGGACCACGGCGGGCTGACCTCGCGCGGCTATCTCGTCTACCGCGCCGACCGGGGCGGCCTGGCCAACCAGAACTGGAAGGACTCCCCCGGCGCGATCTGCTGGGCCGACGGCACCCGCCCGACCGGCCCGGTGATGGCGGCGGGCGCGCAGGGGTACGCGTACGACGCCCTGCGCCGCACCGCGCACCTGGCCCGCACGGTGTGGTCGGACGAGACGTACGCCGCGCTGCTGGAGCAGGCCGCCGGGGATCTGCGGGACCGGTTCCAGCGGGACTTCTGGATGCCGGAGCGGTCCTTCCCGGCGCTCGCGCTGGACGGCGAGGGCCGCCAGGTGGACGCGCTCGCCTCGGACGCCGGGCATCTGCTGTGGTCGGGGCTGCTGGACAAGGAGTACGGGGAGGTCGTCGGCCGGCGTCTGGTCGAGCCGGACTTCTTCTCCGGCTGGGGGGTGCGCACGCTGGCGGCCGGGCAGCCGGCGTACCACCCGCTGTCGTACCACCGCGGGTCGGTGTGGCCGCACGACAACGCGCTGATCGCGCTGGGGCTTGCGCGGTACGGGCTGCATGACGAGGCGCGGACGGTGGCGGGCGCGCTGGTGGACGCGGCGGGGGCCTTCGGCGACCGGCTGCCGGAGGTGCTGGCGGGGTACGACCGCGGCACGCACGGGGAGCCTGTGCCGTATCCGCACGCGTGTGTGCGGGAGTCTCGGTCCGCTGCGGCGCCGCTTGCGTTGCTCACCGCCGTCGGGGGCGCCTGAGCGGAGGGGTGGTCGGGTCGGCGGGCGGCTGCGGGTCCGTGAGGGCCGGTCGCGCCCACGCGGCGAGCCGCATGTCGACAGAGCCCCGCGCCCCTCGGGAAGTCGTCCGCGCTCCGATTGAACAGTGCGCGGGGTCGGGCCGTACCTCTTGGTGGCGGACCCGTTCCCCCACGCCGGGTCCGCCACCAGATCGTTCCGTACGGAAGGACCCCGGTGTCTCCCACGGTCGTGCGTGTGCTGAGCCGGGCGCTCACCGTGCTGTCCGCCGTGCTCGTGCTGGCCGCCCTGCTGCTGCCGAACACGGTGCGGACGGTCACGCCGGGGGCGTTCGCGCGGATACCGGTGGAGGCGGTCGTCGGGGCGGCGCTGCTGCTGGCGCTGCCGCGGCGGCCCCGGGTGGTGGCGGCGGCGCTCGGCGGGCTGGCGCTGGCCGTGCTCACGGTGCTGAACCTGCTGGACATGGGGTTCCACGAGTACCTGGGCCGGGGCTTCAACCTGGTCCTGGACTGGGAACTCCTCGACGACGCCCAGTCGTACGCCCGGGACACGATGGGCTCGGCGGGCGCGTTCGGGCTGGCGGCCGGGGCGGTCGTCCTGGTGCTGGTGCTGGGCGCGCTGCTGACGCTGGCCACGGTCCGGCTGGGCGAGGTGCTGGCCCGGCACCGCACGGTCGCGGTGCGCTCGACGCTCGCCGCGGCCGTCGTGTGGACGACGACCGCGGCGCTGGGCGTGCAGGTGGCGGGGGCGCCGGTGGCCGCGGATCACGCGTCGGCGGCGGTGCGGACCCAGACCGAGCGGGTGCGGGCCACGCTGCGGGACGAGGCGGCGTTCGCGCGGGAGGCGAAGGCCGACGCGTTCGGCGCGACCCCGCCCGGACGGCTCGTCCCCGACCTGCGCGGCAAGGACGTGATCTTCACGTTCATCGAGAGCTACGGCCGCAGCGCCATCGAGGACCCGGCGATCCGGCCCGACGTCCACCGCACCCTGGAGAGGGAGACGCGGGCGCTGGAGAAGGCGGGGTTCCGGGCGAAGAGCGGCTGGCTGACCTCGGCGACGTACGGGGGCAGCAGCTGGCTCGGCCACTCCACGTTCCTGTCGGGCCTGTGGATCGCCAACCAGCAGCGGTACCGCACGGTGACCTCCGGCGGCCATCTCAGCCTGACGAAGGCGTTCCGCAAGACGGGCGCGTGGCGGACGGTCGGGGTCATGCCGGGGGTGCAGAAGGCGTGGCCGGAGGCGGAGTTCTACGGCCTCGACACCGTCTACGACGCCTTCCACCTGGGCTATCGCGGGCCGAAGTTCAGCTGGTCGACGATGCCGGACCAGTACGCGCTGGAGGCCTTCCAGCGGCTGGAGCACGGCAAGGAGCGAAAGAAGCCGCTGATGGCGGAGGTCATCCTCACCTCCAGCCACCAGCCGTGGGCGCCGATCCCCGAGCTGGTCGGCTGGGACGAGCTGGGCGACGGGCGGATCTTCGAGGCGGTCGAGGCGCGGGGTGCCGATCCGGCGGACGTGGTCGCGAGCGTGGCCCGCTCGAAGGAGGAGTACGGCAAGTCGGTCGCGTACTCGGTGACCAGCCTCACCCAGTGGCTGCGGCGCTACGGCGGTGAGGACACGGTCCTCGTCTTCCTCGGCGACCATCAGCCGATCGCCCGGGTCAGCGGCGAGGGCGCGAGCCGGGACGTGCCGGTGACGATCGTCGCCAAGGACCCGGAGGTGCTGGAGAAGATCGACGGCTGGGGCTGGTCGGAGGGGCTGGAGCCGGCCCCGGACGCGCCGGTGTGGAAGATGAGCGCGTTCCGGGACCGCTTCCTGACCGCCTACGGCTCGACGCCGGCACGGCGGAACGGCTGATCAGCCGCCGGAGGTGTCCAGCTCCGCGTCCTCGCCGACGCCCGCGCAGTCGTACGGGTCCTTCAGCCAGCCGTCGGGCAGGACGACCCGGTTGTTGCCGGAGGTGCGCCCGCGGGGGCCGTCGGCGCCGGCCGGCCAGGGCTGGTCGAGGTCCAGCTCGTCGAGTCCGGCGCGCAGCTCCTCCAGGGAGGAGGTGACGGCGAGCCGCTTGCGCATCTCGGAGCCGACGGCGAAGCCCTTGAGGTACCAGGCGACGTGCTTGCGGAAGTCGACGACGCCCTTGGTCTCGTCGCCGATCCACTCGCCGAGCAGCCGGGCGTGCCGGACCATGACGTCGGCGACCTCGCGCAGGGTGGGGCGGGCGATGTCGTCGGGGCGGCCCTCGAAGGCGGCGACGAGGTCGGAGAACAGCCACGGCCGGCCCAGGCAGCCGCGGCCGACGACGACGCCGTCGCAGCCGGTCTCGCGGACCATCCGCACCGCGTCCTCGGCGGACCAGATGTCGCCGTTGCCGAGCACCGGGATCTCCGGGACGTGCTCCTTCAGCCGGGCGATGGCGTCCCAGTCGGCGGTGCCGCCGTAGTGCTGGGCGGCGGTGCGGCCGTGCAGGGCGATCGCGGTGACGCCCTCCTCGACGGCGATGCGGCCGGCGTCGAGGTAGGTGATGTGGTCGTCGTCGATGCCCTTGCGCATCTTCATGGTGACGGGGAGGTCCCCGGCGCCGGCGACGGCCTCGCGGAGGATGGCGCGCAGCAGGTTGCGCTTGTAGGGCAGGGCCGAGCCGCCGCCCTTCCTGGTCACCTTGGGGACGGGGCAGCCGAAGTTGAGGTCGATGTGGTCGGCCAGGTCCTCCTCCGCGATCATGCGGACGGCCTTGCCGACGGTGACCGGGTCCACGCCGTACAGCTGGATCGAGCGGGGCTGCTCGGTGGGGTCGAAGGTGACCAGCTGCATGGTCTTCTCGTTGCGTTCGACCAGCGCCCGGGTGGTGATCATCTCGCTGACGAACAGGCCCTTGCCGCCGCTGAACTCCCGGCACAGGGTGCGGAAGGGCGCGTTGGTGATCCCGGCCATGGGGGCCAGGACGACGGGCGGCTGGACGGTGTGCGGACCGATCCGGAGGGGCTGCGCGGGCGGCTGTGTGGGCGTGGACATTCCTCCATTGTGCAGCGCAATGAACAGGTAAAATTCATTAGTTAGCCGCACTATCGAAATCGGCGTACGATGAGCTCATGCCCGACCTCAGCCCGCGCCGACGCCTGCTCGTGCTCGCGATCTGCTGCATGAGCCTGCTGATCGTGAGCCTCGACAACACCGTGCTGAACGTGGCCCTGCCGTCCATGCAGGACGACCTGGGCGCCACCACGTCCGGGCTCCAGTGGACGATCGACGCCTACACCCTCGTCCTCGCGTCCCTGCTGATGCTCGCGGGCTCCACGGCCGACCGGATCGGCCGCAAGCGGGTCTTCATGGCGGGCCTGATCGTCTTCACCGCCGGCTCGGCGCTCTGCTCGGTGGCGCCGGACCTGAACACTCTGGTGATCTTCCGGATGGTCCAGGCGGTGGGCGGCTCGATGCTGAACCCGGTCGCCATGTCGATCATCACCAACACCTTCACCGACCCGCGGGAGCGGGCCCGCGCGATCGGCGTCTGGGGCGCGGTGGTCGGCATCTCGATGGCCGCCGGCCCCTTGGTGGGCGGGCTCCTCGTCGAGTCGGTCGGCTGGCGGGCGATCTTCTGGATCAACCTGCCGGTGGGACTGGCCGCCCTGCTGCTCACCCTCCGGTACATCCCCGAGTCCCGCGCGGCCAGGGCCCGCCGCGCCGACCCCCTCGGCCAGCTGCTGGTCATCCTCCTCTTCGGCGGCCTGACGTACGCGATCATCGAGGCGCCCGCGGCCGGGGTCGCGGCGGTCCTGCCGTTCGCGGCGGTGGCGGCGGCCGCGCTGCTGGGCCTGCTGGTCTACGAGCCCCGGCGCGCCGAACCGCTGATCGACCTGCGCTTCTTCCGCTCGGCGCCGTTCAGTGGCGCGACGGTGATCGCGATCGCCGCGTTCGCCGCGCTGGGCGGCTTCCTGTTCCTGTCCACGCTGTACCTCCAGAACGTCCGCGGCCTGGACGCCCTGCACGCCGGCCTGTGGATGCTGCCCATGGCCGTACCGACCTTCCTGTGCGCGCCCCTGTCCGGCCGCCTCGTCGGCAGCCGGGGCGCGCGCCTGCCGCTCCTCCTCGCGGGCATCGCGATGACCGCGAGCGCGCTGCTGTTCGCTGCGTTCGAGGCCGAGACGTCGAACGCGGGGCTCCTGACCGGGTACGTGCTCTTCGGCGTCGGCTTCGGCATGGTGAACGCGCCGATCACCAACACGGCGGTCTCCGGAATGCCGCGCGCCCAGGCCGGGGTGGCCGCCGCCGTCGCCTCCACCAGCCGGCAGCTCGGGCAGACCCTGGGCGTCGCGGTCGTCGGCGCGGTCCTGGCCGCGGGCATCGGCTCCGCCGCCTACCGGGACACCTTCGTCGCCGCGGCGGTTCCCGGCTGGTGGATCCTCGTGGGCTGCGGGGCGGTGGTCCTGGTGCTCGGCGTGCTGACCACCGGCCCCTGGGCCCGCCGCACCGCCGAGCACACGGCCGCGCGACTGGAGTCCGGAGAGGTCCGCGAGGCGGTGCGCGGCTGAGGGTGGAGTAACCCGGCAGGTCACGGGTGAAAGATCCCCGCGGCTCGGCTCGGCTCGGCACGGCCGGGGAGGAGGCGCGGACGTACCGTCACCGGTACCGGGGGTTCCGGCTGCTGCCGGCGTCAGGCGGGCGGCTGTTCCTGGTGACGCCCGAGTGACGCCCGAGTGGCGGCGCGGGCGGAATCCGACGATCGTGCTGCCGTCCGAGAAGGACATCCGCGTCCGGCTCGTGCCGTAGCGCCGCTGCGCCCCGCGGAGGCTCAGGGCTTCGCGCGCAGGCCCCGTACCACCAGGTCCACGACCGCGTCGAAGTCCGCCTCGATGCCGGGCTGTTCCCACTCGGCCGCGTAGGCAGGGTCGTGGAAGCGGCCGGTGGCGTGGAAGACCGCGCGGGCGGTGGCGGCCGGGTCGGTGGTGGTGAAGGCGCCCGTGCCGAGGCCCGCGCGGACGATGTCCGTCAGCTGGGCGGTGAGGTCGGCGATGTGCTCGGGGACCGCCTCGCCGCTCTCGCGGGTGAGCACCATGTACGTGGCGAACAGCTCCGGGTCGCGGCCCGCCTTGCGGCGCTTGGCGTCGAACAGCGCCCGCAGCCAGGCGCGCAGCCGCTGTTCCGGGTCACGGTCCCGGTCGGCGGCGATGCCGGCCAGTTCCCCCGACGTGCGGTCCAGCCAGCGCTTCGTGACGGCCTCGCGCAGGGCCGCCTTGGTGCGGAAGTGCCGGTAGACGCTGCCGTGGCTGACGCCGAGCGCGCGGGCCACGTCGACCACGGTGGCCTTGGCCGGGCCGTGGCGGCGCAGCACCTCCTCGGTCGCTTCGAGGATGCGGTCGGCGGTCAGGGTCTCACTGGTCGGGGCCATGCCCAAGACGGTACCCGGCGGCCGTGTCACCGCTCGCTGTCGAGGTCTGCCATCTGCGCCGCGGCATAGCGGTCGCCGACCACCGCGTCCGCCGGTACGGCCTCCTCGACGGCGGCGAGGTCGGCCGCGTCCAGGGTGACGTCGAGCGCGCCGAGGGCCTCCGCGAGCCGGTCGCGGCGGCGGGCGCCGATGAGCGGCACGATGTCCTCGCCGCGGGACAGCACCCAGGCGATAGCGATCTGCGCGACGCTCACGCCCTTGTGCTCGGCGATCTTCCGCAGCTCGTCCACCAGCCGCAGGTTCCGGTGGAGGTTGTCGCCCTGGAAGCGGGGCGAGTGGGCGCGGAAGTCGTCTGCTGCGAGCTGCCGGTCGGCGGTGAAGTGGCCGGAGATCAGGCCGCGCGAGAGGACGCCGTACGCGGTGATGCCGATGCCCAGTTCCCGGGCGGTCGGCAGGATCTCCTTCTCGATGCCCCGCGTGATCAGGGCGTACTCGATCTGGAGGTCCGCGATCGGGGCGGTCGCGGCGGCCCTGCGCAGGGTGCCGGCGCCGACCTCGCTGAGGCCGATGTGCCGGACGTACCCCTGCTCGACGAGTTCGGCGACCGCGCCGACGGTCTCCTCGACGGGGACGGCCGGGTCGAGCCGGGCGAGGCGGTAGACGTCGAGGTGGTCGACGCCGAGGCGCTGGAGCGAGTACGCGGCGAAGGTCTTCACCGCCTCGGGCCGGCCGTCGTAGCCGAGCCAGCTGCCGTCCGGGCCGCGCAGGGCGCCGAACTTCACGCTGACCAGGGCCTGTTCCCGCCGGGCCGGGGGCGCCGTGCGCAGGGCCTCGCCGATCAGCAGCTCGTTGTGGCCCATGCCGTAGAAGTCGCCGGTGTCGAGCAGGGTGACGCCCGCTTCGAGCGCCGCGTGGATGGTCGCGATGGACTCGGCCCGGTCCGCCTCGCCGTACAGCGCGGACATGCCCATGCAGCCGAGGCCGAGGGCGGAGACCTGGGGGCCGGTGGTTCCGAGGGTGCGGGTCTGGATCGTCGTCATGCACACCAGAGTGACATGACAGCTGACAGATTTCAATATCTGTCAGCTGTCATGTGTCACGTCCGCTGATCCGCCGACGCCGACCGGGCCCGGAAACGACCGTTCCCCGCGCCCTTCGCGGGCGCGGGGAACGGTGCGGCGGTTCAGGAAACGGCTAGCAGCCGATCAGGCGCGCGGCCAGGTAGCCCTCGATCTGGTCCAGGGAGACCCGCTCCTGCTTCATCGAGTCCCGCTCACGGACGGTCACGGCGTTGTCGTCCAGCGTGTCGAAGTCGACGGTCACGCAGTACGGCGTACCGATCTCGTCCTGGCGGCGGTAGCGGCGGCCGATGGCGCCGGCGTCGTCGAACTCGATGTTCCAGTGCTGGCGCAGCGCCTGCGCGAGACCCTTGGCCTTCGGGGACAGCTCCGCGTTGCGGGACAGCGGCAGGACGGCCGCCTTCACCGGGGCGAGGCGGTGGTCCAGGCGCAGCACGGTGCGCTTCTCCATCTTGCCCTTGGCGTTGGGCGCCTCGTCCTCGACGTACGCGTCGAGGAGGAAGGCCAGCATGGTGCGGCCGACGCCGGCCGCGGGCTCGATGACGTACGGCGTCCAGCGCTCGCCGGCCTCCTGGTCGTAGTAGGCCAGGTCCTGGCCGGAGGCCTTGGAGTGCGCGGTGAGGTCGTAGTCGGTGCGGTTGGCGACACCCTCCAGCTCGCCCCACTCGCTGCCGCCGAACTGGAAGCGGTACTCGATGTCGGCGGTGCGCTTGGAGTAGTGGGAGAGCTTCTCCTTGGGGTGCTCGTACCAGCGCATGTTCTCCTCACGGAGACCCAGGCCGGTGTACCAGTTCCAGCGCTGCTCCATCCAGTACTCGTGCCACTGCTCGTCCTCGCCCGGCTTGACGAAGAACTCCATCTCCATCTGCTCGAACTCGCGGGTGCGGAAGATGAAGTTGCCCGGCGTGATCTCGTTGCGGAACGACTTGCCCATCTGGGCGATGCCGAACGGCGGCTTCTTGCGCGAAGCGGTGTGCACCAGGGCGAAGTTGGTGAAGATGCCCTGGGCGGTCTCGGGACGCAGGTAGGCGACGGAGCCGGAGTCCTGGGTCGGGCCGAGGTGGGTGGAGAGGAGACCCGAGAACTGCTTGGGCTCGGTGAACTGGCCCTTGGTGCCGCAGTTCGGGCAGTTGATGTCGGACAGGCCGTTCTCCGGGGCGCGGCCCTTCTTCTCCTCGTAGGCCTCCTCCAGGTGGTCCGCGCGGTAGCGCTTGTGGCAGGAGGTGCACTCGGTGAGCGGGTCGGTGAAGGTGGCGACGTGGCCGGAGGCGACCCAGACCTCGGGGGCGAGGATGACGGACGAGTCGATACCGACGACGTCCTCACGCGACGTCACCATGTAGCGCCACCACTGGCGCTTGATGTTCTCCTTCAGCTCGACACCGAGCGGCCCGTAGTCCCAGGCGGCACGCTGACCGCCGTAGATCTCACTACAGGGGAAAACGAAGCCACGGCGCTTGCTCAGGCTGACGATGGTGTCGATCTTGTCGGCGGCCACGGTGCTCTCTTCATTACGACGACGGGCGACGAAGCGAGATGCTTCCAGCGAATGCTTCAGGTTACCGGCGTGCACTCCCCCTGAACCAAATCGGGATACCCTCGCGGCCGGGACGACCGTTTGTTGACAACGGTTTCCACTTTTGTTGAAAATGACTCTCATGAACGTACGACGACAGCTCATACCCACCGCGGCGGTGACCGCCCTCGGTCTCGCTGCCCTGACCGCCTGCTCCAGCGACTCCGCGAACGCGGGCAACACGGACAAGTTCGATGTCGTCGCGTCGTTCTACCCGATGCAGTTCCTCGCCGAGCGGATCGGCGGGGACCACGTGAACGTCACCACCCTCACCGAGCCCGGTCAGGAACCGCACGACCTGGAGCTCTCCACCCGGCAGACCGCCGCGCTGCAGGAAGCCGACGCGGTCCTCTACCTCAAGACCCTCCAGCCGGCCGTCGACGAGGCCGTCGCCCAGGCCGACGTGAAGACGAAGATCGACGCGGCCTCCCTCACGAAGCTGGAGGACCACGGCAGCGTCGAGCACGACCACGGCCACGAGGGCGAGGAGCACGCCGAGGAGCACGCGGACGAGCACTCCGACGCCCCCTCCGAGGAACACTCCGAGGAACACTCCGAGGAAGAGGAGCACGCCCTCGACCCCCACCTGTGGCTGGACCCGGTGAAGTACGCCGAGGTCGCCAAGGGCATCGGCGCCGCCTTCGAGAAGGCCGACCCGGACCACGCGGCCGACTACAAGAAGAACACCGACGCGCTGGTCGGCGAGCTGAACGAGCTGAACACGCGGTTCGAGGACGGTCTGAAGAACACCAGGACCAAGGTCTTCTTCACCAACCACGCCGCCTTCGGCTACCTCGCCGAGCGCTACGGCCTGACCCAGGAAGCCATCTCCGGCCTCGACCCGGAGTCCGAGCCGAGCCCCGCCCGGATCAAGGAGCTCCAGGAGGAGGCCAAGGCGGACGGCGTGACCACCGTCTTCTACGAGACACTGGTGAGTGACAAGACCGCGAAGACGCTCGCGAAGGACGCCGGCCTGAAGACCGACGTGCTCGACCCGCTCGAGGGCATCACCGACAAGTCCGAGGGCGACGACTACTTCGAGGTCATGGAGTCCAACCTCAGCGCGCTGAAGACGGCCCTCGGCGCGAAGTGATCGCCAGTGATCGCGAATTGACCGTTACGGAGGCCACATGGTGAGCGAGCCCGTCATATCCCTGCGCGGCGTACGCGCCGAGCTGGGCTCGCGCCCCGTCCTGCGCGGCATCGACCTCACCGTGTCCCGCGGTGAGGTCGTCGCGCTGCTCGGCGCGAACGGCTCCGGCAAGTCGACGGCCGTGCGCACCGTCATCGGCCAGGTGCCGGTCAGCGCCGGCGAGATCGAGCTGTTCGGCACACCCCGCCGGCGGTTCAGGGACTGGGCGCGCGTCGGCTACGTCCCGCAGCGCACCACGGCCGCGGGCGGCGTGCCCGCCACGGTCGGCGAAGTGGTCTCCTCGGGCCGTCTGTCCCGTACCCGCTTCGGCGTCTTCCGCAAGGCCGACCGCGAGGCCGTCCGCCGGGCGCTGGACCTGGTCGGCATGGCGGACCGGGCCGGGGACTCGGTGAACGCGCTCTCCGGCGGCCAGCACCAGCGGGTGCTGATCGCCCGCGCGCTCGCCGCCGGCCCCGAGCTGCTGATCATGGACGAGCCGATGGCGGGCGTCGACCTGGCCAGCCAGGAAGTGCTGGCCGCGACGCTGCGCGAGCAGGTCGCCCAGGGCGCGACGGTGCTGGTCGTCCTGCACGAACTGGGCCCGCTGGAGCCCTTGATCGACCGGGCGGTCGTCCTGCGCGACGGCTGTGTGCTGCACGACGGCCCGCCCCCGAAGGCGGTCGGCCAGCACGCGCTGCCCGGCCACGACCACGTCCATCCGCACGCGGCCCACGACGCCGAACCGATCCGGACGGGACTGCTGAGCTGATGGAACTCCTGAACTACGACTTCATGCAGCGGGCCCTGCTCGCCGCCGTCCTGGTCGGCATCACCGCGCCCGCGGTCGGCATCTACCTGGTGCAGCGCCGCCAGGCGCTGATGGGCGACGGCATCGGCCACGTCGCGATGACCGGCGTCGGCCTCGGCTTCCTGCTGTCCTGGTCCCCGGTGTGGATGGCCACCCTCGTCTCCGTCCTCGGCGCGGTCCTGATGGAGCTGATCCGCTGGTACGGCAAGACGCGCGGCGACATCGCGCTGGCGATGCTGTTCTACGGCGGCATGGCCGGCGGTGTGATGTTCATCAACCTCGCGCCGACGGGCTCCAACGCCAACCTGACCTCGTATCTGTTCGGCTCGCTGTCGACGGTGTCGGAGTCGGACGTGACGGCGATCTGCCTGCTGGCGGCCTTCGTGATGCTGGTCACCCTGGGGCTGCGCCGCCAGCTCTTCGCGGTCAGCCAGGACGAGGAGTTCGCGCGGGTCACGGGCCTGCCGGTGCGGGCGCTGAACCTGCTGACGGCGATCACCGCGGCCGTGACGGTCACGGTGGCGATGCGCGTGGTCGGCCTGCTGCTGGTGTCCGCGCTGATGGTGGTGCCGGTGGCCGCCGCCCAGCAGCTCACCCGCAGCTTCGCCGCGACCTTCGCGGTCGCGGTGGCGATCGGGGTGTCCGTGACCCTCGGCGGCACGGTGACCTCGTACTACCAGGACGTTCCGCCCGGCGCGACGATCGTGCTGCTGACCATCGGCGCGTTTGTCGTGCTGACCGCGCTGGCGACCCCGCTGGCCCGGCGCCGGGCCCGGGCACTGGCCGCCGCGCAGCCGTCCGGGGACCCGGCGGAGTGCGCGATTCCGGCCAGCCGCCGGACCGAGGACGAGATCGGCGTCTGACCGCTGCCGGTCCGGGCTGGCACAATGGCCCGGACCGCAGCAGACGTGAGGAGGCAACCGGTGACGACCGCTGGACCGCCCGTGAAGGGCCGCGCCACCCGGCAGCGTGCCGCCGTGGCGGCAGCCCTCGACGAAGTCGACGAGTTCCGCAGTGCGCAGGACTTGCACGACATGCTCAAGCACAAGGGCGACTCCGTCGGACTCACCACGGTCTACCGCACCCTCCAGTCCCTCGCCGAGGCCGGCGAGGTCGACGTGCTGCGCACCTCCGACGGCGAGGCGGTGTACCGGCGGTGCTCGACCGGCGAGCACCACCACCACCTGGTCTGCCGCGTCTGCGGCAAGGCGGTCGAGGTCGAGGGCCCGGCCGTGGAGAAGTGGGCGGACGCCATCGCGGCCGAGCACGGCTATGTGAACGTGGCGCACACGGTGGAGATTTTCGGTACCTGCGCGGAGTGCGCCGCCGGTTGAGCGGGGCTCGCGGGTTCGCCGTGGGAGGTGCGGTGCGTGGGCGGCTGCGGGTTCGTGGTGACTGGTCGCGCAGTTCCCCGCGCCCCTGAAAACCTCAGCCGCCCCGTGCACGGTCAGCCTTCTGTCCGGCCCTCCATGGCCAGCAGTTCCTCGTTGGGGATGGCGCCGCCGAAGCGGCGGTCGCGGGAGGCGAACTCCAGGCAGGCCCGCCACAGGTCACGGCGGTCGAAGTCCGGCCACAGCACGTCCTGGAAGACCATCTCCGCGTACGCGCTCTGCCACAGCAAGTAGTTGGACGTGCGCTGCTCGCCGCTCGGGCGCAGGAACAGGTCGACGTCCGGCATGTCCGGGTAGTACAGGTACTTCTGGACGGTCTTCTCGGTCACCTTCGACGGGTCGAGCCGCCCGGCCTTCACGTCCTCGGCGATGGCCCGCGCCGCGTCGGCGATCTCGGCGCGGCCGCCGTAGTTCATGCAGAAGTACAGGGTCAGCCGGTCGTTGTCCTTGGTCTGCTCCTGGGCGATCTGCAGCTCCTGGGCGACCGACTTCCACAGCTTGGGCATCCGGCCCACCCAGCGCACCCGCACGCCCAGCTCGTCGAGCTGGTCGCGGGACTTGCGGATGAAGTCGCGGTTGAAGTTCATCAGGAAGCGCACCTCCTCGGGCGAGCGCTTCCAGTTCTCGGTGGAGAAGGCGTACAGGGAGATGGCGCCGACGCCCATCTCGATGCCGCCCTGCAGCACGTCCAGCACGCGCTCGGCGCCCACCTTGTGGCCCTCGGTGCGCGGCAGGCCCCGCTCCTTGGCCCAGCGGCCGTTGCCGTCCATGACGATCGCCACATGGTTCGGCACCAGCTCGCCGGGGAGCTTCGGCGGCCGCGCGCCGGACGGGTGCGGCTCCGGCGTCCTGTACTCGCGGCGCTGGCGCCCCAGGAACCCGCGTACGACCATGAGCGTCTCGTCTCCCTTGCTTCTCTTACTTCTCGACGTACCTCAGGGAACGCAGCCCGCGCTCCAGGTGCCAGTGCAGATAGGCGGACACCAGCCCGCTGCCCTCCCGCACATACCGCGGCTCGCACGCGTCCGCGGTCTCCCAGTCTCCCGTAAGCAGCGCGGCCAGCAGCTCCAGGGTCCGCGGCGAGGGTACGACACTGCCGGGCACCCGGCAGTCCACGCAGACCGAGCCCCCGGAGGCCACCGAGAAGAAGCGGTTCGGACCGGGCATCCCGCACTTCACGCAGTCGCTGAAGCTGGGGGCGTAGCCGTTGACGGCGAGGGAGCGCAGCAGGAACGCGTCGAGCACGAGGTGCGGGGCGTGCTCGCCGCGGGCGAGCGTGCGCAGGGCGCCGACCAGCAGCAGGTACTGCTGCACGGCCGGCTCGCCCTCGTGGTCGGTGAACCGCTCGGCGGTCTCCAGCATCGCCGTCCCGGCGGTGTACCGGGCGTAGTCGGTGACGATGGCGCCACCGTACGGCGCGATGGTCTCGCTCTGCGTGCACAGCGGCAGCCCGCGCCCCACCAGCTCGCTGCCGCGCGCGAAGAACTGCACGTCGACGTGGGAGAACGGTTCGAGGCGCGCCCCGAACTTGGACTTCGTCCGGCGCACGCCTCTCGCCACGGCGCGTACCCGCCCGTGACCGCGCGTGAGCAGCGTGATGATCCGGTCCGCCTCACCCAGCTTCTGGGTGCGCAGCACGATGCCGTCGTCGCGGAACAGACTCATGGACCCATTCTCGCCTACCCGCGCGGGTCCCCGGCCGGGTACGCCCGCGTCGCGTCAAGGGACCTCGCCCCGGCTGCGCGCGTTGGCGTACGCGGTCGCGGCGCGCAGGCGCTCCGCCGGGGTGGCGTTGCGTACGCTCCGTGGGTCCGCGTCCCACTCCCTGCCGCCGCCGTACGGTCTCAGCTGTACGTAGGGTCCCTCGTGGCCCATCACGATGCCCACCTTCCCGGTGCGGGTGTCGACGACGTACGAGCCGATCGGCGGCTTCGTCGGTGTCATTGGTTTCCGGCCTTTTCCTGCGGTTCGCATTTCCTGCAATCGGCGCTGTGCCTCCACGTGGCTCCCCTGCGTATTCGGGTTTCACTCTTTCCCTCTCCAGCATCGTCCGCCGGCCCTACACTCGACAGGAGCTTGTGCGCTACAAGTGCGGGGCCGGGCAAAGGGGTTGGCCATGGCCAATGGTTCACGGCAGGCTGCCTGGGAGTTCTTCGGAGCGGAGCTGAGGCGACGCCGCGAGGACGCGGGCATCACCCAAGTCGACCTGGGGGCGCGGGTATTCGTCTCAGGCGCTTATATCGGTCAGTTCGAGCAGGCCATTCGAAAACCTCAGCTGGATATCGCCCAACGCATCGACGAGGTCCTGCAAACCGACGGTATTTTCGAGCGGTTGTGCAGGAAGCTCATCAATGACCGGCGTTATGCGGAGTACTTCGCCCAGGCGGCCGAGTTGGAGGCGCTGGCGACCAAGATCTGCGAGTTCGCACCGGCACTCGTACCGGGCCTACTCCAGACGGCGGCGTACGCCCGCGCGGTCACGCTGGCGATGAACCCGCTGGCGCCGGAGGAGCACATCGAGGACAAGGTAAGCGGTCGGCTGGAGCGGCAGCGGATCCTGCGGGACGCCGCCCGGCCGACGTACTGGGCGATCCTGCACGAGAACGTGCTGCGCACCCCGGTCGGCGGCCCAGCCGCCATGGCCGGCCAGCTGGAGCACATCGCGACGCTGGCACGGGAGCGCACCGTGCTGCTCCAGGTGCTGCCGTACACGGCAGGCGCGTACGCCATCATGACCGGATCTTTGAAGTACATGGAGTTCGAGGATGCTCCCCCCACGGTCTATACAGAAGCCGTGTATTCGGGGAGCCTCCTTGACGATCCGCCTGTGGTGAAGCGCACGCAAGCCACCTACGATCTGCTGAGGGCCGCCGCGTTGTCGCCTGACGCGTCCCTGGCCCTGATCGAATCGGCGGCGGAGGACCACAGACGATGCGCGAGTACGACCTGACCCACGCCCGCTGGCGCAAGAGCACCCACAGCGACGGCAATGGCGGCGACTGCGTCGAGGTCGCCGACGGAGTCCCCGGTGTCGTCCCCGTCCGGGACAGCAAGGTCCCGGACGGGCCCGTGATCCTCGTCGGACCGGCTGCCTGGACCGCGTTCATCCGTACGGCGCGCACCGCCGGCTGAGGGACGTACCGGAGGAGTGGTGCTGGGGTAAACCCCCGTGAAAACCGGGCCGTTGCCCGGATGTGGGGGCGGGCGGGGATCGGCGAGGCTCGTGGGCATGAAGAAGACCACGCGCACCGTCGGCCTCGTCGCCGCCTCCACCGCCCTGCTGTTCGCCGGACTCGCCGCCCCGTCCGCCGCCGCCCCGCGGCCCTCCCTCGACTGGGGTGCGTGCGCGGGCGGCGCGCCCGACCCCCGGCAGCAGTGCGCCACCGTCGAGGTGCCGATGGACTACGCCGATCCGGGCGCCGGGACGATCGAGATCGCCATCTCGCGCATCCCGAGCGAGGACCCGGCCGAGCGGCGGGGTGTCCTCCTGCTGATACCGGGCGGCCCCGGCGGCTCCAGCCTCGACGACCCGTCGAAGAAGGGGCAGAAGCTGCCGCAGGAGGTGCGGGAGCGGTTCGACCTGGTCGGCTTCGCGCCGCGCGGTCTCGCCCCGTCCACCCCGGTCGGCTGCGGCCTGGACCACGGTGACCTCGCCCCGGTGAAGCTGCGGCCCTGGCCCGCCCCCGACGGCTCGATCGACGGGAACCTGGCCGACGCGCGGCGGATGGCGGACGCCTGCGCCCACCACGGTGGCGAGCTGATCCGGCATCTGAGCACCGCCAACGAGGCCCGCGACCTCGACCGGGTGCGCGCCGCGCTGGGCGAGCGCAAGGTGTCCGCGTGGGGCGTGTCGTACGGCACGTACGTCGGCGCGGTGTACAGCCAGCTGTTCCCGCACCGCACGGACCGGATCGTGCTCGACAGCAATGACGACCCCGACCCCGCACGCGTGGCCCGCGCCTGGCTCGCCGGGTACGAACAGGGCGTCGAGGACGTGTTCCCCGAGTTCGCCCGGTGGGCGTCGCAACCCGGCAATCCGGACCGGGTCGCCGGGACGGCCGCCGAGGTCCGCCCCCTGTTCCTGCGGCTGGCCGCCCGTCTCGACGCCGAGCCGATCCCCTGGCCGGGCGCCAACCCCGAGGAGCTGAACGGCAACGTACTGCGCCAGACCATGCTGGAGAGCCTCTACTCCCCCGCCCGTTTCCCCCGTCTCGCGCGGCTGATGCTGGCCGCCCAGCGCGGCACCGTGCCGCCCGCCCCCGCGTCGCCGCCGGACGAGGTGCTGCAGAACGTGACCGCCGTGGCCGCCGGAACCCTGTGCAACGACGTGGCCTGGCCCAAGGACCCGGCCGGGTACCGGAAGGACGTCGCCCGCAGCCGGGCCGCCCACCCGCTGACCGCGGGCATGCCGCGCAACGCGATGCTCTGCGCCGCCTGGCCCTTCCCGCCCAGGGAGCCCGCGGTGCGGATCACCGACCGGGGGCCCTCCAACATCCTGCTCGTACAGAACGAGCGTGACCCGGCCACCCCGCTCGCCGGGGCCCTGAAGCTGCGCGCGGCCCTGGGTGACCGGGCGCGCATGGTCGTCGTCGACTCCACGGGCCACGACGCCTACCTCGCCCACGGCAACGCCTGCGGCGACGCGACGGTCTCCCGATTCCTGGCGTCGGGCGAGCGGCCGGTACGGGACAGGTACTGCGACTAGCGGCAGCAGCGACCGGGGCGCGCGGTCCAGCCGCAACCGAGGCGGGCCGCGACGGCGTCGATCACGGGCAGAGACGATCACGAAGGAGCCCTCGATGTCGTTACGCCGCCGTACCCTCCTCACCGCTGGTGCCGTCGGCGGTGCCGCCACTTGGCTCGGCTCCACCGCGGCGCACGCCGACGGAGGTACCACCGGTGCCACCGGACGCCTGCGCGACCTGGAGCGGCGCTACGGCGCCAAGCTCGGCGTCTACGCCCGCAACCTGCGCACCGGACGCACCGTCCGGCATCACGCGGACGACCTGTTCCCGATCTGTTCCGTCTTCAAGACCCTCGCCGCCGCCGCGGTCCTGCGCGACCTGGACCGGGACGGGGAGTTCCTGGCCCGCCGCATCCACTACACCGAAGCGGACCTGGTGGACGGCTCCGACAAGACGCGCGAGCACCTCGCCGAGGGGATGACCGTCGCCGAACTGTGCGACGTGACCATCCGGTTCAGCGACAACGCGGCCGGCAACCTGCTGCTGCGCGAGCTGGGCGGCCCCACGGCGATCACCCGGTTCGCCCGCTCCCTCGGCGACCCGGTGACCCGCCTGGACCGCTGGGAGACGGAGCTGAACTCGGCGGAGCCGTGGCGGGTCACCGACACCACCAGCCCGCGCGCGATCGGCCGCACCTACGCCCGGCTCGTCCTCGGCGACGCCCTCCCCGGCGCCGACCGTGAGCTGCTGACCCACTGGCTGCTGCACAACACCACCAGCGGCGACCGGCTGCGCGCCGGTGTCCCGCCCACCTGGACGGTCGCCGACAAGACCGGCGGCGGCGCCTACGGCACCAACAACAACGTCGGCATCGCCTGGACCCCGGACGGCACCCCGGTCGTCCTCGCCATCCTGTCCCGCAAGTTCGACCCGGCGGCGGTCCGCGACAACGCCCTGATCGCGCAGACCGCGGCCGTCCTGTCGGAGGTGCTGGCCTAGCCACTCCCGCACCGCCCCGGAAATCCCTCGGACCCTCCGGGCAACCGATTCCGTCCGGACGGTGGTCTGGGGGGCGAGGAGGGTGCTTGATGAAGGCCGAACACGAGGCCCAGTACCAGGAGTTCGTCAGAGCACGGTGGTCACACCTGGTGCGGACCGCCTATCTGCTGACGGGTGACGCGCACCACGCCGAGGACCTGACGCAGACCGCGCTGGCGAAGGCGTACCGCTCGTGGCGGCGGATCTCGCGCAGTGACAACCCGGAGGCGTACGTCCGCCGGATGCTCGTCAGCTGCAACAGCGACCGTTTCCGCAAGCGGCGGGTCAGCGAGGCGCTGACCGCCTCGCCGCCGGAGCGGGCGGGACACGACGAGACCGTGGGGCGCGTGGTGGAGCGCTCGCCGCTGCTCACGGCGCTGGCCGGACTTCCCGCGCGGCAGCGGGCGGTGGTGGTCCTGCGCTACTGGGAGGACCTGTCCGAGGCGGAGGTCGCCGACACCCTCGGCTGCTCGCCCGGCACGGTCAAGAGCCAGGCGTCCAAGGGGCTGGCGAAGTTGCGTACGTATCCGGGGCTCGCCCAGGCGATGGGTGTGCCGTCCAGGCAGGGAGACAGCAGGTGAACGGGGACGAGCGGGTGGACGCGTGGCAGGGAGCCGACGGCGAGCGGGAGTTCGCGGAGCGGGTGCGGACACTGCTCGCCGATGACGCGCTCACCCTCCAGCCGTCGATGGCGCCCTACCCGGCGATCCGGCGCCGGGGCGTGGCGGAGCGGCGCCGGCGGGTGGCGGCGGCCGGGGCGGCGCTGGTGACGCTGGCCGTGGCGCCGGTGGGGGCGTACGCGCTGGGCGGCGCGGACCGGGGCGGGGAGGGCGCGTCGCCGGCCGTGTCCGCGACGGCCTCGCGGTCGCCCGTGCCCACGGCCTCGGCGACTTCGCCCGGCCCTTCGGGTCCGGCCACCGACGGGCAGCTCCTCGACGGGGTGACGCGGCGGTCCGCGGTGTCCATGCTGGAGGACTGCCTGGACTCCGACCTCGGGCGGGAACCGCATAGGGGGCCGGGCGTCGCCGAGGAGTACCGGATCCTGCTCGCCATGCGCAGCACCGGCGACAGCAACTCCCCCGGGGACGGCCACTTCGTGGTCGCGGCCCGCGACGACGCCGCCAGGACCCGGGTGATCTGCACCGTCAAGGAGGGCGAGGTGGCCGGGCTGAACATCGGGGGCGTCGCCGAGGGGCCACCGGACCAGGGCCCCGTCGTCCCGGACGTCAACGCGCTCAGGCTCTACGCGCAGTCCGCCATGGACAGAGGAAACTGGAAGCTGCCGTTCCGCTGGGGCAGCATCGGCCTCGTCGACCCCTCGGTGGCCAGGGTGACCGTCTCCTACGGCGACGGCGAGACCCGGCCCGCCGTCCTGGACCACGGCTGGTTCGTCGCCACCGGCGAACTCGACCAGCAGGTCACGCGGGCGCCGCGGATCAAGGGCTACGACGCGGCGGGCGAACTGGTCTACGACTCCGACCGCGACGAGCACTACATGGCGGAGCTGCCCTGACGGGCCGTGGGCCCCTTTCCCGGGGCCCTCGGTACCCGCGTCCGGGTGGCGCCGTACAGGGGGCGGCGCCACCCGGATGCCCGGTTTCCCGCCCGGCGCCCTGCCGGGGCGCCGCCCGCGGTGTCACCATCCGGAGAGGAGCACGAGCCGACCGGCGCCGCCGGGCGCCGGTCCCGTCAGCCGAGGGAGCCGCCATGACCGTCCCCGCCCCGCTCACCGGTGTCGTCCCGCCCGTCTGCACCCCGCTGACACCGGAGCGGGAGGTGGACGTGGAGTCGCTGCACCGGCTGCTCGACCACCTGACGGCGGGCGGGGTGCACGGCCTGTTCGTCCTGGGCTCCACGTCGGAGGCCGCGTATCTGACGGACGCGCAGCGGAGGCTGGTGGTGGCGGAGACCGTGCGGCACGTGGCGGGACGCCTGCCGGTGCTCGCGGGCGCGATCGACATGACGACGCCCCGGGTCCTGGAGCACGTGGCCGCGGTGACGGCGGCGGGCGCCGACGCGGTGGTCGTCACCGCGCCGTTCTACGCCCGCACCCACCCCGCGGAGATCGCCCGCCACTACCGCGCGGTCGCCGCCGCGTCCCCCGTCCCCGTCCTCGCCTACGACATCCCGGTCGCCGTCCACACCAAGCTCCCCGCGGACCTGGTCCTGGACCTGGCCGCCGACGGGGTCCTCGCCGGGCTTAAGGACTCCAGCGGCGACCTGGCCGCCTTCCGCGAGGTCGTCACCGGCGCCCGCACCCGCACCGGCCTGACCGGCTTCACCGTCCTGACCGGCTCGGAACTGATCGTGGACGCCGCCCTCGCCCTCGGCGCGCACGGCGCCGTCCCCGGCCTCGCCAACGTCGACCCGCACGGCTACGTCCGCCTCGACCGCCTGTGCCGCGCCGGCGACACGGAACGCGCCCGCACCGAGCAGGAGCGGCTGTGCGCCCTGTTCGGCCTCGTGCACGCCGGCGACCCCGCGCGCATGGGCCCCGGCTCGTCCGCGATCGGCGCGTTCAAGGCGGCCCTGCACCTGCGCGGCGTGATCGCCTGCCCGGCCACGGCGGATCCGCAGGTGCCGCTGTCGGAGGACGAGGTGCGGCGGGTGGGGAAGTTCCTCTCGGCGGCGGGACTCCTGTAGGGCGGGCCTCCAAGGGCGTCCATGAGCCTCCAGGAACCTTCAGGAGGAGGCGCCCTTCGCGCCAGGCGTGCCCCGTCCCGACCCGTGCGTGCGCCACGCTCACCGGCGCGCCCGGTCCCGGGCCCGGCGCGGGAGGGGCCTTCCGTCGCGCGTGAGGCCGAGCCACGGCTCCCGCGAGGGGCGTGCCCGGGGCCGGGTCGCTCCCGCCGGAGTACGCGGGGAGGTCAGGAGGGCGTACGCGCCGCCGCGAGCAGCCGGTTCACCTCGTCGCCGCCGATGGTGAGCGCGGCGCCCACCGTGGCCAGCGCCTCGCGTTCGGCGGTGGTGTACGGGCCGTCAGCCAGGGCGATCCGCGCGCCCTGCAGCAGGATCGATTCACGTCCGGCGGGAGCGAGGTGCGGGGCCAGCGGGTCCAGCGCCTCGTGCAGCTCGATGGCCAGCCCCGGCCCGCAGGGCTCGCCGGTGATCCGGCCGGTGTCCGCCTCCAGCGCCTCGACGAGGGCGGCCAGCTGCTCCTCGGTGCAGTCCGGGAAGCCGGCCGCGCGCACCGCCTGCGCGGCGGTCTCCAGGGCCGTACGGGAGCCCGTGCCGCCCGCGGCGAGCACCGCGAGGGCGACGGTGTGTACGGCGTCGCGCAGCATCGCGGAGAAGCGGGTGGTGGTGGGGTGGTCGAGCACGTCGGTGCCGTAGTGGCGGCGGCAGGCCGCGCACTCCACGACCGGCCCGCACGCCCCGCGCGGCAGCACCGGCACGCCGAGCAGGGTGAACCGGCGGCGCCCGGTCAGCCGCTGGTAATTGCGGTCACCGCCGCAGCCGGGGCAGAAGAAGTCCCCGTCGGTGAGGGCCGTCCACGCGGTACGGGTGCCCACCATGCGCGAAAGCCCGGTGACACGGCCGTCTCGTCCCCGTCCTGGCAGCACGTCGCAGCACCTCCGTAACCCCGCGGCAACATCGCCGCGCTGGCGTGATGTTAGCCACATCCGTCAGGGCTAGTCAGCACCCAGGACGAGACCTTTCCGTGACCTGATCGGGTCAGTGGCCGGTAAACGACGGGCCCCGCCCGCCGGAACGCACCGCGTTCCGGCGGCCGGGGCCCGCGAAACCCCCGGTCCGGACGGTCAGCGCGCGGCCCGGTTGACGGCCGAGACGACCGCCTTCAGGGAGGCGCGGGTGGTGTTGGCGTCGATGCCGATGCCCCACAGCACCTTGCCGTCGATCGCGCATTCGATGTAGGAGGCGGCCTGCGCGGACGCGCCCTCGCTCATCGTGTGCTCCTGGTAGTCCAGCAGGCGTACGTCGATCCCGATGGACTGCAGCGCGTCGAAGAAGGCCGAGATCGGACCGTTGCCCTGACCGGTCAGCACGGTGTCCGCGCCGTCCACGGTGGCCTCCACGGTGAGCGTGTCGACGCCGTCCCGGTCGGTGGTGGACTGGCCGTTCTTGACCTGAATCCGACCCCACGGGTTCTCCGGGTTCGGCAGGTACTCGTCCTCGAAGATCGCCCAGATGTCCTTCGGCGTGACCTCGCCGCCCTCGGCGTCCGTCTTCGCCTGGATGATCCTGGAGAACTCGATCTGCATCCGGCGCGGCAGGTCCAGCTTGTGCTCGTTCTTCAGCACGTACGCCACACCGCCCTTGCCGGACTGCGAGTTGACGCGGATCACGGCCTCGTAGGAGCGGCCGACGTCCTTGGGGTCGATCGGCAGGTACGGCACCGCCCACTCGATGTCGTCGACGGTGACGCCCTTGGCCTTCGCCTCGGCCTCCATGGCGTCGAAGCCCTTCTTGATGGCGTCCTGGTGGGAGCCGGAGAAGGACGTGTAGACCAGGTCGCCCACGTACGGGTGGCGCGGGTGGACCTCCATCTGGTTGCAGTACTCCCACGTACGGCGGATCTCGTCGATGTCGGAGAAGTCGATCTGCGGGTCGACGCCCTGCGAGAACAGGTTCATGCCCAGCGTGACCAGGTCGACGTTGCCGGTGCGCTCGCCCTGCCCGAACAGGCAGCCCTCGACGCGGTCGGCACCGGCCATCAGCGCCAGCTCGGCCGCCGCGACGGCCGTGCCCCGGTCGTTGTGCGGGTGCACGGACAGGCAGACGTACTCGCGGCGCGACAGGTTGCGGTGCATCCACTCGAAGCGGTCCGCGTGGGTGGACGGCGTGGAGCGCTCCACGGTCGCCGGCAGGTTCAGGATGATCTCGCGGTCCGGGCCGGGCTGCCAGACGTCCATGACGCCCTCGCAGACCTCCAGCGCGAAGTCCAGCTCGGTGTCGGTGAAGATCTCCGGGCTGTACTGGTAGCCGAACTCGGTCTCGGGGCCCAGCAGCTTCTCCGCGTACTCCATGACCAGCCGCGTGCCGTCGACGGCGATCTGCTTGATGTCGTCCTTCGAGCCGCGGAAGACGACCCGGCGGAAGACGGGGGCGGTCGCGTTGTACAGGTGCACGGTGGCCCGGCGAGCGCCCTTCAGGGACTCCACGGTCCGCTCGATCAGGTCCTCGCGGGCCTGGGTGAGGACGGAGATCGTCACGTCCTCGGGGATCGCGCCCTCGTCCTCGATGATCGACCGGACGAAGTCGAAGTCGGTCTGGCCGGAGGCCGGGAAGCCGACCTCGATCTCCTTGTAGCCCATCTTGACCAGCAGGTCGAACATCGCCCGCTTGCGCACCGGCGACATCGGGTCGATCAGGGCCTGGTTGCCGTCCCGCAGGTCGGTCGAGAGCCATCGCGGGGCCTGGGTGATCCGCTGGTTCGGCCAGGTGCGGTCCGGGATGTCGACCTGCTCGTAGCGGCCGTACTTGTGGATCGGCATGGAACTGGGCTGCTGGCGATTCGCCATGATGCGGGGGCTCCTTGAGGTGTCCGGAAAGGACGGCCGACGGCAACACCGAGCTCCGCGGGGAGGGAGTCGACCTGGACTACAGGCCCTCGCCGCGGCAGCTAAGAAGAAGCAGCCCGAAACGCATGATGCGCAGCATGCTAGCGGAGCCCCTTCGGATGCGCGGGTGTGTTTCAGTATGCGGGACCGCGGCGGCATAGCGGACAAAAAGTGCGCCATACCACTCGACGCGGGCGAGCGGGGCCCTCCGTCACCGCAATTCCCCCATCATGGTTGCGGCTGGTGACAGCCCGGTCACTCGGTGCGATGGTGCCTGGTATGAGCACCCACGGGGGCCACGAGCCCGTCTTCTGCACCGTCGTACCGCCGCACATCCTCGACCAGCTCGCCCGCCACGACGACCCCGCACTCGCCGGACCCGCCCGCCGCACCCTGGTCCGCGACAGCGCGCTGCGCGGCCACCGCCGGGTCACCACCGAGTTCCGCCTCGCCGCCGCGCCGCAGGCGAAGGCACCGTCGGACCAGCCGCTGCGCACGATCTACGACGCCGGGCACAAGACCGTCCTGCCCGGCACCAAGGTGCGCGGCGAGGGCGAGGAGCCCGGCCGGGACGCCACCGTCAACCGCGCCTACGCCGGCCTCGGCGCCACCTTCGAGCTGTTCCTCAAGGCCTACGGCCGCCACTCCATCGACGGCGACGGCCTCCCCCTGGACGCCACCGTCCACTACGACGAGAACTACGGCAACGCCTTCTGGAACGGCGAGCAGATGGTCTTCGGCGACGGCGACGGCGAGGTCTTCCTCGACTTCACCATCCCGGTCGACGTCATCGGCCACGAACTCGCCCACGGCGTCACCCAGTACACGGCGAACCTCACCTACTACGGCCAGCCGGGCGCCCTGAACGAGTCGATGTCCGACGTCTTCGGCTCGCTGATCAAGCAGTACACGCTGGGCCAGACCGCCGGCGAGGCCGACTGGCTGATCGGCGCGGGCCTGCTCGGGCCGGCCGTCAGCGGGACGGCGCTGCGCTCCATGAAGGCGCCCGGCACCGCGTACGACGACGACGTCCTCGGCAAGGACCCGCAGCCCGCGAGGATGGAGGACTACGTCCGCACCGGCCGCGACAACGGCGGCGTGCACATCAACTCCGGCATCCCCAACCACGCGTTCTACCTCGCGGCGACCGCCATCGGCGGCCACGCCTGGGAGAAGGCGGGGCAGGTCTGGTACGACGTGCTGACCGGCGGCGAGCTGACCGAGCGGGCCCGTTTCACGGACTTCGCCACCCTCACCGTCAAGGCCGCCCGCGAGCGCTACGGCGACGGCGGCGACGAGCACGAGGCGGTGCGCAAGGCGTGGGAGCAGGTCGGCGTACGCACCCTGTAGTCCGCACGCTGTACACACCACCGTGGTGTTCCCACCCTGGAGTCAGCACCCTGTAGTTCGCGCGGCATCCGTACTAGACAGGGACCCATGCGAATTCAGGTGAGGCGCACGGGCGGCTTCGCGGGCATCGAGCGGAGTGCCGAGATCGACACCGCGGGCCGCCCCGACGCCGCCGAGTGGCAGGCCCTGGCCGGGCGGGCGCTGGCCGCCGGGCAGGGCAGCCGCCCGGCCGGGGTGCCGGACGGCTTCCACTACGAGATCACGGTGGACGGCCGGACCGTCCACGCGAGCGACCCGGGGCTGCCGGACGACCTGCGGGCGCTGGTCACCCGCGTGCTGAAGGAGGGAGCGTGACGACGGCCCCGATACCGCGCTTCCCCGACGGTTTCCTGTGGGGCGTGTCGACCTCCGCGCACCAGATCGAGGGCGCGGCCGACGAGCGCGAGCCGTCCGTGTGGGACGCGTTCACGGCCGAGCCGGGCCGGGTGAAGGACGGCTCGACGGCGGCGGTGGCCTGCGACCACGTCCACCGCCACCGCGAGGACGTCGCCCTCCTCGCCGGCCTCGGCGTGGACGCGTACCGCTTCTCGGTGTCCTGGCCGCGCGTGCGGTCCCCGCGCGGCCTGGACTTCTACGACCGGCTCGTGGACGACCTGTGCGCGGCGGGCGTCCGCCCGGTGCCGACGCTGTTCCACTGGGACCTGCCGCTCGGCCTGGACTGGCTGCGGCGGGACACGGCGGAGCGCTTCGCCGAGTACGTCTCGGTCGTCGCCGGCCGCCTCGGCGACCGCGTACGCAAGTGGATCACCCTCAACGAGCCCGCCGAACACACCCTGCTCGGCCACGCCCTCGGCACCCACGCGCCCGGCCGGCGGCTGCTCTTCGACGCGCTGCCGGTGGCCCACCACCAGCTGCTCGCCCACGGGCTGGCCGTCCGCGCGCTGCGCGCGGCCGGCGCCACGGACATCGGCATCGCCAACTCCCACGGGCCGACCTGGGCGGCCTCCGAGGACGGCGCGGACGTGGCGGCGGCCGAGTTCTACGACGTCCTGCTGAACCGCCTGTTCGCCGACCCGCTGCTGCTCGGCACCTACCCGGCCGGGCTCGGCGAGCTGATGCCGGGAGACGTCGAGGCCGACCTGAAGGTGATCGCCGAACCGCTCGACTGGTACGGCGTGAACTACTACGCGCCGGCCAGGGTGGGCGCCCCGCGGGACACCGAGACGGACTTCGGCGGCGTCCGGATGCCCGCCGAGCTGCCCTTCTCGCTCCGCCAGATCGAGGGCCGCCCGGTGACCGACTTCGGCTGGCCGGTGGTCCCCGAGGGCCTGACCGAGCTGCTGACCGGCTTCCGCGACCGCTACGGCGACCGGCTCCCCCCGGTGGTCGTCACGGAGAACGGCTGCGCGTACGACGGGCTCGACGACCAGGACCGCATCGCCTACCTGGACGGCCACATCCGGGCCCTGCACGACGCGCTCACGGCCGGGGTGGACGTGCGCGGCTACTTCGTCTGGTCGCTGCTCGACAACTTCGAGTGGGCGGAGGGCTACGCCCGCCGCTTCGGCCTGGTCCACGTGGACTTCGGGACGCTGGCGCGCACGCCGAAGGCGTCGTACCGCTGGTTCCGCGACGTGCTGCGGGCCCAGCGGTGAGACCGGGCCCGCCGGGCGAGGCTCAGAAGCCCAGCTTGCGCAGCTGCTTCGGGTCGCGCTGCCAGTCCTTGGCGACCTTCACATGGAGGTCGAGGAAGACCGGCGTGCCGAGCAGGGCCTCGATCTGCTTGCGGGACTTGATGCCGACCTCCTTCAGGCGCTTGCCCTTGGGGCCGATGATGATGCCCTTCTGGCTGGGGCGCTCGATGTAGACGTTGGCGTGGATGTCGAGGAGGGGCTTGTCGGCGGGGCGGTCCTCGCGGGGCAGCATCTCCTCGACGACCACCGCGATGGAGTGCGGCAGCTCGTCTCGGACGCCCTCCAGGGCCGCCTCGCGGATCAGCTCCGCGACCATGACCTGCTCGGGCTCGTCGGTCAGGTCGCCCTCGGGGTAGAGCGCCGGGCCCTCGGGCAGCAGCGGGATCAGCAGGTCCGCCAGCAGGTCGACCTGCTTGCTGCCGACCGCCGACACCGGGACGATCTCCGCCCACACGATGCCCAGCTCCTTGCCGAGCTGGTCGATGGCGATCAGCTGCTCGGCGAGGGACTTGGAGTCCACCAGGTCGGTCTTGGTGACGATCGCCACCTTCGGCGTCTTCTTGATCGCCGCGAGTTCCTTGGCGATGAACCGGTCGCCGGGGCCGATCTTCTGGTCGGCGGGCAGGCAGAAGCCGATCACGTCGACCTCGGCCCACGTCGTGCGCACGACGTCGTTCAACCGCTCGCCGAGCAGGGTGCGCGGCTTGTGCAGCCCCGGTGTGTCCACCAGGATCAGCTGCGCGTCGGGGCGGTGGACGATGCCCCGCACGGTGTGCCGCGTGGTCTGGGGGCGGTTGGAGGTGATGGCCACCTTCTGCCCGACCAGAGCGTTCGTGAGGGTGGACTTGCCCGCGTTGGGGCGGCCCACGAAGCAGGCGAAACCGGCCCGGTGGACTGCCTCGGCCGACTGCTCGGATGACTGGGTGCGAACGCTCATGCCGCCCATTCTCCCTGATCCCCGGAGCGCCGCCGTACCGTGACCGTCCGCGGGCCCGCGCTCCTCGCGGTGCGCGCCGCTGCCGCCTGCCGGTCACGGGGTCCTGCCGCCGGCCGGTGCGGTCAGCCGAAGACGAACGGGCCCGGTGCCTGGGGTGCGGTCGCCGTGCAGGTGACGGTGATGCCGAAGGCCGTCATCCGCAGGGAGCCGCCGTAGCCCTCCAGGCGGTCGCCGGGGGCGACGGTGCCGGTGAGCGGGCCGACGGTGACGGGGCCGCCCGCGGCCATGGCCGGGTTCCTGGTGCCGCTGAAGGTGACGGTGGTGCCGTCCGGGCGCACCAGGGTGAGCCGGGAGGTGATCGAGTCGGCGAGCCCGATGGGGGCGGTGATCGCGGTGGACTTCAGGGTCGTCGTGGCGGTGGTGTCGCTCTGGGTGGCCGTCAGGGTGCCGGGGCCGCTGCCGTGCGTCCGGCAGTCGGCCGTGATCGTCGCCGTCTGCGGGTCACGGCCGCCGCGGGCACGACGGCGAGCTCGGTGACCGCGAGGGCCCCGGCCGCCAGGGCCGCGCCCGTGCCGAGGTGTCGGCCCGTGCGGTGGTGTCCGCTGGTGCGGGGATGTCCGCTGGTGCGGTGGTGCCCGCTCGTGGGGTGGTGCCCGTCCGGCATCGGCTCCCGGCTCCCTTCCGTCGTCGGGGCGCGGCGGCCCCGTCCGGGCGTCAGCCCGCCGTCACCGTCGCCCGGACCGTGCCGTCCGGCCCGGCGACCAGCACCGGCGTCTCCGGGCCGCCCAGGTCCCGTACGGCGGCCCGGTCCGCGTCGGACGCCGACTCCGCCTCGGTCACCACGGCGGCGGCCTCCAGCGACTTCGCCCCGGACGCCACCGCCATCGCGACCGCCGTCTGCAGGGCGCTCAGCCTCAGCGAGTCCAGGGCGACGGTGGCGGCGACATAGGTGCGGCCCGTCTCGTCACGTACGGCCGCCCCCTCGGGCACCCCGTTGCGGGCCCGCGCGGAACGGGCCAGGGTCACGATCTTGCGGTCCTCGGGGTCGAGCGCGCTGCTGTCGGTCATGGACCGAGGATACGTAGGAGCACGTCCGGCGGCCCGCGGTGGGCCCTCAGGGACGGTCCAGGCGGAGCCGGGCGGCGCGCGGCAGCCCGGCGACGACCAGGTCGTAGGAGTCCTCGACCAGCTCCCGGACCAGCCGGTCCGGGAGGCCGGCGTCGACGGTGACCGTGTTCCAGTGGCGCTTGTTCATGTGCCAGCCGGGGACGATCAGGTCCGGGTGGGCGGTGCGCAGCCGGACCGCGTCCTCCGGGTCGCACTTGAGGTTGACCTTCAGGGGCCGCGCGTCCAGGTGCGACAGCGCGAAGAGCTTGCCGTGGACCTTGAACACCGAGATGTCCGGGCCGAAGGGGAAGTCCTCCTCGGCCGCCTCGAAGGACAGGCACAGGGCGCGCAGCTCCCGCGGGGTCACTCCGGCTTCTCCTCCTCGGTCTCCTCGGCCGGGGGCACCGGCTCCACCAGCACCGTGACGATCTTGTTGCGGCGGCCGGCGGCGGCCTCGGCGGTCAGCCGCAGGTCGCGGCCGTCGGGCAGCGGCACCACGGCGGACGCGCCGGCGATCGGGACCCGGCCGAGGGCCTTGGCGAGCAGGCCGCCGACGGTCTCCACGTCCTCGTCGTCGTACTCGTCGAGGCCGTACAGCTCGCCGAGGTCGGTGATGTCGAGGCGGGCGGTGACCCGGTAGCGGTCCTCGCCCAGCTCCTCCACCGGGGGCAGCTCGCGGTCGTACTCGTCGGTGATCTCGCCGACGATCTCCTCGAGGATGTCCTCGATGGTGACGATGCCGGCCGTGCCGCCGTACTCGTCGATGACGACGGCGACGTGGTTGCGTTCCTTCTGCATCTCGCGCAGCAGGTCGCCCGCGTTCTTGGTGTCCGGGACGAAGAAGGCGGGCCGCATCGCCGTGGAGACCAGTTCGCTCTCCGCGTCGCGGCTGATGTGCGTCTTGCGGGCCAGGTCCTTCAGGTAGACGATCCCGACGATGTCGTCCTCGCTCTCGCCGGTGACCGGGATCCGGGAGAACCCGGAGCGCAGGGCGAGGGTGAGGGCCTGGCGGATGGTCTTGAACCGCTCGATGACGACGAGGTCGGTGCGCGGCACCATCACCTCGCGCACCAGGGTGTCGCCGAGTTCGAAGACGGAGTGCACCATGCGGCGCTCCTCGTCCTCGATCAACGACTCGCGCTCGGCGTAGTCGACCAGGGCCCGCAGCTCCGCCTCGGAGGCGAACGGGCCGTGCCGGAAGCCCTTGCCGGGGGTGAGCGCGTTGCCGATGAGGATCAGCAGCCACGGGACCGGGCCCATGATCCGGGCCAGCGGCAGCAGCACGTACGCCGCCGCGGTCGCCGTGTGCACGGGGTGCTGGCGGCCGATGGTGCGCGGGGAGACCCCGACGGCGACGTACGACAGCAGGACCATCACCGCGATGGCGATGAGCAGGGCCTGGCTGACGCTGCCGAACTCGCGCAGGCACCCGTAGGTGATCAGCGCGGCGGCGGCCATCTCGCAGGCGACGCGGACGAGCAGCGCCACGTTGAGGTAGCGGGTGGGGTCGGCGGCGACCTGGGCGAGCTTGTCGGCGCCGCGCCGGCCGGACCGTACGGCCTCCTCGGCGCGGAAGCTGGAGACGCGGGCCAGGCCGGCCTCGGCGCAGGCGGCGAGCCAGGCGACGATCACGAGGGCGATCGCGCCGGTGACGAGCGGGAGGCTCATGACACGGTCGGGGCCGGGGACGGGCCGGTCAGGCCCTTCTCCGCGCGCCAGCCGTCCACGATGGCGGCCTGGAGGCCGAACATCTCGGCCTTCTCGTCGGGTTCCTCGTGGTCGTAGCCGAGCAGGTGCAGCACCCCGTGGACGGTGAGCAGCTGCAGCTCCTCGTCCATGGAGTGCTTCGTCGGCGCCTCGGCGCCCTGCCTGGCGGCGACCTCGGGGCAGAGCACGATGTCGCCGAGGAGGCCCTGCGGGGGCTCGTCGTCGTCCTTCGACGGCGGACGCAGTTCGTCCATCGGGAAGGACATGACGTCCGTGGGCCCCGGCAGGTCCATCCACTGGATGTGCAGCTGCTCCATGGCGTCGGCGTCCACGACGATCACCGAGAGTTCGGAGAGCGGGTGGATGCGCATCCGCGCGAGCGCGTAGCGGGCGATGTCGAGGATCGCCTGCTCGTCGACCTCGGTTCCGGATTCGTTGTTGACGTCGATCGACATGGTCGTGCTGGTCTACTTCCCCTTGGAGCCCTTGGCGGCGGACTTACGGGCCTTGTGGGCGCCGCTCTCCGTGCCGTGCTTGCTGTCGTACTTCTCGTACGCGTCGACGATACGGCCCACCAGCTTGTGCCGGACGACGTCGTGCGAGGACAGCCGGGAGAAGTGGACGTCCTCGACGCCTTCCAGGATGTCCTGGACCTGACGGAGACCGGACTTGGTGCCGTCGGGGAGGTCGACCTGGGTCACGTCACCCGTGATCACGATCTTCGAGTCGAAGCCGAGGCGGGTGAGGAACATCTTCATCTGTTCGGGGCTGGTGTTCTGGGCCTCGTCCAGGATGATGAAGGCGTCGTTGAGGGTACGGCCGCGCATGTACGCCAGCGGGGCGACCTCGATCGTGCCCGCCGCCATCAGCCGCGGGATCGAGTCGGGGTCGAGCATGTCGTGCAGCGCGTCGTACAGCGGGCGCAGGTAGGGGTCGATCTTCTCGTAGAGCGTGCCGGGCAGGAAGCCCAGGCGCTCTCCGGCCTCGACCGCGGGGCGGGTCAGGATGATGCGGTTGACCTGCTTGGACTGCAGGGCCTGCACCGCCTTCGCCATCGCCAGATACGTCTTGCCGGTGCCGGCGGGGCCGATGCCGAAGACGATCGTGTGCTTGTCGATCGCGTCGACGTACCGCTTCTGGTTGAGGGTCTTGGGGCGGATGGTGCGGCCACGCGAGGACAGGATGTTCTGCGTCAGCACCTGGGCCGGGGTCTCCGAGCCGGCGTCCCCTGAGGCCTCACTCGCCTTGAGCATCGCGATCGAGCGTTCCACTGCGTCCTCCGTCATCGGCTGCCCGGTGCGGAGCACCAGCATCATCTCGTCGAACACGCGCGAAATGAGGGCGACGTCCGCCTGGTCGCCGACCGCGCTGATCTCGTTGCCCCGGACATGGATGTCGGCCCCCGGGAAGGCCTTCTCGATCACGCGCAGGAGGGAGTCGCCGGAACCCAGCACGGTCACCATGGGGTGCTGGGCGGGGACGGTGAACTGCACTCTCGCCTGCCCCTGCGCGGGGGTGTGCGGTGTGGGTGTCTGAGTCATGGGCCGGCGCTGAAGGCCTGCGGTTCCTCCTCGTCACGGCCGCGCAGCTGAGGGCGGCCTCGCGATTCCCAGGGTACGACGGAGCACCGACAACCCCGTAGGCCTTTTCGAACGGGCCTCGGCGGGGGGAACACATGCGGGGTTCCGTTCCGTGGGGCGGCGGGCGGAGCCGCCTCGTGCCGGGCGGTCGGCGGCGGGTCGTCAGGCCGGGCGGCGGAAGCCGATGGTGGGGACGGCGCGGCGCAGGGGCCAAGGGCGGCCGGAGTCCTCGGGGACCAGACCGGCCAGGAAGGCGTAGCGCTGCAGGGCGGTGGGGTCCTGGTCGTCGAGGGAGCGGACCTTGCGCCACCAGGCGGCGATCTCGGCCCAGCCGGGCGCGGAGAGCGAGCCGCCGAACTCCTGGACGGACAGGGCGGCGGTGAGGCCGGCGAAGGCGAGGCGGTCGGCGAGGTGCCAGCCGGCGAGGGTGCCGGTGACGAATCCGGCCACGAAGACGTCCCCGGCGCCGGTCGGGTCCAGGGCCTCGACCTCGATGGCGGGGACCTCGGCGGTCTCGCCGGTGCGCCGGTCCACCGCGTACGCGCCGTCCGCGCCGAGGGTGACGACGGCCAGCGGCACGTGCGCGGTGAGCGCGTGGGCGGCGGCGCGCGGGCAGCTCGTGCCGGTGTAGCGCATCGCCTCCTCCGCGTTGGGCAGGAACGCCTCGCAGTGCGCGAGGTCGGGCAGGGCCGCGAGGTCCCAGGCGCCGGTGTCGTCCCAGCCGACGTCGGCGAAGATCCGGGTGCCCCGCGCGGCGGCCTGGGCGATCCACGGCGCGGAGGTGCCGGGCACCAGGGACGCCACGGCCGCCCGGGCGCGCGGCGGGCAGTCGGGGGCGGGCTCCTCCGGGGGCGGCTCGTGGCCGTGGGACACCATCGTGCGCTCGCCCTCGTAGGCCATGGAGACCGTGACCGGGGAGTGCCAGCCGGGGACGGTGCGGGAGGGGGTGAGGTCGATGCCCTCGCCGCTCTCCAGCGCGTCCCAGCAGTAGTCGCCGTAGTGGTCGTCGCCGAAGGCGGCCGCCAGGGACGTCTTCAGGCCGAGCCGGGCCAGCGCCGTCGCCATGTTCGCCACGCCGCCCGGGCTGGAGCCCATGCCGCGCGCCCAGGACTCGGTGCCGCGCACCGGGGCGGAGTCGAGGCCGGTGAAGATGATGTCGAGGAAGACGGTGCCGGTGAGGTAGACGTCCCAGGGCGGATCGCCGGGCGCGCGCAGCGCGGCGAGGGGGTCGACCTGCGGCGGGCAGCCCTGCGGGGCGGGCGCGGCGAGCGAGGCCGGCACGGTGGAGGCGGTGGCTCCGGCGGACGCGTTCACGGTGCACTCCCTGAACGTGGTGCGGGTCAGGCCAGTGTGCACCACGCCACCGACAGCACGTCTTCCGTCACACCCGGCACCCCGGTGACGGCGTCGACCAGCCGCCTCGCTGTCACCGCCGGTCCCCCAGCAGTCGGTCCCTCCGTCCGTCACGTGCCCCCGCCGCGGCCCCCTACCACCGGGGCATCGCCGGCGCCCTCCACCCCGGCTCGGCGACCCGCATCGCCGCCGCGTCGTCGCGGTCCCGCAGCGTGCCGTCGTCGCGTGTCCACCGTTCGTGCAGCAGGGCCAGCCGGTCGCGGTCCAGTTCCACGCCCAGGCCGGGCGCGTCACCGACGCGGACGGCGCCGTCGTGGAACGTCAGACGCTCGGTGAGGACGTCCTCGGACTGCCAGGGGTAGTGGGAGTCGCAGGCGTGCAGCGGGCCGGGCACGGTGGCCGCGACCTGGGTCATCGCGGCGAGCGAGATGCCGAGGTGGGTGTTGGAGTGCATGGAGATGCCGACGCCGAAGGCGCGGCAGACCGCGGCGAGCTGCTGGGTGCGGCGCAGGCCGCCCCAGTAGTGGTGGTCGGAGAGCACCACCTGGACGGCGTCCCGCGTGAAGGCCTCCTTGATCTCGGCGAACGTCGTCACGCACATGTTGGTGGCGAGCGGCACCGGCGTCCCCGCGGCGACCTCCGCCATGGCGGCCGTACCGAGGGCGGGGTCCTCCAGGTACTCGAGGACGTCCTCCAGTTCCCGCGCCACCTTCAGCGACGTGGGCACGGACCAGGCGCCGTTGGGGTCGAGCCGCAGGGGGTGCCCGGGGAAGGCCTCGGCGAGGGCGCGGACGGCGGCGATCTCCTCGTCGGGCGGGAAGACGCCGCCCTTGAGCTTGAAGGAGCAGAAGCCGTACCGCTCGGTGAACCGGCGTGCCTGCGCGACGATCCCCGCCGGGTCGAGGGCGGCGCCCCAGTCGTCGGGTTCGGCGGCGACGCCCTCGGGGTGCGCGGCCCACCGGTAGAACAGGTAGGCGCTGTAGTCGACGGTGTCGCGCACCTTGCCGCCGAGCAGGGCGTGCACGGGCAGCCCGAGCGTGCGCCCGAGCGCGTCGAGGCAGGCGACCTCGTACGCGGAGACGACGGACAGCCGCAGTTTCTCGGCGCTCTGGACGCCGCGCAGCCCGCCGACGTCGAGGGCGCCGTCGACCCGCGCGGCGTCCACGGCGACCCGGTCGGCGAGCGCGAACAGCCCGTTGAGGTCGTCGACCCGGTGCCCGGTGAGCAGCGCGGCGAGGGGCCGGGCGAGGTCGAGGTACTGGGTGTCGCCGTACGTCTCCCCGAGACCCGTGATGCCGTTCTCCGTGGTCACCTCCACGATCAGCCGGGGGGTGTACGGCTGGTGCACGCCCTGGGTGTTGAGCAGGGGCGGGTCGGCGACCAGGACGGGGGTCAGGGTGACCCGGGCGATCCGGAGGTCACGGTCACGAGCCACAGCCATCTCCCTACGTAGACGACGTTCCCGTATGAAGATAGCGGGACGCGGTCCTCGCCGCACTACCATCTCCCCATGTCCGAGTCAGGCGGCGGAGTCCGCGAGGTGAAGTCGGCCGCGCGCACGGTGGAGCTGCTGGAACTGCTCACCGCGCGCGGTGACCGTCCGGCGCGCCTGCAGGAGCTGGCGGACGCACTCGGCGTCCCGCGCAGCTCGATGTACGCCCTGCTGCAGACGCTGATCTCGCGCGGCTGGGTGCGCACCGACATCACCGGCTCGCTCTACGGCATCGGCATCCGCGCCCTGCTGACCGGCACCGGCTACCTCGACTCCGACCCGCGCGTACGGCTCGTACGGCCGTATCTCGACGAGGCGTCGGACGCGCTCGGCGAGACGGTCCACCTGGGCCGGCTGGACGGCCGGGACGTGGCGTATCTGGCCACCCGGGAGTCGCACGAGTACCTGCGCACCATCAGCCGCGTCGGGCGCCGGTTCCCCGCGCACGCGGGCGCCCTGGGCAAGGCGCTGCTGGCCGAACGCCCCGACGACCAGCTGCCGGACGAGCCGTACGCCGCCCTCACCCCCCGCACCCGCACCACGCGCGCCTCCCTGGCGGCGGACCTCGCCGAGGTGCGGGCGCGCGGCTACGCGATCGACCGCGAGGAGGGCGTGCCCGGGATCGTCGGCTTCGGGTTCGCCCTGCGGTACGACTCCCCCGCCCAGGACGCGATCAGCTGCTCGGTGCCGGTGGTCCGGCTGACGCCGGGGCACGAGGAGCGGATCGTCGCCGTGATGCGGGAGGTCCGGGCGAAGATCGAGGCGACGGCACCGGCGTCCGGGGGCGCCGTCCACTGGCGCTAGCGCCACCCGCGCCCCACCCGCGCCGTCTACGGCACGGCGGGTCCGGGCCGCGGGAACTCGTACGCCTCCACCTCGGCGAGGTAGCGCGCCCGTCGCTCCTCGTCGTCCTCCAGGAAGGAGGCGAGGAAGGAGTTGCGGGCCAGCTCGCGCAGCCGCTCGTCGCAGAGGCCGAGTTCACGGCGTACGGCGTCGAAGTTGTCGCCCGCGTAGCCGCCGAAGTAGGCCGGGTCGTCGGAGTTGACGGTGCACAGCAGTCCGGCGTCGAGCATCGCGGGCAGCGGGTGGCCGGCCAGGGTGTCCACGGCGCGCAGCCGGACGTTCGACAGCGGGCACAGGGTGAGCGGGATCCGCTCCCGCACCAGCCGCTCGACCAGCACCGGGTCCTCCATGGCGCGCAGGCCGTGGTCGACGCGCTCGATGCCGAGCACGTCCAGGGCCTCGGTGATGTACTCCACCGGCCCCTCCTCGCCCGCGTGCGCGACCCGGCGCAGTCCGAGCGCGGCCGCGGCCTCGTAGACCTCGCGGAACTTCGCCGGCGGGTGCCCGACCTCGGCGGAGTCCAGGCCGATGCCGGTGATCCGGTCCAGGTACGGCTTCGCCGCCTCCAGGGTGGCGAGGGCCGACTCGGCGGACTCGTCGCGCAGGAAGCACATGATGAGCCGGGTGGAGACGCCGTGGTCGGCCTCGCCGCGCCGCAGCGCCCGCCACAGGCCCTCCACGACCGTGCCCATCGCCACGCCGCGCGCGAGGTGGGCCTGCGGATCGAAGAAGATCTCCGCGTGCCGCACGCCCTGCGCGGCGGCGCGGGCGAGGTAGGCGTCGGCCAGGTCCTCGAAGTCCCGCTCGGTGCGCAGGACGGCCATCAGCGCGTAGTACAGGTCGAGGAAGGACTGCAGGTCCTCGAACCGGTAGGCCGCGCGCAGCTCGTCCGTGGTGGCGTACGGCAGGGTCACCCCGTTGCGGGCGGCCAGCTCGAACGCCAGCTCCGGCTCCAGGGTTCCTTCGATGTGCAGGTGCAGTTCTGCTTTGGGGAGGGGCATTCGGGCATGGTACGCCCCGTTTACCTGCGTTTCGGGACCGGTACGCGCAGGAAGTCGTACGCCACCGTCAGCTCGCCCTCGAACCCGGCGGCGCGCGCCTGGCGCTCGAACTCGCCCGGGTCGGTGTAGCGCTGGCTGAAGTGGGTGAGGACGAGGTGGCGCACCTCGCTCGCCCTGGCCACCCGCGCCGCCTGACCCGCCGTCAGATGGCCGTGCTCGGTGGCGAGATGCTCGTCCTCGTCGAGGAACGTCGACTCGATGACGAGCATGTCGCAGCCGTCCGCCAGCGCGTACACCCCGTCGCACAGCCTCGTGTCCATGACGAACGCGAACCGCTGCCCGCGGCGTACGACGCTGACGTCCGCCAGGGTCACCCCGCCCAGAGAGCCCTCCCGCTGGATACGGCCCACGTCCGGGCCGGTGATGCCGTGCGCGGCCAGCCGCTCGGGCAGCATCCTCCGGCCGTCGGGCTCGACGATCCGGTAGCCGTACGACTCGACCGGGTGGGAGAGCCTGCGGGCCTCCAGCGTGTAGGAGGGGGTGCGGGCGAGGGGGCCGTCGGCGTCGACCGGGGCCTCGGTCACCCCCACCGTCTCGCGGTAGGCGGTGGCGTAGCGCAGCCGGTCGAAGAAGCGCTGGCCGGAGCGCGGGTAGTGGGCGGTGACCGGGTGCGGCACCCGGTCGAGGTTGATCCGCTGGATCACGCCCGGCAGGCCCAGCGAGTGGTCCCCGTGGAAGTGGGTGACGCAGATCCGGTTCAGGTCGTGGGCGGCGACGCCGGCGCGCAGCATCTGGCGCTGGGTGCCCTCGCCGGGGTCGAAGAGGATGCCCTCGCCGTCCCAGCGCAGCAGGTAGCCGTTGTGGTTGCGGTGCCGGGTCGGGACCTGGCTGGCGGTGCCGAGGACCACCAATTCACGGACGGACACGATCGCGTACCGCTTACCCGGGGGGCCATTCCAGGCCGCGGCCGCCGAGGACGTGCGCGTGGACGTGCCAGACGGTCTGGCCGGCGCCGCTGCCCGTGTTGAAGACGGTGCGGTAGCTGTCGAGCTTCTCGTCGTCGGCGACGGCCCGGGTCTCGTGGAGCACGTCCGCGGCGAGGTCGGGGCGGGCGGCGGCGAGTTCGGCGGCGTTCGGGTAGTGCGCCTTGGGGATCACCAGGATGTGGGTGGGTGCCTGGGGGTTGATGTCCCGGAAGGCGAGGGTGGTCTCGGTCTCGCGGACGATCGTCGCCGGGATGCGGCCCGCGACGATCTTGCAGAACAAGCAGTCGTCCTGTGGCTCCCCTGCCATGGTCCCTCCGGGGGTTGAGCGGGTGATCGTCTGTGGGGGCATCGTATCGTCGGCGGGGGTGGGGGGTTGGGGGGCGGGGCGTTGTGGTCGGGTGCAGGTTGTGGGGGTTGTTCGCGCAGTTCCCCGCGCCCCTAGGGGGGACGGGGGCCGGGCGTCGTTGTCAGGTGCGGGTAGTGGAGGGTCGTTCGCGCAGTTCCCCGCGCCCCTAGGGGGGACGGGGGCCGGGCGTCGTGGTCAGGTGCGGGTAGTGGAGGGTCGTTCGCGCAGTTCCCCGCGTCCCTGGGGGGAGGGTGGTGGGGCGTCGTGGTCGGGTGGGGGGTGTGGAGGGCTGGGTGGGCAGCCCTCCGCGTGGCCGCCGTGGTCGTCACGGGAGAGGTGGGGGGACCTTTGCCGGGGTGGATTCCAGGGATTCCAGGGCCAGGCGGATGGCCTCGTCGAGTTGGGGGTCGCGGTCGGCGGCGTGGTCCTGGGGGCGGTGGACGACCTCGATGTCGGGGTCGACGCCGTGGTTCTCCACGCCCCAGCCGTACCCCTCCAGCCAGAAGGCGTACTTCGGCTGGGTGACGAGGGTGCCGTCGACGAGGCGGTAGCGGCTGTCGATGCCGATGACGCCGCCCCAGGTGCGGGTGCCCACCACGGGCCCCAGCCCGAGTGCCTTGATCGCCGCGTTGACGATGTCGCCGTCGGAGCCGGAGAACTCGTCGGCGACGGCGACGACGGGCCCGCGCGGCGCGTCCTCGGGATAGCTGTACGGTCGCATGCCGCGCGGCACGCCCCAGCCGACGATCCGCCGGGCCAGCTTCTCCACCACGAGCTGGGAGGTGTGCCCGCCCCGGTTCTCGCGGACGTCGACGATCAGGCCCTCGCGGGCGACCTCGACCCGCAGGTCGCGGTGGATCTGGGCCCAGCCGGGGGCCTGCATGTCCGGGACGTGGAGGTAGCCGAGCCGCCCGCCGGAGCGCTCGCGGACGTACGCCCGCCGGCCGGCGACCCACGCGTGGTACCGCAGCGGCTCCTCGTCGGCGAGCGGCACGACCACGGTGTGCCGCACCTCGCCCCCGCCGGCGGGCAGGACGGTCAGCTCGACCGGCTTGCCCGCGGTGCCGGCGAGCAGCGGCGCCGGCCCGGTGACCGGGTCCACCGGCTGCCCGCCGACGGCGACGATCGCGTCCCCGGCGCGCACCGCGACACCGGGCGCGGCGAGCGGGGAGCGGGCCTCGGGGTCGGAGGTCTCCGAGGGCAGCACCCGGTCGACGCGCCAGGTGCCGTCCGGGTGCCGGGAGAGGTCCGCGCCGAGCAGGCCCTGCCGGTCCCCGTGGCCGTGTCCGCCGCGCGGGATGACGTACGCGTGCGAGGTGCCGAGTTCGCCCTGCACCTCCCAGAGGAGGTCCATCAGGTCGTCGTGGGTGGCGACGCGGTCGAGGACGGGCCGGTAGCGGTCGAGGACGCCGTCCCAGTCGACGCCGCTCATGTCCGGCCGCCAGAAGTGGTCCCGCATGATCCGGCCGGTCTCGTCGTACATCTGCCGCCACTCGGCCGCCGGGTCGACGGTCTGGCGGACGCGGGAGAGGTCGACGGTGATGTTGGTGTCGCTGTCCTCGTCGCCGGAGGCGCGCCGGTCGCTGGGCACGACCTTCAGCCGGCTGTCGGTCCACAGCAGCACCCGCTTGCCGTCGCCGCTGACCTCGAAGTGGTCGGCGTCGGCGGCGAGGTGTTCCAGGCGCTGCTGGGCGAGGTCGTAGCGCTCCAGCTCGGTGTGCGGGTCGGGGTCGTCCGGGGTGGCCCGGGAGGCGCCGAGGACGCCCTGCACGGGGTGGCGCAGCCACAGCACGCCGTCCTTGGCGGCGCGCAGGGTGGAGTAGCGGCCGGCCTCGACGGGGAACGGCACGATCCGGTCGGCCAGGCCTTCGAGGTCGACGCGGGTGGCGGGGGTGCCCTCGCTGTCGGGGGTCTCGTCCTTGTCCGGCGCGTCGAAGGCGCGGCCGTGCCGCTGCGGGCCGAACGGGGAGGGCGTGGTCGCGGCGAGGGTGATCAGGTACGGGCGGTCGCCGGTGACGAACGCCAGGTCGAAGACGTGCTCGTCGTAGACCGGGTCGAAGGAGCGGGTGGAGAGGAACGCCAGGTGCTTGCCGTCGAGGGTGAAGGCGGGCGCGTAGTCCTGGAAGCGCAGCGGGGTCGCCTCGGTGACGGTCAGGTCGGTGGTGTGGGCGATCCTGATCTGGCAGAGCGGGCTGGGGCCGGGGTGCGACCAGGCCAGCCAGGCCGAGTCCGGCGAGAAGGTGAGCCCGGAGACGTCGCCGTGCTCGCTGCGGTCGGCCTCGCGGACCTCGCCGGTCTCCCGTTCGACGAGCAGGACCCGCCCGTCGTGTGCGGCGACCGCGGCGCGGCTGCCGTCCGGGGCCATCGCCAGGCCCAGTACCCGGCCGAGCCGCCCGGCGGCCAGCCGGCGCGGGGTGGCGCCGGGCGCGAGTCCGGTGGCGGGCGCGAACTCCAGGGCGTCCTCGCCCTCGGCGTCCGTCACCCACACCACCCACTCCTCGCCCTCCACCCGGAAGGTGCGCGGCAGCCGGGCCCGTACGCCGGGGGTGGCGGCGAGCGCACGGGCGGGGCCGGCGCGGTGGGTCACCCAGTGCACGGCGCCGCGCACGGCGACGGCGCTGCCCCGGGCGGTGTGGTCGGGCGCGGCGCCGCCGACCCAGCGGGCGGCGTTCACCTGGTACGGCTGCCGGTCGGTGCGCTGCCCGCCGAGGCGGATGTCGAGGCGGCGCGGCTCGGCGCCGTCGAGGTCGTCCAGCAGCCACAGTTCGCCGGCGCGGGAGTAGACGACGCGGGTGCCGTCGCCGGCCGCGTGGCGGGCGTAGAAACCTCCCCCGGTCCCAACCCCGGTCCCGGTCCCGGTCTCGGCCGGGTGGGAGGTGTCGCCGAGGGGGGTGTGGCGGCGCAGGTCGGATCCGTCCGCGAGGGAGGAGTAGACGGCTCCCGTCCCCTCGTGGTCGGAGAGGAAGGCGATCCTGTCACCGGTCCAGAAGGGGTACTCGATGTTCCCGTCCAGGTCCTCGTGGAGCCGGACGAACTCGCCGTCGCCGTCCCGGTCGATCCACAGCTTGCCCGCGGTGCCGCCCCGGTAGCGTTTCCAGCGGGCCGCCTCCAGGCCCATGCCCGCGGAGAGCAGCACGGTGTGCGGCCCGTACGCCACCCCGGAGACCGGCCCGTACGGCAGGGTCACCGCCGGTCCCCCGTCGAGCGGGACGGCGTGCGCCCAGGTGCGGCTGGTGCTCGCCTGGCCGTGGCTGCCGGTCACCAGGACGTGACCGTCGGGGGTCCAGCCCCGCACCTTGGTGGTCCGGCTGCCCCAGTGGGTCAGCCGCTTGGACGGGCCGCCGTCGACGGGCGCGATGTGCACCTCGGGGGCGCCGTCACGGGTGGAGGTCCAGGCGACGGTGGTGCCGTCGGGCGAGATGCGCGGGTGGCTCACCGGCACGTTGTCGGCGCTGACCCGCCAGGCCCGCCCGCCGTCGAGCGGTGCGAGCCACACGTCGTCCTCGGCGGTGAAGGCCACCAACTCGCCGTGCGGATGCGGAAATCGGAGATACCCCGGCGTGGAAGACTGCGTCACCCGATCACCCTACGCAAGCGGCGGCGGCCCGGACAGGGTTCTGGATCACTTGCCCTCCGGCCAGCACTGCGGATCGCGCTGGCACCAGACGGTCTTGGTGACCGTCACCGTGACGTCCGGGTCGGGACCGGCACCGGGCGGCTGGTTCACCGGCGGGGTGCTCGGGGCGTCGCAGTCGCCGAGGCCGTTGACGCGGAACCACTCCTTGCCGTCCACCTTCGCGACGATGTCCCCGCGCACGCAGCGGCCGTTGACCGCGCGGGTCACCTTGCCGTCGACGGTGATCTCCTTGCCGTCAGTGGTCTCGCCCTCGCACCGCACGTCGGCGACGGTGTCCTCGCCGGCACTGGGCGTCGGGCGCCCGCCGTCCCCGACGTCCGCCGTGCAGCTGAGCCACCGCACGTCCGCCTTCTGCCGCTCAAGCTCCCGGGTCACCGTCTCGTCCGTCGTGTACGCCACGGTCGCCGAACTCAGCCCGCCCGGCTCACACGCCACCACACCACCGACACCCACACCGAGCGCCACCACGGCAACCGCCCCACGCCCGAAGGACCGACCCCAAACCCGCCTCAACGCCCCCATGGGGGGCATGCTGCCACCGACCCGCCGGGTCACGGAAGAGCGCATACGGCCACGCACCGCCTGCCCTCGCGTCACAATCGGGTGTCGTCCCGACCGCCGCGCCCTGGAGAACCGTTGCCGCCCCGCATCCGGCCCCGCATCCTGCCCGCGCCGCGCCCGGCGGAGCCTCCCGGTGAAGGGGCTCCGGTGGCGCCGGATCCGGCCGGCGCACCGCCCGCGCCGCCGCGCCGGCGCCGGGTGCGCATGCTGGTCGACGTCGTCGATCACCCGGACGAAGTCGCCTACGCCACCGCCCTGTTCGAGGAGCGGGGATGGGCGGTACGGCCCGCCGGACCCGCCGAGCGGGCCACGGCCGCCGACCCGCAGCGCACCGCGCTGGTGGTGGAGGTCCGGCTGCACGGGGCGCGGCTGGGTGCGGTCAGGACGGCTGTGGCGGAGGTGGAACGGCTCGTCCGGCAGGCCGAGCTGGGGGTGTGGGTGCGCGACGCGGCGCTGGTCGTGCACGAGCGGCCGCCCCGGACGACGTACCACCTGCACCGCGCGCCGGCCTCCGGCGGCCTGCCGCGCCGCGCCTGGGTGTGGCTCGGTCTCGCCGACGAGCAGCGGGCGGTGACGGTACCGGCGGGCCCCGGATCCCGGCAGGCGGCCGAGGCGGAGCTGACCGCCCGCGCGCTCGGCGGGCGCGCCTACGACCCCGCACGGCATGACCTGCGGGTGCCGGTCCACTCCGACGCCAACCCGCCGCGCGACGAGACCGGGCAGGAGCGGCGGATCCGGCTGGCGTGGCAGGCCGCGGGCGCGGTGGGGATCGTGGTGGCGGTCGTCTGCGGGATGTACGCGGTGTGGGCGGACGGGGCGTGGAAGCTGCTGCCGGTCACGCTGAGCACGGCGGGCGCGCTGCCGCTGGGCCGCACGATGAAGGAGACCCGGGACCGCGGACCCGCGGCCCAGTGGGCGGCGGGTCTGGCGGGGACGACGGCGATGGCCGCGTTCGGCGCCCTGGTGGGCCGGGACGCCGGTCCCGGCGCGCTGTGGGCGGGGCTGCTGGTCCTCGCGGCGGCCGCGTTCACCGGCACCGGGGTGGTGCTCGCGGTGCGCCGGACGTTCTTCACCCGGCACGCCGCCTGGCTGGTCCCGCTGTCGGTGCCGGTGGTGTGGTCGATGGTCCGCTGGCTGGGCGGCGAGATGCACGAGGTGTACCTGGACCGCTTCGACATCCGGGCCGCCACGGTGCCCGCGCCGACGCTCGGCACGTATCTGGCCGCGGGCAGGCCGATGGCGCTGGCGCTGGGCAGCGTGCTGTTCTTCGTGGCGCTCGTGGGCTGGCTGCGCCACTTCCACGTGCTGGAACGGGACGGCACCTTCCGGGTGTTCGCCATCACCCTGACGACCCTCCTGACCATCGCCTACACGCTGACCGCGCTCGCGCTCGGCGCCGGCCTGGCGCGGGGCGCGGCGGGCCACGCCGCCCGGTCCGTCGCCCGCGACGGCACCGACCCGCCCGGCTATCACGGCCTCCAGGGCCGCCTGGTGTGCGTCCGCCCCGTGGACCCGGACAATCCGTTCCCGGTGGAGAACGGTCCGGCCGCGACCGGCCACCCGGTCCTCTCCTTCGGCGCCACCGGCGACTGGATCTGGCTGTGGGATCCGGCCCGCTACGACGACGAGGTCGTCCAGGAGTCCTTCGCCGTCCGCCGCGAGGACGTCCGGCTCCTTCCCGCGGAAAACCCCGCGCCGAAGCGTTGCCGCGCCGCCTAGCCTGGCGGAATGCGCAAGAAGGGCAGCCTGCGACGGCTCGTGGTGGACGAGACGACGACCTATCTGTGGAGTGTCCGGCACCGGCACGGTCAGGGGCGGCCGTGTGAGGAGGTGGTCGGGCTGCTGCGGGACGGGCGGCGGACGCGGATCGTGTTCCGGGCGGGGCCCGGGCGCGCCGTCGAGGGCGGCTATCAGCCCGGCGGGTATGTGAGCGACGAGCACGGCAACGGGCTGAACCTCAACGAGCCGGGCAGCGTGCGCGCGCTCGTCGACGAGGCCGCGGGGCGCGGGCTGCTGCCCGGTCCCCGAGAGCAGGAGGTGGACGGCTGGACGCTGCTCCCGGGCGCCGCCGCCCGCCGCGCCGCGGGGTAGGCCGCGCGCGGCGTCAGGACCAGCGGCCGGTGCGGCCGAGGAGGAGGGCCGCGGCGGCCGTGCCGGCGGTGGAGGTGCGCAGCACGCTCCGGCCGAGGACGTACGCCTTGGCGCCCGCCTCCCGGAACAGCGCCAACTCGTCGGCGGCGACGCCCCCTTCGGGGCCGACGACCAGCACGATCTCGCCCTCGGCGGGCAGTTCGGCGGTGGCCAGCGGCTCGCTGCCGTACTCGAAGTCGGAGTGCAGTACGGCGGCGAAGTCGGCCTTGGCGAGCAGCGCGGCGACCCGCTTGGTCGACGCGAGGTCCGCGACCTCGGGGAAGCGGACCCGGCGGGACTGCTTGCCCGCCTCGCGGGCGGTGGCGCGCCACTTGGCGAGGGACTTCTGCCCGCGGTCGCCCTTCCACTGGGTGATGCAGCGGGCGGCCTGCCACGGCACGATCGCGTCGACGCCGACCTCGGTCATGGTCTCGACGGCGAGTTCCCCGCGGTCGCCCTTGGGCAGGGCCTGGACGACGGTGATGCGGGGCTGCTCGGGCGGCTCCTCCGAGTAGGAGTCGAGCTGGACGATGAGGCGGTCCTTGCCCTCGGTGCCGAGGACCACGCAGTCCGCCCAGCGGCCGGCGCCGTCGGTCAGGATGACGTCCTCGCCTGCCCGCAGCCGCTTCACGGAGACCGCGTGGCGCCCCTCGGGGCCGTCGAGCACGTACCGGCCGCCGCTTCCCGCGTCGAAGTGGTCGACCACGAACACGGGTGCCGTCATCGCCGGCCGCCTTCCGACAACGCTGTCCGGGCCGCCGCCAGTTCGGCCGCCAGCACCTCCACCAGCTGCCCGGCGGGCAGTTCGCGGGCCATCCGGTGGCCCTGCCCGGCCCACAGCGCCATGCCCTGCGCGTCCCCGGCCTTGGCGGCGGCCTTGCGCAGCGGCGAGGTGAGGTGGTGGATCTCCGGGTAGGCGGCGGGGGCGTACGGCCCGTGCTCGCGCATGAACCGGTTGACCAGGCCGCGCGCGGGACGGCCGGAGAAGGCGCGGGTGAGTTCGGTGCGGGTGAACAGCGGGTTGGTCAGCGCCTGCTTGTGCACGGCGTGGGCGCCCGACTCGGGGGTGGCGAGGAACGCGGTGCCGAGCTGCGCGGCGCTCGCCCCGGCGGCGAGGACGGCGGCGATCTGGCTGCCGCGCATGATGCCGCCGGCGGCGACGAGGGGCAGCCGGACCGCCTCGCGGACCTGGGCGGTCAGGGAGAGCAGTCCGATGCCGGAGCCGTCGTTCTCGGGGAGGTCCCGGTGGGTGCCCTGGTGGCCGCCCGCCTCCACGCCCTGCACGATCACCGCGTCCGCCCCGGCCCGCTCGACGGCGCGGGCCTCGTCGACGGTGGTGGCGGTGACGAGCGTGAACGTTCCGGCCCGGCGCAGCGCGTCCAGGACGTCCCGGCCGGGCACGCCGAAGTGGAACGAGACGACGGGCACCGGGTTGTCCAGCAGCACGGCGAGCTTGGCGTCGTAGCCGTCGTCCCGACCGCTGTCCGGGTCGCCCAGCTCGGTCTCGTACCAGGCGGCCTCACCGGCCAGCTGATGGGCGTAGACGTCGACGGCGGCGGCATGAGGGGGCGCGGCGTCGGTCGCTCCGCCGGAGCCGGTGCCCGCGCCGGGATGCTCGGGCTGCGGCATGAACAGGTTCACGCCGAAGGGGCGGCTCGTCAGCCCCCGCAGTTGCTTGATCTCCTGGTACATGCCGTCGGCCGTCTTGTACCCGGCGGCCAGGAAGCCGAGCCCCCCTGCCTCGGACACGGCGGCGGCGAGCTGCGGCACGGAGACGCCGCCCGCCATGGGGGCCTGCACGATCGGGTGGGGGAAGAGATCGGTCAGTGCGGAGGACATGACGGCATGTTGTCACGTCCCCCGAACAAGTCCGAAACCGGGCGCCCGACTGGCATAGACCACCGGCACCCACGGGACCCGGCCTGCGCGGAACCGGGCCCGAGCGGCCGTCGAACGCGTCCTTCAGCCGCGAGAACAGCCCCTGCTGCCCCGGCTGACCGTGCCTGCCCGGGGCCGCCCCCGGACCGGACCCCCGGCCGCCTCGACGCCGCGTCCGCCCAGCCGCGCCCGCGCGCGCCGCGCCCGCCTCAGCGGCCGTTGAACGCGTCCTTCAGCCGCGAGAACAGCCCCTGCTGCCCCGGCTGGAACTGGCCCTGCGGGCGTTCCTCGCCGCGCAGCTTGGCCAGCTCGCGCAGGAGGCGTTCCTGCTCGGGGTCGAGCTTGGTCGGGGTCTGCACCTCGACGTGGACGATCAGGTCGCCCCGGCCGCCGCCGCGCAGATGCGTGACGCCCCGGCCGTGCAACGGGATCGACTGGCCGGACTGGGTGCCCGGACGGATGTCGACCTCCTCCATGCCGTCCAGCGTCTCCAGCGGCACCTTGGTGCCGAGGGCCGCCGCCGTCATGGGGATCGTCACCGTGCAGTGCAGGTCGTCGCCGCGCCGCTGGAAGGTCGGGTGCGGGAGTTCGTGGATCTCGACGTACAGGTCACCGGCGGGGCCGCCGCCGGGGCCGACCTCGCCCTCGCCCGCGAGCTGGATCCGGGTGCCGTTGTCGACACCGGCCGGGATCTTCACCGTCAGGGTGCGGCGGGAGCGGACCCGGCCGTCGCCGGCGCACTCCGGGCACGGGTTCGGCACGACCGTGCCGAAGCCCTGGCACTGCGGGCACGGCCGCGAGGTCATGACCTGGCCCAGGAAGGACCGGGTGACCTGCGAGACCTCACCGCGGCCGCGGCACATGTCGCACGTCTGCGCCGAGGTGCCCGGCGCCGCGCCCTCACCGCTGCAGGTGGAGCAGACGATCGCGGTGTCGACCTGGATGTCCTTGGTGGTGCCGAAGGCCGCCTCGTCGAGCTCGACCTCGATCCGGATCATCGCGTCCTGGCCGCGGCGGGTGCGCGAGCGCGGCCCGCGCTGCGACGCCGTGCCGAAGAACGCGTCCATGATGTCGGAGAAGTTGCCGAAGCCGCCCGCGCCGAAGCCGCCGGCACCCGCGCCGCCGCTCTGCGACAGCGGGTCGCCGCCGAGGTCGTAGACCTGCTTCTTCTGCGGGTCCGACAGCACCTCGTAAGCGGCGTTGATCTCCTTGAACCGCTCCTGGGTCTTCGGATCGGGGTTGACGTCCGGGTGCAGCTCGCGAGCGAGCCGCCGGAAGGCCTTCTTGATCTCTTCCTGCGACGCGTCGCGGCGCACGCCGAGAACGGCGTAATAGTCCGTGGCCACCTACGACTCCGCCAGGATCTGTCCGACGTACCGTGCCACCGCTCGTACCGCTCCCATCGTTCCCGGGTAATCCATGCGGGTCGGTCCGACCACGCCGAGCTTGGCGACTGCCTCGCCGCCCGAACCGTAGCCGACCGACACCACCGACGTGGAGTTGAGTCCCTCATGGGCGTTCTCGTGGCCGATGCGCACGGTCATGCCCGAGTCCTTCGCCTCGCCCAGCAGCTTGAGGAGCACGACCTGCTCCTCCAGCGCCTCCAGGACGGGGCGGATGGTGAGGGGGAAGTCATGTCCGAAGCGGGTGAGATTGGCGGTGCCGCCGATCATCAGCCGCTCCTCGGTGCGCTCGACCAGCGTCTCCAGCAGGGTGGAGAGCACCGTCTGAACGGTACCGCGATCCTCCGGTTCGAAGCCCTCGGGGAGATCCTGCACCAGTTGTGGCACATCCGTGAAACGGCGGCCCGCGACCCGGCTGTTCAGCCGCGCCCGCAGATCCGCCAGGGACGTCTCGCCGAACGGCGCCGGGCAGTCGATCATCCGCTGCTCGACCCGTCCGGTGTCGGTGATCAGGACCAGCATCACCCGCGCGGGTGCCATCGACAGCAGCTCCACGTGCCGCACCGTAGACCGGGTCAGCGACGGGTACTGCACGACCGCGACCTGCCGGGTCAGCTGCGCGAGCAGCCGCACCGTGCGGGCCACGACGTCGTCGAGGTCGACGGCGCCGTCGAGGAAGTTCTGGATCGCGCGCCGCTCGGGCGCGGTGAGCGGCTTGACCTCGGCGAGCTTGTCGACGAAGAGCCGGTAGCCCTTGTCGGTGGGGATCCGCCCGGCGCTGGTGTGCGGCTGGGCGATGTACCCCTCGTCCTCCAGGGCGGCCATGTCGTTGCGGACCGTGGCCGGCGAGACGCCGAGGTTGTGCCGCTCGGTGAGCGCCTTGGAGCCGACCGGCTCCTCGGTTCCGACGTAGTCCTGGACGATGGCGCGCAATACCTGAAGCCGCCGTTCACTGAGCATCCGCGCACACCTCCAGCGGTCGGTCCCCTTGGCGCTCCCCCTGGCACTCGCCCTGTGTGAGTGCCAGCCTTACCGGCCCAGTGTACGGCCGTCGGGTACGGCCCGGGCAAGGCCGGTCCTGCGAGGTCGTGCGGCCGGGGCGGTCCCCGTTAGCGTCGCGGGTATGACGGTGACTTGGGAAGAGCTGGGGTGGGAACGGCTGGCGACCGGGGTCGGCCGGTGCCGCCTGCCGGGCTGGGACTGCACGGCGGGCCTGGTCCTGGGCGAGGGCACGGCGCTGCTGATCGACGCGGGGTCCGGCCTCGCGGAGGGCGCCCGGCTGCGGGCCGGGGCGGAGGAGATCTCCGGCCGGCGTGTGACCCATCTCGCGCTCACCCACCCCCACTTCGACCATGTCTTCGGCGCCGCCGCGCTGGCGGGCGCGGAGGTGTACGGGGCGGTCGGCGTGGACGCGGCGCTCACCTCGCGGCGGGCCCGGGAGGAGCTGCGGGCCGACGCCGTCCGCAACGGTCTGGACGAGGCGACGGCGGCGGAGGCCGCGGACGCGCTGGTCGCGCCCCGCCATCACGTCTCCGGCGAGTGGACCCTCGACCTGGGCGGCGGCCGCCAGGTGCTGCTGGCGAACGTCGGCCCCGGGCACACCGCGCACGACCTGGCCGTCCTCGTCCCCGGCGAGACGGAGGTCGTGTTCTGCGGCGACCTGGTCGAGGAGTCCGGCGAGCCCCAGGCCGGCCCCGACGCCGTCCCGTCCCGCTGGCCGGACGCCCTGGACCGGCTGCTGGCCCTCGGCGGCGAGGACGCGCTCTACGTCCCCGGGCACGGCGCCGTGGTCGACGCGGCGTTCGTGCGGCGCCAGCGCGACGCCCTGGCGGCCCGTTTCGGCGTGTCGCGCTGAACCCGTCCGGCGGTGTCCATATCGTCATTCGAATGCGCCAGTACTCCCCCGACCTGACACCGCCCTGGAAGAAGCCCCAGCCGGTCCCCGAGGTCCCGGCCGAGCCCGGCCTGGTGGTCGAGGAGCCCGCGACCGGCTTCTGCGGCGCGGTCATCCGCTGTGAGGCGGGCACGGTCACCCTGGAGGACCGCTTCGGCAAGCACCGGGTGTTCCCGCTGGAGCCGCGCGGCTTCCTGCTGGAGGGCAAGGTGGTCACCCTCGTCCGGCCGCCGTCCCCGGCTCCGGTACGGCCCGCCCGCACCGCCTCCGGCTCCGTCGCCGTCCCCGGCGCCCGCGCCCGCGTGGCCCGCGCCGGCCGTATCTACGTCGAGGGCCGCCACGACGCCGAGCTGGTCGAGAAGGTGTGGGGCGACGACCTGCGCATCGAGGGCGTGGTCGTGGAGTACCTGGAGGGCGTGGACGACCTCCCGGCGGTCGTCGACTCCTTCGCCCCCGGACCGGACGCCCGCCTCGGCGTCCTCGTGGACCACCTGGTGCCGGGCTCCAAGGAGTGGCGGATCGCCCAGTCGGTGACCAGCGAGCACGCCCTCGTGGTCGGCCACCCGTACATCGACATCTGGCAGGCGGTGAAACCGTCCGCCCTGGGCATCCCGGCCTGGCCCGAGGTCCCGAAGGGCCAGGACTGGAAGACCGGGGTGTGCCGGGCGCTGGGCTGGCCGTCGGACAACACCGGGGCGGTGTGGCAGGCGATCCTGAAGCGGGTGGGGTCTTACAAGGACCTGGAGCCGGAACTGCTGGGCCGGGTGGAGGAACTGATCGACTTCGTCACGGCACCACCGGCCTAGGGGGTGTCCTCCGCCGGGCTGCCCTGGTCAGGGGGAGGCCTGCGCTTCCGGCCGCGGGCGCGCCGGACCGGAAGCGCTCCGGGCCGAACCGCCGCAGCGCGGCGTCCACCTGCTCGGCGGGGATGTCCATGGCTCCCTTGGAACGGAGGGTGGCGATGCGCAGCTCGACTCCCTTCAGGTGCGCTCCCAACCGCGAGTAGCCGCGGTAGCCGGAGGCGTCCTCGGGACGAAGCCACAGGACCACGTCGTCGGGCGTGTTCTTGCCGGACCCCGAGGTGAGGCGCTCTGTCGCGTCGACATGGTCCCAGGGGATGGTCAGCCGGCGGGCGCGTGACTCGAGGACGAACGTCCGGTGGTCGATCCGCACGGTGAGCCGGGAGCGCAGCACGAGGAACGGGAGGCAGCCGGCGAGCAGGAACGTGTAGGCCATCACTCCGCCGAGCCAAGGGTCGGTGGAGTGAGGGTCCCCGACCAGGTTCCCGGTGATGCCGCCGAGGACGGACGTCGCTGTGACGGCACCGATCGCCGCCACCCAGCTACGCGGCCCCGCGAAGTCGCCTTCGTAGTGGGCCGCGTGCTGGTCGTCCCGGACGATCCCGTGCGGGCGGGGGTGGGGGTCCCACAGGTCCCCGGCATACCGGCGGACGACAGTCTCGAATTCCTCACGGGAGATCCCCATGGAGAAAAGGTCGCAGACGAGGACGCCACCGAATCGGGCTTCCAGGGGGGCGAGCAGCGCGTCGACGCCTTTGGCCGGACGGGACGACGGCAGGTCGCGCGGCCTGAGGAACACGGCCCCGCTCGCCGGGGTGCGCCGCCGCCAGGACACGATGCCGACGCGGTCGATCCGGTCCCAGGTCCAGTGCCGGGTGCCGCGCCTGCTCGAGTGAGAGATGCCGTCGGGACCGATGGACAGGCTTCCGCCATGCCACAGCAGCAGGGCCGGCAGCAGCGCGGGGACCAGCAGGAAGAGCGTCCACAGGGCCATCGGGACGAACGCCCATCCGTACCGGGGCGCGGGGACGGCGGCGGGGACGATCACGGCGGGGACCAGGGCGATGGCGGTGAGGACAAGGGTGAGGACGCCCAGGAGTGCGCGGCGCGTCGTGCCGTGCAGCGTCGTCGCCGGGCGGATCTCGGTGGGCGTGGGTGCGGTGTATCCGGCGCGTTGAGCCGCCTGCGTCCGGGTCCACACGTCGCGGGGAGCGAAGCGTTCGAGGGCCTGGTCGACCTCGTGCGGTGTGCAGGCGAGACGGCCCAGATCGGCGACGCAGGAACCGTCGAGCCCCCACCGTCGCCCGGCGCGCCGGGCCGCCCGCGGAAGCTGGGCAGGCGTTCCCTCACGCAACCGGAGCAAGAGCAGAAACGGTCCGTGCCCGTGTCGACGTGCCGGCACCCACTCGACGCGGGCCTCGAGGACGCGGTGCCAGGAGTAGCGGGCCACCCACCGTTCGTCCGATCTACGCCGCACCTGAACACCCTCCGCGGAGATACGCAGCTCGTACGGGGCGAACAGGAACCGGAAGCCGAGCCAGCCGACTGCCAACACCGACAGCACGCTGTAGGCGATCACGTCCTCACGCGGATCTCCGGCGGGGATCCGACCTCTGAAGCCCTTGTAGACCAAGAGGGGATCACCGACGGTGAGGCCGCCGGCGGCCAGGACCAGAAGGAGGGCGAACAGCAGGAGCAACCCGGCCAGGCAGCTGTGGCGTCGGGTGAAGCGCACCGTGGTGTCCTCCGCCTCGACCGGTGTGCTGGAAGGCTGCTTCCGTGCCGGTTGCCGTGGGACGTCGGCGGGCGACGCGTACTGCGTATTGCAGGCCAGCGGCACAGCGGCGGCCGTGTTGCTCGTTTTCATGGTCGGCCTGGGCTTTCCACGCCGGACCAGGTTGTCGCGGGCGACCCGGAACACGCTGTCGGCGTCCAGCAGCGGGGGCCCGCCCGGAACGCCATGCGTCAGGATGTCGAGCAGCTCGCCGGTGAAGAAGGTGTGGCGCTCCGCCTCTTCGAACTGGGCTTTCCCCGCGGCTGCGGCCAGGACGCAGGTGCCGTCGGCCGCGGCTTTCTCGGCCAGGTCGATGTCATCACCACTCATCGTGGCGCGATCGGCGTAACAGCAGTCCAGGATGACCATGCGCGCCCGGGCTCTCGACTTCTGGATCTCACGGCGCAGATACCGGTACTCGATGCCGGTCCACATGGTGTGGGGCCGGCTGCCGGGGAGAGTGAGGAAGAACTCCTCCTCGTCGGAGTCGATCTGGCCGTGACCCGCGTAGTAGACCAGCAGGGCGTCGGTGGCCTGCTCCGCGGCCTTCTGCACCGCCACGAGCACCTGCTGGTCATCGGCGGGGTCGGGGATGACGAGGCAGTTCTCCTCGGGCAGGTTCCACGACCGGGGGCTGGTCAGCAGGCGCCGCAGGTCCCCCAGGTTGCGCTCCACGTTGGGCACGTCGGTCAGGTGGTCGTAACGGCTGACGCCGATGAGCACGGCACGGCTCCCGGCGGGGCTGGGCATCGACGCCATGGTCGCCTACGCGCTCGCGTCCTCGCCCGCGCCGGTCGCGGCGGCGGGATCCTGGCCGTCGTCCACCTGCGCGCACAGGGCGACCAGACGCCGCACCTGCTCCTCGTCGGCGCCGCTGATCTCGATCTCGGTCTGCCCGACGCGCAGCGTGGCCCGGCCCGGGCCCGGACGCGTCTGTCTCCACGCCATCACGGCCACCGCCAGCGACGCGGCCGACCAGGCGTTGTCCAGAAGCACCTCGATGACGTCCAGGGCGGAGCCCATCTCACCCGGCGCCGCGCCCGTGCCGGACAGGCTGATGCGGGCGGAGCGCAGCTCCTCGTCCGCCCTCAGCCACCGGTACAGGGAGCGAAGCTCCGCCGACTCCGCACCGACCCGCACCTCGACTCGCATGTGGCCCCCCCCTGGCAACCGCTGGTGGCCCACATCGTGGCATCCGGAGGCGTCCCCCGACCGGCGTTCGCAGACATCTGACGGGCACGTGCGCCGCTCCCGGACCGATGGTCGGATGGTCGGGTGGTCCGGGGATACCACCTCAGTCCACCAGATCCCTGACCACCGCGTCCGCCAGCAACCGCCCCCGCAGGGTCAGCACCGCGTGCCCCCGCTCGTACGGTTCCTCCTGGAGCAGTCCCTCGGACAGCGCTCGGCGGGATGCCTTCAGGCCCTTCTCGTGCAGGAGGCTCAGCGGGGCGCCCTCGCGCAGGCGCAGTTCCAGGAGGATGCGCTCGACCCGGCGGTCCTCCTCGGAGAGGAGTTCCCGGCCGGCGCCCGGGGAGCGGCCCTGCGCGAGTGCCGCCGCGTACGCGCCGGGGTGCTTCACGTTCCACCAGCGCACGCCGCCGACGTGGGAGTGGGCGCCGGGGCCCGCGCCCCACCAGTCCGCGCCGCGCCAGTACAGCTCGTTGTGCAGGCAGCGGCCCGCCTCGGAGGTGGCCCAGTTGGAGACCTCGTACCAGTCGAAGCCCGCGGCCGAAAGCCGCTCCTCGGCGATGAGGTAGCGGTCGGCGTGGACGTCGTCGTCGGTCATCGGGATCTCGCCGCGGCGGATCCGCCGGGCCAGCTGGGTGCCCTCCTCGACGATCAGGGCGTACGCCGAGATGTGGTCGGGGCCGGCGCCGAGGGCGGCGTCCAGGGAGGCACGCCAGTCGTCGTCGGACTCGCCGGGGGTGCCGTAGATCAGGTCGAGGTTGACGTGCGCGAAGCCGGCCGCGCGGGCCTCGGCGACGCATGCCTCGGGGCGCCCGGGGGTGTGCGTGCGGTCCAGCACCTTCAGCACGTGCTGCCGCGCGCTCTGCATGCCGAAGGAGATCCGGTTGAAGCCGCCTTCCCGCAGCTCGGCGAGGTAGGCGGGGTCCACGGACTCCGGGTTCGCCTCCGTCGTCACCTCCGCGTCGGCCGCGAGCCCGAACTCGTCGCGGATCGCCCCCAGCATCCGTACGAGATCGGCGGCGGCCAGCAGGGTGGGCGTACCGCCGCCGACGAAGACGGTGCGGACCTCGCGCGGGTCGTCGCCGAGGACCTTGCGGGCGAGCCGGATCTCCTCGACGAGCGTGTCGGCGTAGTTGTCGCGGGAGGCGAGGACGCCGCCGGTGCCGCGCAGCTCGGTGGCGGTGTAGGTGTTGAAGTCGCAGTAGCCGCAGCGGGTCGCGCAGTAGGGGACGTGCAGGTAGAACCCGAGGGGGCGGTCGGCGGCCCCGGCGAGCGCGGACGCGGGCAGCGCGCCGTCGGCGGGGACGGGCTCGCCGTCGGGGAGTGCGGAAGGCATGTCCTCCATTGTCCCGCACCGCCGGCCCGTCCTCACCCGGCCGGTCCTGACGCGTCCGTGGTCCTGACCCGTCCGGTCCGGCCTGTCTGTCAGGTCTCCTCCTGTCCCGGCCTACGACGGTCGCTCCGCCTGGAGGACGAGCAGCGCGAGATCGTCCTCGGGCGGGGTGCCGCCGAAGTCGTGCACCTGCTGCCGGATCCGTTCGGCGATCAGCTCCGCGCTCAGCCCCGCGCACCCGGCCAGCGCCGCCGCCAGCCCGTCGCCGTCGTCGAACTGGCGGGTGCCGCAGCGGCGCTCGGTGACGCCGTCGGTGACGCAGAGCAGGGTGTCGCCGGGGCGCAGCTCGAAGGTCTCGCCGGTGTACGTCTCGTCCTCGACGACGCCCAGCAGAGTCTGCGGGCGGGCGACGGTGCGGACGTCGCCGTCGGGGCCGAGGAGGAGGGGCAGCGGGTGTCCGGCGGCGGCGAGGGTGCAGCGGACACCGCCGTCGAAGGGGACCAGCTCGCCGTAGAGGAGGGACAGGAAGCGGGTCTGCGGGCCGTCGCCGGGGGCCACCGGGCCGGCCAGGGCGCGGGCGGCGGCGTCGGCGGCCTCGGTGGCGTCGTCGAGGAGGAGCTGGTTGAGGCGGTCGAGGACGTCGGCGACGCGGTAGCCCTCGCGGGCGAGCAGCCGCAGCCAGGGCCGGGCCAGTCCGATGACGACGGCCGCCTCGGGACCCTTGCCCTGCACGTCTCCCACGGCGAAGCACCAGCGGCCGTCGCCCGCGGGGAAGAGGTCGTAGAAGTCGCCGCTGGGTCCGCCCTTGTCGCAGGGCTCGTGGACGAGTGCGCTGCGCATGCCGGGGATCTCGGCGACCGCGCCGGGCAGCAGTCCGCGCTGGAGTACGGCGCTGATGGTGACCTGCCGGGCGTACTGCCGGGCCGCCCCGATGGCCAGCGCCACCCTGCGGCTGAGGTCCTCGACCAGCCCGGTGACCTCACCGGGCAGCGCGTCGGTCCCGGCCCGTCCGACGACGAGCGAGCCGAGGGGACGCCCGCCGGCGACGAGCCGGAAGGCGAGGGCGGTGCCTCCCTGCCCTTCGGTGCTCGCTGTGCCTCCGCTGCCGCCGGGGGTGGTGCCCTCGGTGGCGCCTGTGGCGGGCCGCGGTGCGCCCGGTCGGCCGGGTGGGTCCAGCGCCTCGGCCGGCCAGGGATAGGGCATCGGGCCGCCGGCGTCGGGTTCGTCGTTCACCGGGGGCGGTTCCTTCTCCAGGGCCAGGCGCAGGTTCTCCATGTGGTCCTCGCTGGCGTGCCAGACGCGGGCCAGGCGGGGGCCGGGGACGCCGGTGCCGCCGTCGGTGCGGCGGCCGCGGCCCATGGACTCGTCCTCCAGCCAGATCGCGCACCAGTCGGCGAGCCGGGGCACGAGCAACTGGCCGGTGAGGGCGGCGACCAGGTCCTCGTCGAGCTGCCCGGCGAGCAGGTCGGACGCCTCGGCGAGGAAGGAGAGCGCGCCGCGCCCGAGCCACTCGCGGTCGCGTTCGGCGCGCCGGGGTACGGGGGCGAGGAGCCCCGCGGTGGCGAGGGAGTCGCCGGAGCCGGAGCCGGCGCCGGAACCCGAACCGGGACCGGAGTCGTCCGGGTCCGGGTGGTCCTCGCCGGTCAGGCGCGCCCACACCGTCTTGGCGCCCCGGCGGTAGGTGACGCCCCAGGATTCGCAGAGGGCGGCGACGAGGCGCAGGCCTCGGCCGTACTCGGGGGTGCCGTGGCCGGGGTCGGCGGCGCCGTCGCGCGGGGCGCGGGAGGGGTGGCGGTCGGAGATCTCGACGACGAGCGCGCCGGTGTCCGGCTCCAGCCGGCAGACGAGGTCCACGTCGGTGCCGGCGTGCACGACGGCGTTGGTGACCAGCTCGCTGACGACCACGGCCGCGTCCTCGCCGGCCCGGTCGGCGCCGGGCAGCCCGAGGTCGGCCCACTCGCGTAACGCGGTGCGCAGCAGCCGACGGGCGGCGCCCGGCGCGTGGGGGCCGCCGGCCAGGGTCGCGCGGGCCTCCCACCGCTCCGGCGGGTGCGCGAGGACGGCGTCGGTCTCCGAGGGCCTCAAAGACTCCCGCTGTGTCGGTATGGCCCCCATCTCCAGCTCCCCGGGCAGTCGGTCGATGCTGCCGACAGGGTGACAGACCGACCCCGCCCGAACGCGCGGAGTTATCGAAGTGGTCCGTCATGAGTGAGAACCGTGCACCGCACCTGGTCGAATCCGGACTGTTGACGGCCGGATCCGAGCGTCTGACCTATGCCCCTGGCCCAGTCTGTTCCGGACGGGACCGGGCCGGACTGGGCCGGGGGGCGAGGCGAGGCCGGACCGGGCCTGGCGGCGCCGGGGCCTCGGGGGCTACGCCTCGCGGGTGCCCTCGTACATCTCCTCGATCAGGTGCTTGTACTCCCGCTCCACGACCGGCCGCTTGAGCTTGAGGCTCGGGGTGATCTCGCCGTGCTCGACGTCGAGGTCGCGCGGCAGCAGCCGGAACTTCTTGATGGTCTGCCAGCGCTGAAGGCCCTCGTTGAGCTGCTTGACGTAGCCGTCGACCATCGCGACCGTCTGCGGCGCGGCGACGATCTCGGCGTACGACTTGCCCTCCAGGCCGTTCTCCTTCGCCCAGCCGAGGAGCGCCATCTCGTCGAGCGCGATCAGCGCGGTGCAGAAGTTCCGGTCGGCGCCGTGGACCAGGATGTTGGAGACGTACGGGCAGATCGCCTTGAAGGAGCCCTCGATCTCGGTCGGCGCGACGTACTTGCCGCCGGAGGTCTTGAACAGGTCCTTCTTGCGGTCGGTGATGCGCAGGTAGCCGTCGGCGGACAGCTCACCGATGTCGCCGGTGTGGAACCAGCCGTCCGGCTCCAGCACCTCGGCGGTCTTCTCGGGCAGCCCGTGGTAGCCCTCCATGATGCCGGGGCCGCGCAGCAGGATCTCGCCGTCCTCGGCGATGCGCACCTCGGTGCCGGGCAGCGGCTTGCCGACCGTGCCGGTGCGGTAGGCCTCGCCGGGGTTGACGAAGGAGGCGGCGGAGGACTCGGTGAGGCCGTAGCCCTCCAGGATGTGGATGCCGGCGCCGGAGAAGAAGTAGCCGATCTCGGGGGCGAGGGCGACGGAGCCGGAGACGCAGGCGCGCAGCCGGCCGCCGAACGCCTCGCGCAGCTTGGAGTAGACGAGCTTGTCGGCGACCTTGTGCTTGGCCGACAGCCCGAAGGGGGCGCTGGCGGTGCCGGTGCGGCGGAAGTTGTCCTGGGTGACCTTGGCGTACTCGCGGGCGACCTCGGCGGCCCACTGGAAGATCTTGTACTTGGCGGGGCCGCCGGCCCGCGCCTTGGCGGCGACGCCGTTGTAGACCTTCTCGAAGATGCGCGGGACGGCCGCCATGTACGTCGGCTGGACGACCGGCAGGTTCTCGATGATCTTGTCGACGCGGCCGTCGACGGCGGTGACGTGGCCGACCTCGATCTGCCCGGAGGTGAGCACCTTGCCGAAGACGTGCGCGAGCGGCAGCCACAGGTACTGCACGTCGTCGGGGCCGACCAGGCCGGTCGCGGCGATCGCCTTCGCCATGTACGACCAGTTGTCGTGCGGCAGCCGCACGCCCTTGGGGCGGCCGGTGGTGCCGGAGGTGTAGATGAGGGTGGCCAGCTGGTCCTTGGTGATCGCGCCGACCCGCTGCTCGATCAGCTCGGGGTCCTTCTCCAGCCGGGCGGCGCCGCGGGCCTGGAGCTCGTCGAGGGTGAGCACCCAGTCGCCGGTCTCGACGCCGGCGGGGTCGATGACCACGACATGGGTCAGCTCGGGCAGCTCGGCGCGCTTCTCCCGCGCCTTGGCGAGCTGCTCGGCGTTCTCCGCGATCAGCACCCGGCTGCCGGAGTCGGCGAGGATGAAGGCCGACTCGTCGGCGTTGGTCTGCGGGTAGATCGTGGTGGTGGCGGCGCCCGCGCACATGATGCCGAGGTCGGCGAGGATCCACTCGATGCGGGTGGCGGAGGCCAGCGCGACCCGCTGCTCCGGCTGGACGCCCAGCTCGATCAGCCCGGCCGCGATGGCGTGCACCCGCTCGGCGGCCTGTGCCCAGCTCAGCGACTTCCAGTCGTCGGGACCCTGCCCGGAGGCCGGCGGCACCGGGTAGCGGTAGGCCTCCGCGTCCGGGGTGGCGGCCACGCGCTCCAGGAAGAGGCCCGCGACGGACGGCGGACGGTTCTCGATCAGGGTCTGTGTGTCGGTCACGACATCCTCCGGGGCCCGCGACGGTGCGGCTGGCTCAGTGGGGCTGGCTCTATGGGGTGGCTCTGTGGGGGCTGGCTCTAGGGGTGGCTCTGTGGGACTGGCTCAGTGGGCTGTTGCGGGTGTCCGTACGGCTATATCGGTGGGGCTTTTCACTCACGGCGCGTTGTTTAACTCGCGAGTAACCACGAGCAGGGACAGGGTAGAGCCCGACCGGCCGCTGCGTAAGACTCCGAGGCCTGTCACTTTCACCAGAGCTTTCCCCGCGGAGACACCCCGCTCATACGACGGGGCCCGCCGCACTTTCGTACGACGGGCCCCTCAGCGTCCGATTTACCGGTGAACCGGCGCGGTTACTCCTGGTTACTTCTTACCCTTGGCGGATGCCGCGCCGTCATCGCTGGAGAGCACCGCGATGAAGGCCTCCTGCGGAACCTCCACGGAACCCACCATCTTCATCCGCTTCTTGCCCTCCTTCTGCTTCTCCAGCAGCTTCCGCTTACGGGAGATGTCACCGCCGTAGCACTTGGCGAGGACGTCCTTGCGGATGGCGCGGATGGTCTCGCGGGCGATCACCCGGGAGCCGATGGCGGCCTGCACCGGCACCTCGAAGTTCTGCCGCGGGATCAGCTCCTTGAGCTTGGCGACGAGCCGCACGCCGTACGCGTACGCCTGGTCCTTGTGCGTGATCGCCGAGAAGGCGTCCACCTTGTCGCCGTGCAGCAGGATGTCGACCTTGACCAGGGAGCTGGACTGCTCGCCCGTGGGCTCGTAGTCGAGGGAGGCGTAGCCGCGGGTCTTTGACTTCAGCTGGTCGAAGAAGTCGAAGACGATCTCCGCGAGGGGGAGCGTGTAGCGGATCTCGACGCGGTCCTCGGAAAGGTAGTCCATGCCGAGCAGGGTGCCGCGGCGGGTCTGGCACAGCTCCATGATCGCGCCGATGAACTCGGTCGGGGCGAGGATCGTCGCCCGCACGACCGGCTCGTACACCTCGGCGATCTTCCCCTCGGGGAACTCGCTCGGGTTGGTGACGACGACCTCGGTGCCGTCCTCCATGATCACGCGGTAGACCACGTTGGGCGCGGTGGCGATCAGGTCCAGGCCGAACTCGCGCTCCAGGCGCTCGCGGATCACGTCCAGGTGGAGCAGGCCGAGGAAGCCGACGCGGAAGCCGAAGCCGAGGGCCGCGGAGGTCTCCGGCTCGTAGACGAGCGCGGCGTCGTTGAGCTGGAGCTTGTCCAGCGCCTCGCGCAGCTCGGGGTAGTCGGAGCCGTCCAGCGGATACAGACCCGAGAAGACCATCGGCTTCGGGTCCTTGTAGCCGCCGAGCGCCTCGGTGGCGCCCTTGTGCTGGCTGGTGACGGTGTCACCGACCTTGGACTGGCGGACGTCCTTCACACCGGTGATCAGATAGCCCACCTCGCCGACGCCCAGGCCGTCGGCGGGCAGCATCTCGGGCGAGTTGGTGCCGATCTCCAGCAGCTCGTGGGTGGCGCCGGTCGACATCATCCGGATGCGCTCGCGCTTGTTGAGCTGGCCGTCGATGACACGGACGTACGTCACGACGCCGCGGTAGGAGTCGTAGACCGAGTCGAAGATCATCGCGCGGGCGGGGGCGTCCTTGACGCCGACCGGCGGCGGGATCTCGGCGACGACCTTGTCCAGCAGCGCCTCGACACCCAGACCGGTCTTCGCGGAGACCTTCAGCACGTCGCCCGGCTCGCAGCCGACCAGGTTCGCCAGCTCCTCGGCGAACTTCTCGGGCTGCGCGGCCGGCAGGTCGATCTTGTTCAGGACGGGGATGATCGTGAGGTCGTTCTCCATCGCCAGGTAGAGGTTGGCGAGGGTCTGCGCCTCGATGCCCTGGGCGGCGTCGACGAGGAGGATGGTCCCCTCGCAGGCGGCGAGCGACCGCGAGACCTCGTAGGTGAAGTCGACGTGCCCCGGGGTGTCGATCATGTTGAGGATGTGCGTGTTGCTCTTGTCGTGGGTCGGGGCCCACGGCAGACGCACCGCCTGGGACTTGATCGTGATGCCGCGCTCGCGCTCGATGTCCATGCGGTCGAGGTACTGGGCGCGCATCTGCCGCTGCTCGACGACGCCGGTCAGCTGGAGCATCCGGTCGGCGAGCGTGGACTTGCCGTGGTCGATGTGCGCGATGATGCAGAAATTGCGGATCAGAGCCGGGTCGGTACGGCTCGGCTCGGGCACATTGTTAGGGGTCGCGGGCACGCAGGGTCCTGTCTCTTGAGGCGCCTTATGCCTCGGGTCGGATCGTTACGTAGCCTCCATGGTCCCACGGGTGCGGCGCGGCGACCGGTTTGGGCCACCGGAAGGGCCGCTGGTAGTGTAGGGGGCTGTGTCTCATGCCCTCTCAGCGCGAGGCACGACCCCAAGAAATCACCTGGCACGGGACGCGGGATCCACTCCGGATCCCTCTCGCCCGTGCCTGAACCTGAAAAGGCTCATTCGTGGCGAACATCAAGTCCCAGATCAAGCGGATCAAGACCAACGAGAAGGCCCGGCTGCGCAACAAGGCCGTCAAGTCCTCCCTGAAGACCGCGATCCGCAAGGCCCGCGAGGCCGCTGCCGCGGGTGACGTCGAGAAGGCCACCGAGTACCAGCGCGCCGCCGCGCGTCAGCTCGACAAGGCCGTCTCGAAGGGCGTCATCCACAAGAACCAGGCCGCCAACAAGAAGTCGGCCCTGGCTGCCAAGGTCGCGTCCCTCAAGGGCTGAACCCCTTATCTGGTCTGATCGCCGGGCGGACCCAGGGCGGGCCCTCTCTCATCCGCTCCCGACCGGCACCCCGAGTCCGTTCGCGGCCTGCGTTCGCCACGCGGGAACGGTCTCAGCAGCTTGATCCGAAGGCCCCGCCGCCTCGCCCTTCCCCAGGGCGGGGGGCGGGGCCTTCGGCTGTTCCGTGACAGTCAGGACCAGAAGTCGTTGTTCGCGTCCATGTCCTGCACGCACTCGTCGATGTCGCTGATCTTGTCGCCGACGATGCGGAAGACGAGGGCACCGTAGTCCTCGATGTGCTTGCCGTCGCGGTCCGCCGTGAACAGGGCCATGCCGACCGCGTGGCCCCGGCCGTCCACGGCGACGCCACGCAGCTCGACCCGCATGTTCCCGCCGGTCATCTCGTCCATCCGGCGATACATGTCGATGATCGCGTCCTGGCCCTTGAAGTCACCGGACAGCGGGTGGGTGCCGGGCACGTGGTGGGTGCAGTCCGCGGTCATCAGTCCGCGCAGGGTGTCCATGTCCCCGCGCGTGAACGCTTCGAAGCCCTTGCGTACGAGTTGGGCGTGCGGGTGTTCAGCCATGGCGATCGCCACCTCTCCTTCGTCGGCGATGTACGGCTGATACGGCCGATTGTCCTCCCTCGCGGCGACGCCCGCCCTCCGGACCGCGCGTAACCCCTCCGGATGTGCTCCGAGCAGCCGTGGCCGGCCTCCGGGCGGTGCCTGCTCCCCGGACAGCCGCGCCTGGCCTATGGGGCGTGCTGATCCCCCGGCCGCGCCTGACCTCTGGGCCCCGCCCGGCCTCCGTCTCGCTACGCCCGTCCTCTGGAGCGGGCCGCCCGCGCGATCGTCACGACCGCCTTCTCCAGGGCGTACTCCGGGTCGTCGCCGCCGCCCTTCACACCGGCGTCGGCCTCCGCGACGGCCCGCAGCGCGACCGCCACCCCGTCCGGGGTCCAGCCCCGCATCTGCTGGCGGACCCGGTCGATCTTCCACGGCGGCATGCCCAGCTCACGCGCGAGGTCGGCGGGCCGGCCGCCGCGCGCGGAGGACAGCTTGCCGATCGCGCGGACGCCCTGGGCGAGCGCGCTGGTGATCAGCACAGGGGCGACCCCGGTGGCCAGCGACCAGCGCAGCGCCTCCAGCGCCTCGGCCGTCCGGCCCTCGACCGCCCGGTCGGCGACGGTGAAGCTCGACGCCTCGGCGCGGCCGGTGTAGTACCGCCCGACGACGGCCTCGTCGATGGTGCCCTCGACATCGGCGACCAGCTGCGACACGGCGGACGCCAGCTCGCGCAGGTCGCTGCCGATGGCGTCGACGAGCGCCTGGCAGGCCTCGGGGGTGGCGGAGCGCCCGGTGGCCCGGAACTCCTGCCGGACGAACGCCAGCCGGTCCGCCGGCTTCGTCATCTTCGGGCAGGCCACCTCCCGCGCACCCGCCTTGCGCGCGGCGTCCAGCAGCCCTTTGCCCTTGGCGCCGCCCGCGTGCAGCAGCACCAGCGTGATCTCCTCGGCCGGCGCGCCGAGGTACGCCTTGACGTCCTTGACCGTGTCCGCGGACAGGTCCTGCGCGTTGCGTACGACCACGACCTTGCGCTCCGCGAAGAGCGACGGGCTGGTCAGCTCGGCGAGGGTGCCGGGCTGCAACTGATCCGGGGTCAGGTCACGTACGTCCGTGTCGGCGTCGGCGGCCCTGGCGGCAGCCACCACCTCCCGCACGGCACGGTCGAGCAGCAGGTCCTCCTGGCCCACGGCGAGCGTCACCGGGGCGAGGGGGTCGTCATTCGCGGATTTCCTGGCCATCGGGACAAGCATGGCACGGGGCACTGACAACGGCGGACCGACAGCGGAGGCCGGCCGGCCCGCGGCTCACGTCCTACGGCTCCTCACGCCACCCCTCCCACTGCCCGGCGAACTCGTCCAGCTCGCGGGGGTCCAGCCGCTCGTCCTCGTCGGCCACGACGACCAGCCACTGGGCGTCCTCGGCGTCGTCCTCCCCGGCCAGCGCGTCCCGCACCAGCTGCGGCTCCTCGTCGAGCCCGAACCGCTCCCCCAGCGCCTCGGCCGCCTCCTCCGCGGCGTCACGGTCGGGCAGTACCAGCACATGTCTCACATCACTCACGGCAACATTCTCCGCCACGGTCCGGGGCAGTCCGCCGTCGCCCGGCAGGCCGCCCGCGGCCGGAGGCTCGGGCGTCCGGAGGTCACGCCCTCCCAGCCAGGGTGGCGCGCCCTCCACGGTCGCTTCACGCGCCCCCGGCGACCCTCGGCACCCTCTCCAGCTCGATCCCGAACCGCTCCCGGTACACCGCCAGTACCGCCTCGTCCTCCCCCTCGCCGTACTCGCGCTCCTCCCGCGCGCCGTCCGCCGCCGTCACCTTCAGCGTGCGTCCGCTGAGCGTGATCCGGCCGCCGTCCTCCGTGACCCGCGTGCACACCAGCTTCCGCGTGAAGGGGGACTCCGGCGAGGTGCTGTGCCACCAGGCCCCGGTCACGAAGTCGGCGAGCAGCCGCGGCCGGGTCTCCAGCCGGTACTCCCGCTCGCCGTCCTTCAGCAGGTCCAGGTCGCCCGTCTCCCCCGCGCCCGCCCCGCCCCCGGCCCCTGCCGCGTCCGGCCCGGCCTCCGCGATACGGAAGGAGCCTCCGGGATCGTCCTGTTCCCGCCGGTCCCGCCACGACAGCGGGAAGTGGCTGTGCGCCCCGAACCCGACGTCGGCCAGCCAGTCCCCCGCGTCCGCCGTCCGCACCCGCAGCGCGAGATGGTCGTACGGGATGCCCAGCCGCCCCCGCGCCCCGTGGACCCGCGCCGCCAGCAGTGTCACCCCGAAGCCCAGCGCGTCCAGCAACCCGGCGAACAGCCCGTTGAGTTCATAGCAGAACCCGCCCCGCCGCGCGCCCACCACCTTGTCCAGCAGACGCTTCTCGTCGAGCGCGATCTCCTCACCGAGGTGGATCGACAGGTTCTCGAAGGGCACGGTCCGCAGATGGCACAGATGCAGCTCGCGCAGGGCGTCGAGAGTGGGCCGGTCCGGGCGGGCGGCGCCCAGCCGGCGCAGATACGCGTCAACCTCAGCCGAGTTCATGACCTCAGTGTGTCGCGCCCTCGACGCCGGCTGCCTCGACCACAGCTCGCGTCAGCCGCACGCGCCCTCGGTGACGGGCTTCGTGGCATCGACGTTTGCTTCGCTGAGCAGGGTGATCACCTGGTTCACGGTGTCGGCGGACACACCGGCCGCGTCCTTCGACATGTGGCCGGACCGGATGTTGGTGCCCGAGAACCACTGGGTGATCACGCAGACTCCGCGGTCGTGCGAGGACAGCGGCGCGTCGGCGCCACCGCACTGGTTGAGCGCGCTGCCCACGGGGAGGCCGGCGAGGTTGCCGTCGGCGGTGCCGGTGCCGTGGGTGGTCGCTCCCCGCGCGTGGGCGCCGGTGTGGTGGTTGGCGCAGGAGGTGCCGAAAGCGGGCGAGAGGAAGTCGCCGATGCCGCCGGCGGAGGCGGGGGCGGCGCCGGCGAGGGCGGTGCCCAGGGAGGCGGCGGTCAAGGCCGTGGCGGTGGCGGTGGCGGTGGTCCGTCGGTTGATCATGCCCGGTGCAAGGACCTGCGGCGGCCGGGTGTCACGGTGCGGCTGGCCGACTGACCGGCTGGCTGGCCGACTGACTGGCTGGCTGACCGGCTGGTCGGCTGGTCGGCCGGCCGTGCCCTCAGTCCCGCGCCACCCGTATCTCGCCGCCCGCACCGATCACCGCGACCGTCCCGTCCCGGTCCGTGCGCAGCACCGCCGCGCCGGTCGCCCGCAGCGCGGCCAGGGTGCTGGGTGCGGGGTGCCCGTAGGGATTGTCCGCTCCCGCGGAGACGAGCGCCAGGCGCGGTGCGGTGCGGCGCAGCAACTCCACGTCCTGGTAGGCGGAACCGTGGTGGGCGACTTTGAGGACGTCGACGCCGTCGAGCAGTGGTGCCGCCGGGGTCCGCAGCAGGGCCTGCTGGGCCGGGGGTTCCAGGTCGCCGAGCAGCAGCATCCGCAGCCCCGCCGTCCGCACCAGCAGGGCGACGCTGGCGTCGTTCGGCCCCTCCGGCGCCGGTGCGGAGGGCGGCGGCCACAGCACCTGCCAGGACAGGTCTCCGGCGCGCCGCCGCTCTCCGGCGACCGCCCGGGTCACCGGGATCCCCCGCGCGGCGGCCTCTCGCCGGACGAACGCGGCCTGGTCGGCGGGCTCTTCGTACCCCGTGGTCTGAAGGGCCCCCACCGCGCGCCCGCGCAGCACTCCGGGCAGTCCGGCCACATGGTCGGCGTGGAAGTGGGTGAGCACGACGAGCGGCACCCGCGTCACGCCCAGTCCGCGCAGGCACCGGTCCACCAGGGCCGGGTCCGGTCCGGCGTCCACCACGACGCCGGTGCCCTCGCCCGCCGCGAGCACGGTCGCGTCACCCTGCCCCACGTCGCACAGGGCCAGCCGCCAGCCCGGCGGCGGCCAGCCGGTGATCACCCGGGTCAGCGGGGGCGGCTGCACCACCGCCACCACCAGCAGCAACCCGCCGGCCAGGCACAACCAGGGATGGCGCACCAGCCGCCGCCCCACCACCACGAGAGCCACCGTGACGCACAGCAGGAGTCCGGCCCCGGCCCAGCTCCCCGGCCAGTCCACCCCCGCGCCGGGCAGCGCCGCCCCGGTGCGGGCGATGCCCGCGATCCACCCGGCGGGCCAGCCCGCGCACCACGCCAGCGCCTCGGCCACCGGCATCGCCACCGGCGCCACCACCAGCGCGGCGAACCCCAGCACGGTCGCCGGGGCCAGCGCGCACTCCGCGAGCAGATTGCACGGCACCGCCACCAGGCTCACCCGTGCCGACAACACCGCCACGACCGGCGCGCACACCGCCTGCGCCGCCGCCGCGGCCGCCAGGGCCTCCGCCGCCCGCGGCGGCACCCCGCGCCGGCCCAGCGCCGCGCTCCAGCCGGGCGCGAGCGTGAGCAGTGCCCCGGTCGCCAGCACCGACAGCAGGAAGCCGTAACTCCGCGACAGCCACGGGTCGTACAGCACCAGCAGCAGCACCGCCGTCGCCAGCGCCGGGATCAGGGACCTGCGGCGTCCGGTGGCCAGGGCGAGCAGGGTGACCGCCCCGCAGGCGGCGGCCCGCAGCACGCTCGGGTCCGGGCGGCACACCACGACGAACCCCAGGGTGAGCACCCCGCCGAGCACCGCCGTTCCCCGCAGTGAGACGCCGAGCCGTGGCGCCGGCCCCCGCCGCTCGGCTCGTTGGGCCAGGCCGGGCGGACCCAGCAGCAGCGCGAGGACGATGGTGAGGTTGCTGCCGGACACGGCGAGCGTGTGCGCGAGGTCGGTCTCCTTGAACGCCTCCTCCAGATCCGGGCCGATCCGCGAGGTGTCTCCGACGACCAGCCCCGGCAGCAAGGCCCGCGCGTCCGGGCGCAGCCCGTCGGTGGCCTCCCGCAGTCCGGCCCGCAGCCGCCCCGCGAACCGCTGCGCCGCCGACGGCTCCCCGACGACCACGGGCGCCGCCCGTCCGCGCACCCGCAGCACGGCCGCGATCCGGTCCCCGCCGACCACGGGCGGCGCGAGCCGTCCCGTCACCCGCACCCGCGTGGAGGGCAGCAGCCCGAGCCACGAGGTCGCCGCGGGCCTGCCCTGCCCCGCCTCTGCGATGCCGCGTCCGGGCTCCGCCCCGCCCCCTCCGGTCTCCGCCCCGCCCCCTCCGGTCTCCGCGCCGCCCCGTTCGGGCTCCGCACCGCCTCCGCCGGTCTCCGCCCCGCCCCGTTCGGGCTCCGGGGCACGTTCGGCTCCGCCGAGCTGCGGCCCTGCCTCGCGCGCGGCCCTGCTCGGGCCCGCGTCGACGATCATCAGTACCGGTGTCCTCGTCACCGTCAACGCCCGCTCGGCGCGCGCCGCGCCGTCGGCCGGCGGCACCAGCACACCCCGCACCTCCCCCCGCACCAGCACCGACGCCCGCGCCAGGTGGTTCCCGGTGACCCGCGGCCGGGTCAGCCGGGGATCCGCGGTGACCTCGACCTCCGCGGTCACGGTGGTGTACTCCCGCGCCAGCCCCGGCACCGGCCCCCGCCGCAGATCCGCCCCGTGCAAGCCCGCCGAGGCGGCCGCCGCGGCGACACAGAGCAGCACGGCGGCGACCGACACCCGCGGCCACGTGGCCTGCCGGGCCCGTGTGGGCCGGTCCCCCGGCTCCGTTCGGGCCTGCCGGGCCCGCGTGGGCCGGTCCCCCGGCTCCGTTCGGGCCTGCCGGGCCCGTGTGGGCGGGTCTCCCAGCTCCGTTCGGTCCCGGCGCCCGCGCCGACACGTCGTCACCCACAGCAGCAGGCCGGCACCGCCCGAGCAGACTGCCACCACCCCGACGGCCCATCCCGCCGGCGCACCCAGCATCACCGCCGCCGTCGCCCAGGCGGCCAGCGCCGGACCGACGAGTCGCAGGTCCGCCGGCCCCTCCTGCCGCGGATTCGCCGCCCCGAGCCGCTTCCCGGAGGCCGCGTGCACGGCCCGCCGCCGGGTGGCGGCGACCGGGGCCGGAGCCGATGCCGGAGCGAGAGCCGGAACCGGAACCGAAGCCGCGGCAGCAACGTGAGCACCAGCCGAGGTCTTCCCCGCGCCCGAACCCGCATCCGCACGCCCCGCCGCAGGCGAGCCCTGCGAGCCCTCCTCCCCGCCCCTCATGGCCGCACGAGATCCCGCAGATCGGCGAACCGCCGCTCGCCGATCCCCCTGACCTCCCGCAACTCGTCCACCGAGCGGAAGCCGCCGTGCCGGGTGCGGTAGTCGATGATGTGCTGAGCGAGGACGGGCCCGACGCCCGGCAAGGTGTCGAGCTGTTCCACGGTGGCCGTGTTGAGGGAGACGGGCCCGGCCGGTACGGCACCCGCGGGAGCGCCCCCGGCAGACCCCGCCCCCGGCCCAGAGCCCGACGCCGGAGCAGGTGCCGGCCCGCCCACGACCACCTGCTCCCCGTCCACGAGGAACCGCGCCCGGTTCAGCCCGTCGGTGTCCGTGCCGGGCCGTACCCCGCCCGCGGCCTCCAGCGCGTCCACGACCCGCGATCCGGCGGGCAGCCGGTGGATGCCGGGCTCGCGCACCTTCCCGCTGACGTCCACCACGATCTCGGCGCCGGCGCCCGGCACACCCGTGGGAGCGGCGGACGGAACGGGCTCACCCGCCGGCTCCGGATGCGCGGGGGCCGCCTCCACCACCTCCGGCGCGCTCACCGTTTCCGTGCGCCCGCTCCAGAAGTGCTGCACGGCGAACCCCGCGGCCACGACGAGCAGCACGGTCAGCGCGACGACGTTGCGCCGCTCCAGACCGGCCCGGGTCTGCAACCACAGCGGCAGCCGCTCGCGCAGCGCGAGCCCCGCCCGTTGACGCCAGGCCTCGGCAAGCTCCCGCTCCTCGACGGGCTCCCGCTCCTCGACGGACCCCGGCTCCTCGACAGGCTCCCACTCCCCGCCCCGCGACGACCCTGCCCTCGACTCCCGCCGCTTCTCGGCATGTTCCTCCGCGCGCCCCTCGGCGTGTTCCTCGGCGCGTCCCTCCGCGCGCCCCTCGCCGCGTCCCTCGGCCGAGACCACTTCCCCGAAGCGCCCCGCGACAGGTCGTACCGCCTGATCGCCGAACAACAGCCGCGCGCGCCGCCGGAGTTCGTCGGCGGGCGCGTGCCGTTGCCGGGCGGCGGACCTGCCGCGCAGGGGCGGACGGCGGTGCCGGAGACGGCTGTCCACCAGGACGCGGCTGTCCGAGGCCGGCGCGCGGCCCGGACCACTCGTCGCGGACGTACTGCGTGTGCGTGCTCGAAGTGCCATGCGACGAGGGTCGGGCACTTCACCGCACTCGCGATGATCATGGTGAATTCCCGGGGATCACCGCCCGGTTGTGGAAAACCGCGTCACCCGAACGAGTGGGTGCCGAACCGGCTCACGCCCTCCGCCGCCGTGCCGGCCGCCTCACCGCGACGCGACCACGACCCCCAGCAGCCCAGGCCCCGTATGCGCCCCGATCACCGCTCCCACCTCGCTCACATGCAGCTCCGCCAGTCCGGGCACCCGCGCCCGCAGCCGCTCCGCCAGTGCCGAGGCGCGGTCCGCGGCGGCGAGATGGTGGACGGCGATGTCGACCGGCGCGGCCCCCGCCCGTTCGGCGGCGATCTCCTCCAGGCGGGCGATCGCCCGGGACGCCGTCCGCACCTTCTCCAGCGGGCCGATCCGGCCGCCGTCCAGCTGGAGCAGCGGCTTCACCGCGAGCGCGGAGCCGAACAGGGCCTGGGCGGTGCCGATCCGGCCGCCGCGGCGCAGGTACTCCAGGGTGTCGACGTAGAAGTAGGCGGAGGTGCCGGCGGCCCGCTTCTCCGCCGCCGTGACGGCCTCGTCCACGGAACCGCCCGCCTCGGCCGCCTCGGCCGCCGCCACCGCGCAGAAGCCCAGCGCCATCGCGATCATGCCGGTGTCCACCACCCGCACCGGCACCGGCGCCTCCTTCGCCGCGAGCAGCGCCGCGTCGTAGGTGCCGGACAGCTCGGCGGAGAGGTGGAGGGAGACGATCCCGGTGGCGCCCGACTCGGCGACCTCGCGGTAGGTCCGCGCGAACAGCTCGGGGCTGGGCCGTGAGGTGGTGACGGGGCGTCGCTTCTGGAGCGCCTGGGCCAGGGAGCGGGTCGAGATCTCGGTGCCCTCTTCGAGTGCCCGGTCGCCGAGGACCACGGTCAGCGGAACCGCCGTGATGCCGTGGCGCTCCATCGTCCGTGGCGGCAGGTAGGCCGTTGAATCGGTGACGATCGCGACATGCCGGGACATGAGCTGGAGGTTACCTGGCGTAGCGCGCGGACGGCAGCCCGGCCCGGTCACCCACGCCGGAACGGGGACCCGGCCGGCGGGCTCAGGTGGTGGACTCGGGGCGGGGCTTCTTCTGCCAGGGGTAGGCCGGGCGCGGGTCCGGCGGGGTGATGGCGGGCCGGGCCGGCTCGTCGGCGGTGTGCTGCCGCGGGGTGTCCTGCCAGGTCTGCTGCGAGGCCGCGGCGTCGGCGGCGGGCGCCTCCGGCCAGGGCGGGGGCGGGGCGGCGGCGGAGGACGCGGACGGCACCTCCGTCGTCCAGTGCCGCAGGGCACCGGCCTCGACGTCGATCTGGGCGCTGAGCGTGTCCAGGTCGTCGTCGGCGAAGCGCTGGGCGCGGTCGCGGGCGGCCCAGCGCAGGGAGTCCGCCGACCGTGTGATGCGCTCGGTGCGCTCGCGCAGGCCCGGCAGCCGCTCGGCGAGCGCGGCCCGGTCCGGCTCGGCCTCCAGGCGCCGCAGTTCCGCGTCGAGCTCGTGGCCGTGGGCGCTGAGCCGGTGGAAGAGGCCCAGGGACTCCTTCAGCGACTCGTCCTCGGCGGCGCCCGCGTTCAGCGCGTCCTGGGTGGCCCGCATGGAGGTGCGCAGCTTCAGCCGCAGCTGGGCGATCTCGCCGGCCGGGCCGGGCTGGGCGAAGGACTTGGCGCGCAGCGTGTGGTCCTCGACCGTGCGCCGGGCCTGCGTGATCGTGCGGTCCACGCCCCGCTTGGCGGCGCCGACGGCCTTCACCGTGGCGTAGACACCGAGTGCCACGAAGAGCACGAAGAGCAGGGCCACCACCGCGATCACCGCTTCCACGACGCTCCTCCTCCGGCCGGTCGGCCCTGTGTCCGCCACGGCACCCACCGCGCCGCTTCTCCACGGTAAACGCGACAGGCAGGCCCGGAGTTCCACGACAACCCCGAACCTGCCCGCATCGAACCCCGAGCACACCCCCTAGGGGACGGCCCGGCGCTCACAGCCGCTCAGAAACGCTGAAGGCGTCCTCACGCCGGAACGATGTTCACCAGCTTCGGCGCCCGCACGATCACCTTGCGGATCCCGGCCCCGTCCAGCGCCGCCACGACCTTCTCGTCGGCCAGCGCGACCTTCTCCAGCTCCTCCTCGGAGATGCCCGGGGAGACCTCCAGGCGGGCCTTGACCTTGCCCTTGATCTGGACGACGCAGGTGACGGTCTCGTCGACCACGTACGCCGGGTCGGCCACCGGGAAGTCCTGGTGCACCACCGACTCGGTGTGGCCCAGCTTGCGCCACAGCTCCTCGGCGATGTGCGGGGCCAGCGGCGCGACCAGCAGCACCAGCGCCTCGGCGACGGAGCGCGGCACCGGGCGGTTGGCCTTGGTCAGGTGGTTGTTCAGCTCGGTGATCTTGGCGATGGCGGTGTTGAACCGCATGCCCTCCAGGTCCCCGCGCACGCCGTCGATCGCCTTGTGCAGGGCGCGCAGCGTCTCCTCGTCGGCCTCGGTGTCGACGACGGTCGTCTCGCCGGTGGTCTCGTCGACGATGTTGCGCCACAGCCGCTGCAGCAGCCGGAACTGGCCGACCACCGCGCGGGTGTCCCACGGGCGGGAGACGTCCAGCGGGCCCATGGCCATCTCGTACAGGCGCAGGGTGTCGGCGCCGTACTCGGCGCAGATCTCGTCCGGGGTCACCGCGTTCTTCAGGGACTTGCCCATCTTGCCCAGCAGGCGGGTGACCTTCTCGCCCTGGTACCAGTACGCGCCGTCGCGCTCCTCGACCTCGGCGGCCGGCACGGCGATGCCGCGGCTGTCGCGGTAGACGTAGGCCTGGATCATGCCCTGGTTGAACAGGCGGTGGAACGGCTCGGACGACGCGATGTGCCCCAGGTCGTGCAGGACCTTGGACCAGAAGCGGGCGTACAGCAGGTGCAGTACGGCGTGCTCGGCGCCGCCGACGTACAGGTCGACGCCGCCGTGCGGCTGCCCTTCGCGCGGGCCCATCCAGTACTGCTCGATCTCGGGGTCGACCAGCTTGTCGCCGTTGTGCGGGTCCAGGTAGCGCAGCTCGTACCAGCAGGAACCGGCCCAGTTGGGCATGGTGTTGGTCTCGCGCCGGAACTTGCGCGGGCCGCGGCCGTCGCCCAGGTCCAGGGTGACGTTGACCCAGTCCTCGTTGCGCGACAGCGGGGTCTCGGGCTGGGTGTCGGCGTCGTCCGGGTCGAAGGTGCGCGGGCTGTAGTCCTCGACCTCCGGCAGCTCCAGCGGCAGCATCGACTCGGGCAGCGCGTGGGCGACGCCGTCCTCGTCGTAGACGATCGGGAAGGGCTCGCCCCAGTAGCGCTGGCGGCTGAACAGCCAGTCGCGCAGGCGGAAGTTGACGGTGCCCTCGCCGATGCCCTTGCTCTCCAGCCACGCGGTGATGCGGGCCTTGGCCTCGACGACGCCCAGGCCGTCCAGGGAGACGTCGTCGCCCGACGAGTTGACGATCTTCGCGTCGTAGGAGGCGAAGGCGTCGTCCCACGTGGACGGGTCCGTGCCACGGTCGTCCGACGGCTCGACCACGCATCGCATCGGCAGTTCGAAGGCGCGCGCGAAGGCGAAGTCGCGGGTGTCGTGCGCCGGGACGGCCATGATCGCGCCGGTGCCGTAGCCCATCAGGACGTAGTCGGCGATGAAGACGGGGATCCGCTCGCCGTTGACCGGGTTGACGGCGTACGCGCCGGTGAAGACGCCGGTCTTCTCCTTGGCGTCGGCCTGGCGCTCGACGTCGGACTTGGCGGCGGCCTGCGCGCGGTAGGCGGCGACGGCCTCGGCGGGGGTGGCGTGGCCGCCGGTCCACACCTGGTGGGTGCCCTCCGGCCAGGCCTCCGGGGTGATCGTGTCGATCAGCGGGTGCTCGGGCGCCAGCACCATGTAGGTGGCGCCGAACAGGGTGTCCTGGCGGGTGGTGAAGACGGTGATGTGGTCGCCGTCGACGGGGAAGTCGACGCGGGCGCCCTCGGAGCGGCCGATCCAGTTGCGCTGCTGCAGCTTGATGGCCTCGGGCCAGTCCAGCGCGTCCAGGTCCTCCAGCAGCCGGTCGGCGTAGGCGGTGATGCGCATGTTCCACTGGCGCAGCTTGGCCTTGAAGACCGGGAAGTTGCCGCGCTCGGAGCGGCCCTCGGCGGTGACCTCCTCGTTGGCCAGCACGGTGCCCAGGCCGGGGCACCAGTTGACCGGCGCGTCGGAGGCGTAGGCCAGCCGGTACTCGCTCAGGACGTCGGCCTTCTCGACCGAGTTCAGCTCGTTCCAGGAGCGGCCGCCGGGCACCTCGCGCTCACCGGACTCGAACTGGGCGATCAGCTCGGAGATCGGGCGGGCCTTGTTCGCGTCGTGGTCGTACCAGGAGTTGAAGATCTGCAGGAAGATCCACTGGGTCCACTTGTAGTAGTCCGGGTCGATCGTGGCGAACGTCCGGCGCTTGTCGTGGCCCAGGCCCAGCCGGCGCAGCTGGACCTTCATGTTCTCGATGTTGGCCTCGGTGGACACGCGCGGGTGCGTGCCGGTCTGCACGGCGTACTGCTCGGCGGGCAGGCCGAAGGCGTCGAAGCCCAGGGTGTGCAGGACGTTGTGGCCGGTCATGCGGTGGAAGCGCGCGTACACGTCGGTGGCGATGTAGCCCAGCGGGTGGCCCACGTGCAGGCCCGCGCCCGAGGGGTACGGGAACATGTCCATGAAGAACTTCTTGGGCTTGGCGACCCGCTCGGGGTCACCCGCCAGGTCGCCCTTCGGGTTGGGTGCCGCGTAGGTGCCCTCGGCGTCCCAGAAGTCCTGCCAGCGTGCCTCGATGTCCGCGGCCAGGGCGGCCGTGTAGCGGTGCGGCGCGGCATCCGCAGCCATGCCGGCGGTGGCAGCGGGGTTCGTCTCGCTCATGATCCTCAAAGCTCCATCGATCGTCTCTGCCTACGGCTTGCCGAGAAACGAAAAATCCCCTCGCACAGGAGGGGACGCCGCGCCGATTCCGGCCACTCGACTCGTCCGGTGGCCGGTACTGATCAGCGCGGCCCGCTAAGCAGAAGGCGTACGGCACGCATGGCGTCAGGGTACCGCAGCCCTCGGCCGGGCCGCGACGAAGGTCCAGAAGCTGAACGAAGATCACGGTTACTTCGCGTAACAACCCCTAAGGGGCATCACAACGGCGGCATTGTCATTTGATAACAGCGCAATAACTCAAACCTCGTACTCGTGGGTATGGCGCGACCTAGAGTGCGGCCCGGGACCGCTTTCCCGAACCGCTCGGAGTCACCCCCATGAACTCTCGTCGCAGTAACAGCTCGCTCGCCGCACGGGGCCGCTCGGCCTACGGCGTGGCGACGGCTGCCGCGCTGGTCCTCATACCCGTGCTCGTCCTGGCCGGAGGTGACACCTTCCGCGAGTTCCTGAACTTCGGCGCGGGCGTGCTCAGCCTGGTCTCCCTGACCTGCTCGGTGATCTGGGGCCTGGTGGCCCAGGACCGGATCTTCCTCAACGCGCGGCAGCGGATCGTCGGCCAGGCGGTACACCGGGCGACGGCGGTCGCCTCGATCGCCTTCCTGCTGCTGCACGTCGTCACCAAACTGGCCCTGGACCACGTCGGCATCCTCGCCGCCCTGATCCCGTTCTCGCTCGGCGTCACCGGCGGCGCCGGCCTGATCGGGCTCGGCTCGCTGGCCGGACTGCTCATGGTCTTCGTCGGCCTCACCGGCGCCCTGCGCAGCGCCTTCGCCTCCCCCGCCCCGATCGCCGCCCGCTGGCGGACCATGCACATGCTGGCCTACCCGGCCTGGTGCGCGGCCCTGGTCCACGGCCTGTTCGCCGGCCGCCAGGCCAAGCCGGTCTTCGTGTTCCTCTACGGCCTGTGCCTGGTCGGCGTGATGGCGGCGCTGGCGCTGCGCTCGGCGCCCCGCCCGGTCAAGCGCCGGGTCGCCGACCGGATCACCGCCCTGCTGGGCGGCGGCGCGCAGCCGGACCGCGAGGACCTGGACGCCGCCCGCGCGCGGGCGGGCGGCGCCGAGCCCTCCCCGCTGCCCGGTTACGACACCGCGCGGGCGGGCCGCGAGCGGACCGCCGAGCCCGCGGCCGGCTTCGCGGCCGCCTACCGCGCGGTGTCCCGCCCCCGCCGCTCCCAGCGCCCCGCCCCGGACGGCCGGCCCACCGAAACGCCGCCCCGCGTGGACACCTCTTCGTCACTGCCCCGCGTGGACACCTCGTCGTCGCTGCCCCGCGTGGACACCTCGTCGTCGCTGCCCCGCGTGGACGCCTCCTGGCCGATCCCGTCCCCGCCGCCGGTCGGTGAGGCGCCCCCGTCGGCGTACGACCCCCTCCAGGACACCGGATACACCATCCCGACCTATGACAATCCGGGCGCGGACGGGTACGGCGGCACCGAGATCTACGACACGGTTGAGTCGAACACCCTGTACGGCACGTACAACCCCAACGACACGTACGACAACAGCGGTCCCGCCACAGAAACACTGCCCGGTGCGTCCTACGACTTCGGCGCACCGGGTTCGGGCGAACCTTGGAACACGCCTTCCGGAGGCTTTAAGTGAACGAGGCCCTGCCCGACGTACCCGAAGTCCGCGTGGTCGGACTTCCTCAGCTCACGTCGGGCTTCGACCTTGTCGAACGACTCGATCTGCCCATGCACCTGAAGGTGCACGGGCCGCTCGAACCCCTGGGCGGCGAGCAGCTCGCGCAGCTCGCCGAACGCATCAACCTGAGGGGCCGCGGCGGCGCGGGTTTCCCCTTCCACAAGAAGCTGCGGTCGGTCGCCGAGTCGGCGATCCGCCGCGGCGTACGGCCGGTGGTGGTGATCAACGGAAGCGAGGACGAACCCGCCTGCCGCAAGGACACGGTGCTGATCAACCGTGCCCCCCACCTGATCCTGGACGGCGCGCTGCTGTGCGCCGAGGCGCTGGGTGCCCGCACGCTCGTGGTGGGCGTCACCCGCGAGTCCACCCAGCGCTCCATGGAGGCCGCGCTCGCCGAGCGCGGCCTGAGCAACGGGCGCAGATCGGCGCTGCGCGCACGCGTGCAGCGCAATCCGGTCCGGATGGTCACCGGCGCCGCCGCCTCCCTGATCCGCTCGATCGACGGCGGCCCGGCGATCCCGCCCGGCCGCAAGATCAGCGCCTCGGTCAGCGGCGTCGGCGGCGCCCCGACCCTGCTGTCGAACGCCGAGACGTTCGCCCAGCTGGCCATCGCCGCGCGCATCGGCCCGGAGCGGTACGGCAACACCGGCCTGTACGACGAGCCGGGCACCGTGCTGCTCACGGTCTCCGGGGCGGTGGCCCGCCCCATGGTGATCGAGGTGCCCACCGGGGTGCCGCTGCGCTACGTGCTGCAGCTGGCCGGCGCCCCGCCGGTCCCGCAGGGCGTGCTGACCGGCGGCTACCACGGCAAGTGGATCGACGCGGCGACGGTGAACGAGGCGATCGTCTCGCGCAACTCGCTGGACGCGGTGGGCGGTTCCCTGGGCGCCGGGGCGATCCTGCCGATCAGCCAGGAGACCTGCCCGCTCGGCGAGTCGCTGCGGGTGGCGCAGTGGCTGGCGGAGGAGAGCGCCGGCCAGTGCGGCCCGTGCTACCTCGGGCTGCCGGCCGCCGCGCGGGGCATGGAGGACATCCTGAACGGCGGCGGACCGGCCGCCCTGGAGGCGCTCAAGCAGGTCGCCAGGAACGTCAAGCGGCGCGGCGCGTGCTCGCACCCGGACGGCTCCGCGATGTTCCTGGAGTCGACCATCAAGGCGTTCACCGACGACCTGGCCGCCCATGTCCTCGGCAACGGCTGCGGGCGGCCCGTGGAGGGCGTTCTGCCGCTCTTCGAAGGGGGCATGGCCCCCACGGGCGTCCCCGGCGGCGGCACGACCGAGGAGAACGGCCCCAGCCGCCAGAAGATCTACGTCGACTGGACGCTGTGCCGGGGGCACGGACTGTGCGCCGACATCCTCCCGGAGGTCTTCGAGCTGGGCGCCGACGGCTTCCCGACCGTCGCCCAGGCGGCCGTGCCCCGCTACGCCGAGGCGAAGGCCCTGCGCGCGGTGCGCCGCTGCCCGGCGCTCGCCCTGCGGATCGAGGAGGAGGCGCCGCGCGACAAGACCGCCTCCCGCAACCTGCCGGTGCTGTCCCAGGGGCGCGGGCGCCGCGCCCTCGGCCGCTGAGCGGTTGACCGGTCCGGGCGGGGCGGACACGAAAAATCCCGCCGGGTCGTCCTGACCCGGCGGGATCTACTGTGGAGCTAAGGAGAATTGAACTCCTGACCTCTTGCATGCCATGCAAGCGCTCTACCAACTGAGCTATAGCCCCTTGCGGTGTGCCGTCCGCTGCGGTTTCCCTCTCGGGTTTCCCTCGCGGCGACACAGAGAACATTACACGGTCCCCCCGGTGGAACACCAAATCGTTTCCGGTCTGCCCGAATATGGGCGCTATGGTCGGCCCTCGTGACCGTGATCGCGTTCTCCGGGGTCCACCGCCGTGTACCCACCGCCGTCGGGGCCTGCCTGTTGTCGTTCGCGGCGTTCTGGGTCGCGCAGCGGGCCGCGCAGGTGTCGATGATCGACCTGATGGTGTACCGCGCGGAGGGGGCCACCGTCCGCGCGGGCGGCGATCTGTACGCCCTGCGCACGACGGCGGCCCGCCTGCCGACCACCTACCCGCCCTTCGCCGCCCTGCTGTTCACCCCCTTGACCCTGCTCGACGTCTCCGGGCTGCGCACCCTCGCGACGGCCGGGAACCTCGCCCTGCTGGTCGTCTTCGTCCGGCTGTCGCTGCGGCTCGTCGGGCACGCGCGCGTGGACACCGTGTGGTGGGTCGCGGCGGTGGCCGTGTGGTGCGAACCGGTGTGGACGACCCTGCGCTACGGCCAGGTCAACCTGCTGCTGGCGGTGCTGGTCCTGTGGGACCTCACCCGCCGCCCCGGCGACCGGCTGGCCGGGCTCGGCATCGGCCTCGCGGCGGCGGTGAAGCTGACGCCCGCGCTGTTCGCGGTGTTCCTGCTCGCCACCGGCGTCGTCGCCCACCGCGCGCACGGCACCGGCGGGCCCTGGCTGCGCCACGCGCGCGGGGCGGCGGCCGCGTTCGCCGGCGCCACCCTGCTCGCGGCGGCCGTCCTGCCGTACGACTCCTGGCGGTTCTGGAGCTGCATGGTGTTCCGCGCGGGGCGGGTCGGGCACGCCGAGGAGACCGCGAACCAGGCGCTGCGCGGCGTCCTGGCCCGCGTGCTGCACACCCCGGACCCGGGGGCCGCCTGGGCGGTCGCGGCGGCCCTCGTGGGCGCCGCCGGGCTGGCCGTGGCGGTCCGGGCGGAGCTGCGCGGGCAGCGCGCGTGGGCGGTGCTCGGGTGCGCGGTGACGGCGCTGCTGATCTGCCCGGTGTCCTGGTCGCACCACTGGGTGTGGTGCGTGCCCGTGGTGCTGCTCCTGGCCGCACAGGGCCACCGCGCGGTCGCCGCGGGCACCGCGCTGATCTTCGGCTCGTACGCCCTGTGGTGGGTGCCGCACGGCGCGAAGCGGCCCGAACTGCACCAGGGCGGCACCGAGTTGCTGCTCTGCGGCCTCTACGCGGCGGCCGGCTGCGCGTTTCTGCTGTGCGCCGCGCTCAGGCCGTCACGAACGAGTAGAACCGCTTGAGCGTGCAGTGCTCCTCCAGCAGACGGCCGTAGATCGGCTCGCCCTCCAGCTCGCGGTACGTCTCGATGGGGTCGCCTTTTATGATCAGCGCCCGCGCGCATTCCTCGCACCAGTACTGGTAGTCGGGGTTCACCGGTTCCATGTCCCGGACGATCGGCGTACCGCTGCCGCACCAGTCGCACTTCCGCCTGTGGGCACCCATCGATCAGCTCCAGCTGTGGCCGCAGGCCGTGCACACGTAGGAGATTCCGCCGTTGTCACCGAGGACTTGGGCGACGTGCGCGGAACCGCAGGAAGGGCAGCTGAGCCGGGTGGCCGTGTGCCGTATCAACGCTGCTTCGCCGAGGAGGTGGCCGACCTCCTCGAGGATGCTCGAAGGCATCGCTACTCCCTCCCGTCGGGCCGCGCCCCCTTCCGGCCGTTTGATTCTGCCACGACCGGAGCGACACGGTCAGCGACGCCGGGGTACCAGTCCGGACACGGCACCCGTCCACGCGTCACCACAGAGGTATACGCCTCTCGGGTCACATCCGTTCACGACCGTTCGAGGACCGGAAGGCCACAGACGAAAAATCCCGCCCCCCTGAGAGGGACGGGATTCGTCCTGTGGAGCTAAGGAGAATTGAACTCCTGACCTCCTGCATGCCATGCAGGCGCTCTACCAACTGAGCTATAGCCCCTTGCGTTCTCCCCGCTCGGCCGGGCGAACAAGAAGAACTTTAGCCTGCGACCTGCCGGAAAGTGAAATCCGGGTCCCCCGGGGCCGTCCGACGGCCGTACGACGGCCCCGCGGCCCCTCAGTCGTCGTCGCCGAGGACCGGCTCCGGCAGGGTGCCGGCGTTGTGCTCCAGCAGCCGCCAGCCGCGGGCGCCCTGGCCGAGCACCGACCAGCAGCAGTTGGACAGGCCCCCCAGGCTCTCCCAGTGGCGGGCGTCCAGGCCGAGCAGCCGGCCGATGGTGGTGCGGATCGTGCCGCCGTGGCTGACCACCACGAGGGTGCCGTCCTCGGGCAGCTTCTCGGCGTGCCGGAGCACGACGGGCGCCGCGCGGTCGGCGACCTCGGTCTCCAGCTCGCCGCCGCCGCGGCGGACCGGCTCGCCGCGCTTCCACGCGGCGTACTCCTCGCCGTACCGGGCGAGGATCTCGTCGTGCGTCAGGCCCTGCCAGACGCCCGCGTAGGTCTCGCGCAGGCCCTCTTCGAGGGTGACGTCGAGGCCGGTGAGCGCGGCCAGCTCGGCCGCGGTGTCCGCGGCGCGCGACAGGTCGGAGGCGACGATCGCGTCGGGCCGCAGGGAGGCCAGCAGCCGGGCCGCGCGGCGCGCCTGGGCGACGCCGGTCTCGGTCAGCGCGACGTCCGTGGTGCCCTGGAACCGGCGCTCCACGTTCCACGAGGTCTGCCCGTGCCGCCACAGGATGACGCGGCGGCCCTGGATCCCGGCGGTCACCTCACCGGTGGCGCTCACCGCCATTCACCGGCCGCCTCGGCGGCCTCCTCCTGGGCGGCCTGGAGCTTGACGTGCTCCTCGGCCTTGCCGCGGGTCGCCCGGGCGTCCTCGGACAGCTCGATCTCGGGGCAGTCCTTCCACAGCCGCTCCAGGGCGTAGAAGACGCGCTCCTCGCTGTGCTGGACGTGGACGACGATGTCGACGTAGTCGAGCAGGATCCAGCGGGACTCGCGGTCGCCCTCGCGGCGCACGGGCTTGGCCCCGAGCTCCTTCAGGAGCCGTTCCTCGATCTCGTCGACGATCGACTTGACCTGGCGGTCGTTGGGGGCGGACGCCAGCAGGAAGGCGTCCGTGATCGACAGCACGTCGCTGACGTCGTAGGCGATGACGTCGTGGGCGAGCTTGTCGGCCGCCGCCTGGGCGGCGGTGGTGATCAGTTCGAGAGAGCGGTCGGTCGCGGTCACTACAAGGCTTTCCGTCGGCGGTCGTTTGTCTTCCAGGGTCTCACGGCCGCCGACGGGGCCCCACGCCATTACGCGGGGCCCGCGCGGGGCTACGGCGCGTAGTCCCGGCCGAGGACGACCGACACGTTCGCGTTGGAGGTCACCTCGCCCTTGGTGACGGCGCTCTCGGGCAGGCCGAGGGTCTTGGCGACCTCGGTGGCGTTCTGCCGGTCGGCGGCCTCGGCGTAGAGCACCTTCGAGGTGCCCTGGGCGGCCGCCGTGCCGCTCTCCAGGAAGGTGAAGCCGCCGTTGAGGAGGACCACGCGGGCCTTTTCGGTGTTGTCCTTCACCCCGCTGGCGTTGCGCACCGAGACGCGCACGGCGGCGCCCTGGTCGGGGCTCTTGGCGGTGCCGCCGAGGACGTCCCCGACCACGCTGTCGCTGGCCTCGGCGGTCAGCGTGCCGTCGGCCTGGACGGGCAGCATCGCGGTCCTGTGGTCGCCGCTCTTGGCGAGGTCGGACAGGGCGGCCAGGAAGGTGCCGAGGTCCTTGTCGGTGAGCGACGGGTCGAGGATCTGCGCCAGGGTCTGGACGGTGGTCGTCGCGGCCTCGGGGTCCGAGGACATCTTGCGCAGCACGCCCTGCAGGACCTGCCCGAACCGCTGCAGCTGGGCGTCGGGGGCCTCGCCGGGGGCACGGTAGGTGGCGTAGGCGACGGCCATCTTGCCGCTGAGGGTCTGGTTCTGCCCCTGGTTGACCAGGGGCGCCTGGCCCTTCTTCGCGGCCTCCGGGTCGGGCACGTCGGTGTCGGTGTCGATCTCGATGTTGCCAACGAGGTCGACGAGGTTCTGCAGGTAGGGGGTGTCCAGGCGCCAGGTGCCCTGGATGGAGGTGCCGAGGACGGTGTCCAAAGCCTCGCGGGTGCCGGTGGAGCCGTCGTCCTCGACGGACTTGGCGAGGGTGGTGGTCGTGCCGTCGTCGCCGGTCAGGGCGAGGGAGTTGGGCAGCAGGACGGTGGTGCCCTGCTTGGTGGTGGTGTTGTCGACGAGCAGGGCGGTGGAGGTGCCGCCCTTCTTGGTGTCGTGCAGGTGGACGACGATCACGTCGCGCTTCTGGGCGCCGGCGGCGGCCGTGGTGCCGGTGGTGCCGTCGGACGAGGACAGTCCGGGCAGCTTCCCGGCGTACCAGAGCCAGCCGACGCCGCCGGCCGCGACCAGGGCGAGGACGACGGCCAGGGCGATGAGCCGGCTGCGGGCGCGGCGGCGGGCCTCCTCGCGGCGCTCGGTGCGGTTCTCGGTGAACTTCAGCCAGTCGATGACGTCCTCGGAGTCGCCGTCGGGCTCCTCGACGAACGAGAACTGCTCGGTGCGGTAGTCGCGGTCGTCCCGGCCGTCACGGCCGTCACGGCCGTCATGGCCGTCATGGCCGTCATGGACGTCGTCCCGCGCGGGGGCGTCGTCGGCCGGTCCGGCCTGCTGCGGGATGTGGGCGGTCTGCTCGGCGACCCGGGGCTGCGGGGCGGCGGCCTGCTGCCCGTAGGCGGCGCCGTGACCCTCCTGGCCCTCCTGGCCCTCGTGGCCCGCGTAGCCGTCGTAGGAGCCGTACGAGGGCTCCTGGCCGGTTCCGTAGGTGTCGTACGACGGGCTGGGCGGCTGCTGGCCCGTCGGGTACGGGTCGTAGCCGTAGCCCTGGGGGGTCTGCGGGTAGCCCTGGGGGTTCTGCGGGTAGCCCTGGGAGGCGGCCTGCTGCTGCCCGTAGGGGTCGTACGGGTCGTACGGGGGGTCGTACGGCTGCTGCTGCGCCTGCTGGTACACGGGGCGGCCGTACTCGTCGTAGCCGACGAGCTGGTACTGGTCCTCGCCCCCGTAGCCCGCGTCGTATCGGTCGTTCACCGGTGCCCCTCTCGGCTCACTCGCCGCGGTACAGCTCGCGCTTGGTGATGTAGCGCACGACTCCGTCGGGCACCAGATACCAGATGGGGTCTCCCTTGGCGACTCGCGCGCGGCAGTCCGTGGAGGAGATGGCGAGGGCGGGGACCTCGACGAGCGAGACGATGCCCTCGGGCAGGCCGGGGTCGTCCAGGTGGTGTCCCGGGCGGGTGACCCCGATGAAGTGCGCCAGCGAGAACAGCTCCTCGGTGTCCCGCCAGGTGAGGATCTGGGCGAGGGCGTCGGCGCCGGTGATGAAGAACAGGTCGGTGTCGGGGTTGAGCGCGCGCAGGTCGCGCAGGGTGTCCACGGTGTAGGTGGGGCCGCCGCGGTCGATGTCGATGCGGCTGACCGAGAACTGGGGGTTCTCGGCGGTCGCGATGACCGTCATGAGGTAGCGGTCCTCGGCCGGGGACACGGTGCGGTGGCTCTTCTGCCAGGGCTCGCCGGTCGGCACGAAGACGACCTCGTCGAGGCGGAACTGCGCGGCGACCTCGCTGGCGGCCACCAGGTGGCCGTGGTGGATCGGGTCGAACGTTCCGCCCATGACGCCGAGGCGGCGCTTGCCGCCGCCGCTGGTGCCCTGCGGTGTGTCGTTCACCGGACCGGTAGGCATGTCCTGCTTCCCCATGCGTGCAGACCCTACCGGCCCGGCCCGTGTGCCCCGACGGGCGGAGTCGTCCCCGGCCCCCGCGGGCGTCCGTCAGCGGTCGCGGTTGAAGCGGGTGGTCACCCACAGCAGCAGCATGAGGATGACGAAGGCGCCACCGCCGGTGAGCAGCGGGCTGAGGCTTTCGTGGTTGCCGCCGTGCTCCCCGCCCTCGGAGGCGAGGGTGACCAGCTGGGCGGTGGTGGTGTGGAGGCTCATCTTCGTCAGGACCTATCGCGTGTGGGCGGGATAAAGATGTCGGCCCATCGTATGCGGGCCGCTCCGCCGCGATCACCCCGACTCCGGTGTCGGGCAACCTTCGGGCGCGCTCAGTCGTCCTTCCGCCTGTACCCCCGCAGCAGGAACCAGGCGGTCAGCACGCACCCCACCAGCATCACGACCAGGACGACCCGGAGGAGATTCCCGGCCCCCTGCTGCTCGGCGGCCATGAGCCAGGCGGACGCGGCGTTGTACTCCATGACGTGGGGCTCCTTCGCTGTGCTGCCCGTCCACGGTAACTCCGCCCGCGGTCTGCCCCGGAAGGCAGGTTCTAGGCTGGAGGTCGCCTCGGGGGCACCGCGACCGCAGACGGTCCGGGCACGGTGTCCGGGCCGGGCACACCGACGCATCTGGGGGACCCGATGTCCTACGACCATCCGCAGTCCGGATCCGAGCAGCTGCCCGGCAGGCGGCGCCGGCGTTTCCCGGAGATCTCCTCGCGGGCCTACGAGCATCCGGCCGACCGCTCGGCGCTGGTGGCGCTGCGCCGGCTCAGCGGCTTCGACACCGTCTTCAAGGCGCTCAGCGGCCTGCTGCCCGAGCGGAGCCTGAGGCTGCTGTTCCTGTCCGACTCGGTGCGCGTCTCCGACCGGCAGTTCCCGCATCTGCACACGATGCTGATGGACGCCTGCTACATCCTGGACCTGGAGAAGGTCCCGCCGATGTACGTCCAGCAGGACCCGCAGCCGAACGCGATGTGCGTGGGCATGGACGAGCCGGTCATCGTGGTCACCACGGGGCTGGTGGAGCTGCTGGACGAGGAGGAGATGCGGGCGGTGGTCGGCCACGAGGTCGGCCACGCCCTGTCCGGGCACGCCGTGTACCGCACGATCCTGCTGTTCCTGACCAGTCTCGCCCTGCGGGTGGCGTGGATCCCGCTCGGCAACATGGCGGTGATGGCGATCGTGACCGCGCTGCGCGAGTGGTTCCGCAAGTCGGAGCTGTCCGCGGACCGCGCGGGCCTGCTGGTGGGGCAGGACCTGCACGCCTCGCTGCGGGGCCTGATGAAGCTGGCGGGCGGCAACCATCTGCACGAGATGAACGTGGACGCGTTCCTGGAGCAGGCCGACGAGTACGAGGCGGCCGGCGATCTGCGCGACTCGGTGCTGAAGATCCTCAACGTGCTGCCGCGCTCGCACCCCTTCGCCACGGTCCGCGCGGCCGAGCTGAAGAAGTGGGCGGCCACCCGCGACTACCAGCGGATCATGGACGGCCACTACCCGAAGCGGGGCGACGACAAGGAGGCCAGGGTCTCGGAGTCGCTGCGCGAGTCGGCGGCGCACTACGCGTCGGAGGTGCGCGAGTCGAAGGACCCGCTGATGAAGCTGGTCACGGACATCGCCGGGGGCGCCGGGGACCTGGGCGACCGGATGCGGCGCGGCTGGGGCGGCTTCACCGGCGCACCGCGCAAGGACCGCCCCTCCGGGGACGCGCCGGAGCAGGGTCAGGGGGACTAGACCGGGCAGCAGACCGGCCTGGCGGACACCCTGCCTCGACCGGCCTGACGTACGCCCCCGGGCCGGCCTGACGTACGCCCCCCGGGACCGGCCTGGCGGACACCCGTGCGCGCCTGGGCTAGACCCTGGGCTAGACCCTGGGCTGGGCGCTGTCCGCGAGGGTGCCGCACAGCGCGGGGACGCCGTGCAGGGCGTACGGGTCGGTGCCGGCCGGGCCGCCTTCCTTGGCGGTCTGGCCGGCGAGCAGCGGGCGCAGCCGGGCGGTGGCGTCCTCGGCGCAGGACATCGGTCCGGCCTGGAGCCGGGACCCGGTCAGCCGGGTCTGGTGGAGCCGCAGGTCCTCGCGGTCGAAGCGGAAGTGCAGCTCGCGGCGGACGGTGAACAGGGACGCCTCGGCGGCGGCGCCGGCCCCGGCCGGCCGCAGCGCGTACACGAACGTGTGGTCGGAGGTGACCTCCAGGGTGGACGCGTCGGCCTCCTCGGCGCGCAGGCTGCCGTGGACGCGGATGCCGGGGGCGGCCAGTTCGACGCCGGCCGGGTCGAAGCGGACCAGCCAGCCGGTGGGGGCGTGCCGGCCGTCGGCCGCCGGGTGGTCGAAGCTGCGGTCGAACTGGGCCAGCTGGTCGGCGTCGAGGAGGACCCGTACGGGGCGGACCTGGCCGCCGGTGAGCACCTCGGGGTAGAGCGAGGAGCGCACGACGTAGTCCTTGGCCGTGGTGAGGGCGGTGAGGACCTGGCCGTCGGAGAAGTGGTCGGTGCGGCGGGCGGCGGGCAGCGGGATGCCCTCGGCGCCGGTCCGGAACCCGGCGGCGGGACTCGCCTCGTACAGCCGTTCGATGTCGGTGGTGCCGGGGACGGGGCCGCGCGGGGCGAGCGGGACGACGGTCATGCGCAGCGGTTCGACGGCGGGCGGCCGGGCGGTCGGGGTGGCCGGATAGGGGTGGCGTACGCCCATGTAGATCGCGGTGCCGAAGGCGACGGCGATCAGCAGGACCAGGATGAGGGCCTGCCGGGGCAGTCGGCGGCGGGCCGGGGGGCGGCGGCGGACGGCGGGCGCGTGGTCGGTGATGCGTTCCCGCGCGGAGAACTCCTGGAGGCGGGCAGCGCGGACGAACGACTCGTCGAACACGACGGATCGGTACTCGTCGTCCGCACCGTTGGGGGCGCCGTCGGGTGTCCCCTCGGGTGGGTCTCCAGGCCCGCCCATATCTTCAGGGTAGGTCTGCCGGCGACGCGGTAAACGCACCGTCCGGCCAACTCCTGACTGGCCCTCACCCGTGGGGGAGCGTCGTCGTCAGGGGGTGCGCGGGACGGCCGAGACGGCCGGGCGGGAGTAGTCCGCGGAGGCCGAGGGACCGGCCGTGCCGCCCTGTTCCAGGCCGGTGGAGGCGGGCGGCGGCACCTGGTCCTGGCGGCCCGAGGAGGCGCCGCGGTAGACGGCGGCGAAGGCCAGGGCGATCATGCCGACGCCCATCACCACGGCGAGCAGCCAGGCCACGGGGCGGTGCCAGCGGCCGTGCCGGCCGTAGGGCCCGGCGCCGATGCCCGGGCCGTCGAGGAGGTCGGGGTCGTCCGGGCCGTCGAAGTCCGGATCATGACCGAACGCGCCCGGCTCGTGGCCGCCGTACCCGTCGTCGTAGCGCTCGCCTCGGCCGTGGGTGCGACGGGCCTCCGCCTCGGAGGCCTCCGCTCTGGCCTGGGCCGCGGCCAGGAGGCGCTCCACGGCGGTCGGCTCGTGCACCACGGCCGCCCGTATGAAGGCCTCGTCGAAGACCACGGAGGCGAACTCTTCGTCCGACACCCCGCGGTCGTGGTCGTCGTCGGGCTCCCAGCCGTCACGGAACGGCGAACCCCCCACGTCCTCCGGCACGCATCCAGAGTAGACCTGGGGGGTCGGTTTGGGCAGACGGTAGGGAAATTCATCCGCATACCGGACCGCGCGGCCGGACGGCGCGCGCCCGGCTCGCGCGCCTCAGCGCCGCACGTGCCCGTCGCCGGTGACGATGTACTTCGTGCTGGTCAACTCGGGCAGGCCCATCGGGCCGCGGGCGTGCAGCTTCTGCGTGGAGATGCCGATCTCGGCGCCGAAGCCGAACTGACCGCCGTCGGTGAACCGGGTGGAGGCGTTCACGGCGACGGTGGTGGAGTCGACCAGCTGGGTGAACCGGCGGGCGGCCTGCTGCGAGGTGGTGACGATGGCCTCGGTGTGGCCGGAGGTCCACAGCCGGATGTGCTCCACGGCCTTGTCGAGCGAGTCGACGACCGCCGCGGCGATGTCGTACGACAGGTACTCGGTCTCCCAGTCCTCCGGCGTGGCCTCGACCACCGTCGCCCTGGAGTCCTTGGCGTACGCCATCACCCGCTCGTCGGCGTGCACGGTGACCCCGGCGTCCGCGAGGGCGTCCAGGGCGCGCGGCAGGAACTCGGCGGCGATGTCCTGGTGGACGAGCAGGGTCTCGGCGGCGTTGCAGACGCCGACCCGCTGGGCCTTGGAGTTGATGAGGATCTCGACGGCCATGTCGAGGTCGGCCTGCGCGTCGACGTAGACGTGGCAGTTGCCGGTGCCGGTCTCGATGACCGGGACGACGGACTCCTGGACGACCGTGTTGATCAGGGAGGCGCCGCCGCGCGGGATGAGCACGTCGACCAGGCCGCGGGCACGCATCAGCTCGCGCACGCTGTCGCGGCTCTCGCCGGGGACGAGCTGGACGGCGTCGGCGGGCAGGCCGGCGCCGCCGACGGCGTCGCGCACCACGCGGACCAGCGCGGTGTTCGACTGGTACGCCGAGGACGAGCCGCGCAGCAGCACCGCGTTGCCGGACTTCAGGCACAGGGCGGCGGCGTCGACCGTCACGTTCGGGCGGCCCTCGTAGATGATGCCGACGACGCCGAGCGGCACCCGGATCTGGCGCAGGTCGATGCCGTTGGGCAGGGTGGAGCCGCGCACCACCTCGCCGACCGGGTCGGGCAGCGCGGCCACGTCGCGCACGTCGGCGGCGATGGCGCGGACCCGCTCCGGGGTGAGGGTGAGCCGGTCGATCATGCCCTCGCTGGTGCCGCTCTCCCGGGCCTTGGCCACGTCCTTGGCGTTGGCCTCGACGATCTCGCTCGTCCGGACCTCCAGCGCGTCCGCGATGGCGAGCAGCGCGTCGTCCTTCACGGACCGCGGCAGCGGCGCGAGGTCGGCGGCGGCGGCCTTGGCGCGGTAGGCGGCCTGGGTGACCGGGGACATCGAGTCGTACGGCGAGAGCGTGGTCATGAGGGAAGGGTAGTGCGCCGGACGGGCCGGTTCCTCGCCCGTTCCACACCCCGAGACGGTTTCGGAGCGCCCCTGAGACGCGTTCCGGAGCGCCCCTGAGGCGCGGGCAAAGGGGGTCAGAACGGGTGAACGCCGACCGGGCTCGCCGGGGGCGGTCCGTAGCCCTCGGCGAGCCGCTGGTGGTAGGTGGCCCGGTCGATGACCTCCAGGCCGACGATCTCCCAGGGCGGCAGCCCGGCGGACTGCCGGTGCTCGCCCCACAGGCGCAGCGCCACGGCCGCCGCGTCGTGCAGGTCGCGGGCCTCTTCCCAGTACCGGATCTCGGCGTGGTCCCCGGCGTAGCGGCTGGTCAGCAGGAAGGGGTGGTCGTGGGCCAGCTGTTCCAGGGACCGCCGGACCTCGGTCAGCGGGGCGGCCTCGCCGGAGACGCTGAGGGTGACGTGCCACAGCCGGGGCAGGTCGGCGGGCTCCTCGCCCTCGAAGCGGTCCCCGGCCGCCACGCTGGTCAGCGCAGCCCGGTCCGCACCGGCCGAGCGGGAGCCGGCACCACCGCGGGGCGCCGTCGCCCCAGGGCGTACTCGTCTCACGACGGCCTCCTTCACACGTGACGGAACTGCGCCCTCGACACAAAGTTGAGCAGTCCCCGAGTGTTCGTGTGGCACTTTTGCGGAACGTCCACCACCCGAGGCGGACGATTCACCGCATTCCGGCCGCGCGTACGGATGTCTTTACGCTCTGTGCGGACGCGGTGACAGAATTTCGCCGCACGGGCCGTGCGGTGCCGTCAGGAGTGCAGGAGCACCAGGTCGTCGCGGTGGACCACCTCGCGCTCGTACGCCGGGCCCAGTTCGCGGGCCAGCTCCCGGGTGGAGCGCCCGATCAGCCGGGGGATCTCCTTGGCGTCGAAGTTGACCAGCCCGCGCGCCACCGCCCGCCCGGAGCCGTCGCGCAGCTCGACCGGGTCGCCCGCGCTGAACTCGCCCTCGACGGCGGCGATGCCGGCCGGCAGCAGCGAGGTGCGCCGTTCCACCACGGCCCGTACCGCCCCGTCGTCCAGGGTCAGCGCGCCCTGCGGGGTGGAGGCGTGCTGCAGCCACAGCAGCCGGTCGGCGGAGCGCTTGCCGGTGGGGTGGAAGTAGGTGCCGGTGTCCTGGCCGGTGAGCGCGTCGGCCGCGTGGACGGCGCTGGTCAGCACGACGGGGATGCCCGCGGCGGCGGCGATCCGGGCGGCCTCGACCTTGGTCACCATGCCGCCGGTGCCGACCCCGGCCTTGCCGGCGCTGCCGATCTCCACGTCCGCGAGGTCCCGCGGGCCGCGCACCTCCGCGATCCGCGAGGTGCCGGGCTTGCCGGGGTCGCCGTCGTAGACGCCGTCCACGTCGGAGAGCAGGACGAGCAGGTCGGCGTGGACGAGGTGGGCGACGAGGGCGGCGAGCCGGTCGTTGTCGCCGAAGCGGATCTCGTCGGTGGCGACCGTGTCGTTCTCGTTCACGATCGGGAACGCGCCCATCGCGAGGAGCTTGTCGAGGGTGCGGGAGGCGTTGCGGTGGTGGGCCCGGCGGCTCATGTCGTCGCTCGTGAGCAGCACCTGGCCGACGCGGACGCCGTAGCGGGCGAAGGAGGCGGTGTAGCGGGCCACGAGGAGGCCCTGGCCGACGCTGGCGGCGGCCTGCTGGCGGGCCAGGTCCCGGGGGCGGCGGCGCAGCCCCAGCGGGGCGAGTCCGGCGGCGATGGCGCCCGAGGAGACCAGCACGATCTCCTTCTCGCCACCGCTGCGGATCTTCGCCAGGACGTCGACGAGCGCGTCCACCCGGTCGGCGTCCAGTCCGCCCGAGGCGGTGGTCAGCGACGAGGAACCCACCTTGACGACGATCCTGCGGGCCTCGCGCACGGCCTGCCTTGCCCCTGCCACCTTGCTGTCTGTCCCCTCGCGTAGGTTCAGTCGCCCACCAGGCAATCTACGGGACAGGAGGCGTACTGCGCGCCACTGGTCCACGCTGCGGACGCGCGTGGTGCGCAGCAGTCTCACGCCCGGCTTACCGCCGGGAGACGACAGGGCGAAGAACCGGCGCCCAACGTGGCACGACCGATCTCGGGCGTGCCACAGGCCCTCCGCAGGCCGGGAACCAAGCCCACGGTTCTCATGAGGGACTAGCCGGCGGGAGTCGCGACAGCGAACATACTTTCAAAGTTCTGGCGAAAGGCGTCGTGTGGCCCCGCACCCTCCAGCCTGAGCATCGCCTCGTCGTTATCGCGCAGCGATGACTCATCGAGGTTATGAGATCCGGTAAAGGTCCACTTCGTGTTCGCGTGCCCGGCGTAGTCACCTTCGATCAGCACATACTTGGAGTGAACGAGGTAGCCATCGTCTGTGCTCAGCTGGCGCAGAGCAATGTTTCTGTGCCCGGAAAGTTTACTGACGTCGTTGCTGTCATTGAAGACGATGCGCACGGAGCACCCTTGGTCGGCCAACGACCTCAGCTTTTGCGCCACCGCATCCCGGTGCAGTGCGAACGCCGCGACCCGCACTGTGGCGCCCCCACCACATGAAAGGTTGTTCAGGACACTCACCACGATGTCCCCGGACTTCTGAGGGAAGAAGTAGTACTTCTCTTTACCCACCTTTCCGCTGGTGAAGTAGTTCGCGTTCTTGTTCATCGCCGCCAAGTCGTTGAAGTAATCACGATACGCGGTGTACAGTGCCGTGTTGCCCACGACGGTGTAAGCATTGTTCCAGTACTTCTCCGTATTGAGTGAGGTCTGGTTCGCGGAGGTCTGGATCACCACGTCCTCCGCTTCTCCTGCGTCACCGATCCGCGAGAACGTGAAGAACTTGTTGTGGTTGATCATGCTGCTTCGCCCCGTGGCGATGCAGGCAGCTCCCGATGTGCAGACATGCACCCAGGAGTCCTTCGACTTATCGGCGCCGAGCGCGGAGATCAAATTCTGCGTAGCCGCTGAGGATTTGAACTTCGCGTCCAGGACCACCCGCACGGCGACTCCGCGGCGGTCCGCCGCGATGAGCGCATCAGTATAATCCTGATCCTTCAGCGCATAGAGCGCGGACCGGATCATTCGACCGCTCTGCGTATTGTTGATCGCGGTGATGATGTGGTTCTTCACCGCATTCTTCTGTGCCGTGGTGCCTCTTGGGTTGTTGAACACCGCCCCCGTACTGATCGGTGGCGCCTGCTCGGCCGCCGTGGCTGGGATGCCGGGCAGAAGCAGGGCACCGGCGAGGAGAGCGGGCACGGCCAGGTGTTTCAGCGAGCGAACCGGCATGAGAGTGACAGAACCTAACCTTCGTGTACGCGGACGGGTGCAGCAATGCCCGCTGCATCGGCCAGCGGGCATTGCTCGTGCGAGATCTGTCAGAAGTCCCGCATGACTCCGTTGATCCAGTCCAGGCTGTTGGGCACGGACGAGTAGACCGTGCGCCCTGCCGAACAGTCCAGGGGGTCGCCCTGCGGAAGCCTGGAGACGACGCCGATCTGGTACCGCTTTCCGTCGACCAGCTTGAACAGCGGACCACCGGAGTCCCCGTGGCACGGCTTTCCGTCGATCGCCGTGGTCAGGATTCCCGGGAAAGAGTTGTCCAGGACGCGTTCGGTTCCCCGGCGCAGTCGGTGATCACTGGCGCCGCTGGTGGAGTTCGTTCCGTAGCCGAATACATAGGTGGTCGCACCGACTGCGGAGTGCTTCGTGGCCATGCGTACGGGCTCCGCGTTCGCCGACCGGTTGAGCTTGATCAGCGCCAGGTCATGCCTGTCCCGCGACTTCGTGAGGGAAACGCCGACAACGCCTCCACCACTGTCCGAGTAAACGCTCTTCACACGTACCTTGAGCCTGCTGTAGGCGTACTTGTCCCCGTCGCCGCCGTCGGCCCTGACGCAGTGTTTGGCAGTGAGAATCCAGTAGTTGTCGATTATCGACCCGCTGCAATGAGGATTCCCATCCAGCGATATAGCGGCCATCCCGCGGGACTCGGGCTTGGTTCCTCCGATGATCCGCGTTTCTGCCGTCCCGTCAGCACTGCTCACGGAGGGCGCGGTCAAGGCCCCTTGTGACTCGTGAGCCTGAGCCGACATGGGTGTCAGCGCTCCCATGAACGGTACGAGGAGTGCCGCGAGTACAACAGTCCGACGGGTTTTGCGGCTACGCATCCATGTCCCCCTGACATGTTTCGCATGAGGCGGAAGTTGCCCATGCGGTGAGGTGGACATGAACTTACCTGAACAGTTGATCGAATCTTTCATTCCGTAGTCGGATGACCGAAATTCAGCGAAGGGGCCGGAAAGGAACGCCTCTTCGCTTCGCGTGCCCCGTCGGAGGCGCGGCACCGGCACGGAGCAAGGCCACCGGCGCGCAGCCTCGTCGAACTTCGAGCTCCTGCCCGGCAGGGCCCCGACGCGTGGGTGGAATGTGAGCTGCGTCGGGGCACCGGCGAGGCCGAGCGGGCAGGAGGCGAACGGCCTGGCGCCCCGCTCCCACCCCGTCGGAGTCAACGCCGCAGCATGCGGCGGGCCTTGCGGAGCGCGCGGCGCAGCAGGGAGGCGGTGGTGGTGGGTTCGCGGTAGCCCTGGAAGGCGCGGGCCTCGCGGGGCTCGGCGAGGTAGAGCGAGTCGGGCAGGCCGGCGCCGCGGTCGCGGAAGTACGGGTAGACCAGGTAGACGCGGCGGCCCTTGTTCTCCAGGACGGCCGGGACCTGCTTCTTGGACTTGAGGAACTCCAGCATGCCGACCAGCAGATCGGGACGCTGCTCGGCCACCATGTGCAGCCGCAGCCGCTCCTCGACCTTCAGGCGGCGGGCGACGCTCTCCGTCCAGTGGGCGTCCATCAGCGGCTTGGCCAGCTCGAACTTGTGCCGCCTGGTCTCCTCGTCGTCCTTGAGGAACCTGGGTCCGAACTGTGGCAGCAGGGTGATGAGGAACGGCCGCACCATCAGCGTGTCGCGGCGCTCGCCCGGCGGCACCATGTCCGCGATCAGCTTCATCAGCGCGCGGGCGGAGTCGAAGCGCAGGGTGTAGCTGCCGGTCTTGGTGACGTGCTTGCCGTCCTCGCGGCCGACCAGGTAGTAGCAGGTGTAGTCGGCGAGGACGGAGACGCCGTTCGCCCGCAGGTACGCCTCCATGGTGAACAGGGCGTCCTCACCGGTCCACAGCGACTCGTCGAACCGCATGTCGTGGCGGGTCAGCAGCTCGCGCCGGAACAGCTTCTGCGCGCTGAGCGTGAACTTGATGTTGGACGAGAAGACGTCGGTGCGCTCCAGCGTCTTGCCCCACATCGACTTCGGCGGCGTGCGGTTGATGCCCTCGACGCGGCCGAGGACCACGTCCGTGCCGTTGCGGTCGGCCATGGCGACCATCCGCTCCAGCGCCTCCGGGCCGAGCCGGTCGTCGGCGTCCAGGAAGAACACGTACCGTCCGGCCGCCTTGGCGAGGCCGACGTTGCGCGGGCCGCTGGGCCCGCCGGAGTTCTCCTGGCGGATCACGGTGACCTGCATGGGCGCGCGGGCGGCGAACTCCTCCAGGCACTCCCCCGTGCCGTCGGTGGAGCCGTCGTCCACCGCGATGACCTCCATGCGTGCCGGGTCGATGGTCTGTGCCTCGACCGACGCGAGGCATTCGACCAGGTACGGCATGGCTTCGTACGCCCCGATGATCACGCTGACATCAGGCTGCGTCACGGGCACATTTCCCCCTCGTCAACGGGAAATTCCTCCCGTATCTCCTTATTAGCTACCTGATAGACGGGTGGTGGCGGCAAGCGGTTGTCCCACCTTCACCCTTTCGTGAGACACCTCACAGTACGAGGGTGACGGGGGAACGGGTTCGGCCCCCGAGGGCAGTCCCTCGGGGGCCGAAATCGACGGGGCGGGCGGTGTCAGCCGGCCGTCACACCGTCCGTCTCGCCGCTGGTGGCCACCCGCTGCCCGGGCACCGCCGCCTCCGCGAGCAGACGGGTCTGCTGGCCGAGGTTGCGCGTCTCGGCCTTCAGCGCGAGGTTCGCCACCGCGGTGTTGAACTGGACGATGGACTTCGGCTCGTCCGGGCCCAGCAGGTACTGCTTCAGCTCCTTGCGGTCCTCCGCCAGCGGGTCGGCGGCCGGGTCGCGCACCGCGGCCAGCAGCTCGCCCAGCTCGGCCGCGCTGTTGGAGAGGATCACCGCGGCGCGCACGGCGGTGTTCTGCCGCTTGAACTCCTCGACGCCCACCTCGGCCGAGTCCGTGACGGCGTACGGCTTGCCGCTGGCGATGAAGTCGGAGACCACGGACGAGATGTCGGAGACCATCGCGTCGGAGACGTTGAAGCAGTCGTACAGGCGCGGCTCGGCGCCGGTGATGACCCGGTGCTCCCAGCTCGGGAAGGCCCGCCAGTAGGCGTGGTTCCACTCGGCGCGCAGCCGGGCGATCTCCTGGAACGTGGGCACGTCGACCATGCCGTCGCGGGTCGCCTCGGCCTCGTCGCGCTTCTCGCCGCCGCGGCCGGTCAGTTCGGCGAGGCGGGCCTCGATGCGGGCCAGCTCGGCCTTCGCGGCGGCCTGGGCGGCGCTGTCGGCGGCGAAGCGCGGGTCGGCGGCGCGCTCGGCGGCGGCCTTCTCGACCAGGGCGGCGATGCGCTGGTGGGCGGCCTTGGCGTCCTTGCTGACGGTGCCCGTGAACGGGTGCGGCTTGTACAGGACGCGCACCGGCGGGTCGGCCGTGATCAGCCGGTTCACGATGTTCTCGCCGGCCAGCACGATCGAGGTGTTGCCGGGATTGCCGTCCCAGCCCTCCCAGGTGGGCGCGTACAGCACGGTGGGGATGCGGCCCTCGGGGACGCCCCGCCAGGGCTGGATCGGCGCCAGCTGCGGGCGGCCGACCTCGACGATGTCCTCGTCGCGGACGCCGACGTCGGCGATGGCGTAGCGGTCGCGGCCGGCCCGGCCGGCGGTCCACACCTCGTCGTAGACCTTGCTGAACGGGTTGACGCTGGCCAGCTTGTCGCTGTCGCCGTGGCCGATGAAGACGTGCTTCATGGTGGGCACGCGCAGCATGTGGATGTTCTTGCCGACGTTCGCCGCGTAGAGCGCGACGCGCACCGTGGACAGGTCCATGTTCATCAGGTGCACCCCTCCGGGCACGCAGATGACGGGGACCGTGGTGGGCGCCATGCGGTCGAGGATGGTCCGCTCGCGCAGGATGATCAGCGGCTTGGAGTCCAGGTTCTCCATGGTCTCCAGCCACATGTTGACCTGGTACGCGGAGTCCTTGGAGCCGGAGAAGTACAGCACCGTCTCCGGGCGGTACTCGCGCAGCCAGTCGTCGACGGCGGCGAGCACCGTCTCGGCGCGCGGCGGGATCTTGCGGCCGCGGACGTACGGCGCGAGCACGAGGACGTAGCCGACGCCCAGCAGCAGGGTGAGGCCGACGCCGGCGAACCCGGCGGCGGGCACGTCGAAGGCGGCGGCGACCAGCACGCCGACGACCGCGGCGAGGTCGAGGTGGAGCATCTTCTCCGCGGAGCGGTGCAGCAGCCTGCGCGGCGGGGCGTCCGGGATGCGGATGCGGGACTTGAGGTCGACGTTGCGGGTGGCGACCGGCATCCGGCGGCGGCTGCGGATCAGGGTGACCAGAGCGCCGTGCGGGGCCTGAAGGCCGTAGAAGGCGATGAAGCAGGCGACCGCGCCGTAGAAGATCAGGTCGTCCGAGAGCGACAGCCGGGCCAGCAGCAGGATCAGCAGCAGCTGCCGGATCAGGAAGCGGATCGACAGACCCGCGCGCACCTTGCTGAGGCGGTTGATCAGGTAGCTGCCCTTGCGGTGCAGATAGTGGTCCGCCAGGTACGTCACGGCTGCCGCGGCCGCGAAGGCGGGGACGCTCGGGACGAGCGCGGCCAGCATGAGCGCCGGGAAACCCAGCAGCACCAGGACCGCCGCGGCCAGTTCGGCCGCGCTGCCCACCCGGGCGACGCGTATAGCGGTGGAAATCACGGAGAAAAACCTGCTCTGGGAGGGGATGCCGGTTTTGTCGACTACGGATACAGGCCTCTGTGAATGCTCCACCAAGGGAAGCGCACAGAGGCCTGAATTCCGCACCTATTTACTGATGAATGTTACATGCCACTCTGGCGGTCGAGGACCGAGGCGAGCGCCTGCTCGAAGCCGGAGGCCCTGCCCGCGGCCGCCGTCGGGTCCTGCTGGCGCACGTCGATGACATGGCCGGTCAGCTCGGACAGCAGCACGTCGAGCGAGGTGCGGGCCACGGCCTCGGAGGAGAGCAGGCTGCCGGCGGGCTCCTGGCCGAAGGCCTTGGTACGCATGGGCGTCGCGGTGCGCTCCGGGTTGATGCAGTTGACGCGGATGCCGTCGCCGGCCCACTCGTCCGACAGCGCCTGGGTGAGGTTCACCATGGCGGCCTTGGTGGAGGAGTACAGGCTGTACTCGGCGCGGCCGCGGGTGTAGCTGCTGGAGGTGTACAGCAGCAACTGGCCCTTGGTCTCGGCCAGGTACTTGTACGAGGAGCGGGCGATCTGCACCGGGGCCAGGTAGTTGACCTTCAGCGCCTCCTCGATGGTGGCGTTGTCGGTCTCGGCCAGCTTGCCGATGCGCAGCACGCCGGCGGTGTTGACCACGTAGTCGATCCGGCCGGTCTCGGCGTACGCCTTGGACAGCGCGTCGTCGACCTCCTCCGGGTTCTCCACGTGGGTGCCGGTGGTGGAGCGGCCGAGGGCGTAGACGGTCGCGCCGTAGGACTCGGCGAGTTCGGCGATGTCCTTGCCGATGCCGTACGAGCCGCCGAAGATCACGACGGTCTTGCCGGTCAGCAGCTCGCGGTAGGCCTCCTCGCCGTTCTGCTCGGGCGCGGCGGTGGAGGCGAGCTGGAAGAGCTTGTCGGCGATGAAGACGTCGACGGGCTGGGTGACCTTCATGTTGTACTCGTCGCCCGCGACGACGTGGATCGGCACGTCCGGCAGGTACTTGAGCACGACCGAGCAGTCGTCCGTTGCCTGGAAGTTGGGGTCGCCGGCCGCGACCTCGTAGGCCCGCTTGATGGTGGACAGCTTGAAGGCCTGCGGCGTCTGGCCGCGGCGCAGCCGGGAGCGGTCCGGGATCTCGGTGATGAACTCGCCGTCCTCACCGTGGGTCCGGGTCACGATGATGGTGTCCGCGGACGGGATGGCGACGTCGACGGCCTGGTACCGCTCCAGGGCGGCGACGCAGTCGTCGATGACGCGCTGGGAGAGCAGCGGGCGGACGGCGTCGTGGAAGAGGACGTTCAGGTCCTCGCCCTCGGCCAGGCCCTCGCCGAGCGCGGCGATGGCGCGCTCGGTGGTCTCGTTCCGCGTCGAGCCGCCCTCGATGATCTTCGATACCTTGGTGAACCCGGCCTTCGCGACGATCTTCTCGACGTCCGGCACGTAGCCCGGCGCCATCAGGACGATGATCTCGTCGATGGAGTCGGCCTTCTCGAAGGTGGTCAGGGTGTGCTCGATGACTGCCTTGCCGGCGATCTTCAGCAGCTGCTTGGGGATCGACAGACCCACACGCTGACCGGTTCCACCGGCCAGGATCACTGCGGTGGTACGGGGCTTGGCTATGTGCTGGGACACAGGTGACCTACCTTGTGGCGACTGGGAACCTGGAAATGCTCCCACTTGTGGTTACCGCGATGCAAGGTGAGCGACCGCTGCCGCATATGTGCGCGCAACCTGTCATTTACCTTGTACGCATGGTGATTGGCGAGTGGTTCCCGCAGCTGGGGCCACGGGCCGCAAATGTGCTGTGAGTAAGTACACAGCCGCCGCCACGGATCTTCACAACAGCTCCCCCGGCAGCCCCTTTGGCACCGAATTCGAGATCAAGATTGCGCGGCAATTCGGTGTCGGAATGATTCCGGGAGCGAACGCGCAACGCCCCGGGACCGTCGGTCCCGGGGCGTTCTCGGGTGGTGGTGAAAGGCGCTCAGACCAGGTGGACGCCGGGGCGTCCGGCGTCCACCCGCAGCCTCGCCTGCGTGCGCGGCGTCGCCTGCGGCCGGCGCACGGTGTCGACGACGCGCACCTGGGCGTCGATGCCGTCGCGGCGCACGTCGAAGAGGTGGTAGCCGCGGTGCGCGTCGAGCAGCTTCCAGTGCGGGTTGTCCGGCAGCCGCGGGTCCCACTCGCGGTGGAAGGCGGCCTGGTCCTGGTCGCCGTTGCTGGAGATGGAGGTGCCGACGAACTCGGCGCCGACGACCGCGGAGTCCGGGTCGGCGAAGTCCTCCTTGAGGTCGCTGACCATCGTCAGATGGCGGTCGCCGGTGAGCACCACCGGGTTGCGCACCCTGCGGAACTCCTCCAGGAACTGGTTGCGTTCGGCCTGGTAGCCGTCCCAGGCGTCGTAGAACCACTGCTTGCCCTCGCCGACCAGCAGGTCGGTCTCGGCCATCATGATCTGCGAGGCGATGAGGTTCCAGCGCGCCGGCGAGTGGTGCAGGGAGTCCAGCAGCCAGCGCTTCTGCCCGGCGCCGAGCATGGTGAGCGACGGGTCCATGGCCCCGGCCTGGCTGGTGGCCTGGTCGCTGCGGTACTGCCGGGTGTCGAGCACGTTGAGCCGGGCGAGGCGGCCGAACTCCAGGCGGCGGTACATGCGGATGTGGGGGCCGTTCGGGATCGCCGTGGCGCGGACCGGCATGTGCTCGTAGAACGCCTGGTAGGCCGCGGTGAGCCGGGCCACGAAGGCGTCGTGGGACTGCTTGTCGGGGTCCTGCGGGATCTGTCCGGCGAAGTCGTTGTCGACCTCGTGGTCGTCGAAGGTGACGACCCAGGGCGCGCCCGCGTGCATGGCCGCGAGGTCGGGGTCGGTGCGGTACTGGGCGTACCGGTTGCGGTACTGGGTCAGGGTGTACGGCTCCCCGGTGCCCTCGTGGCGGCGCGGCGCCGTCGCCGACGGGACCGACTCGTAGATGTAGTCGCCGACGAAGAGGACCACGTCGGGGTCCTGGGCGAGCATGTCGGCGTACGGCGTGAACCAGCCGTGCTGCCAGTTCTGGCAGGAGGCGAGCGCGAGCCGCACCGAGCCGCCGGAGCTGTGGCGGTGGGGGGCGGTGCGGGTGCGGCCGGCGGGCGAGAGCTGACCGCCGGCCCGGAAGCGGTACCAGTACGTGCGGCCCGGGCGCAGGCCGCGGACGTCCACGTGCACGCTGTGCCCGTACTCGGGCCGGGCCTGGGCGGTGCCCCGGCGCACGGCTCTGGCGAACCGCTCGTCCTCGGCGATCTCCCACTCCACGGCCACCGCCCGGTCGGGCATGCCGCCGCCGTTCAGCGGGTCCGGGGCGAGCCGGGTCCACAGCACCACCCCGTCGGGCAGCGGGTCACCGGAGGCGACACCGAGGCTGAACACGCCGTCGGGCAGCGGGGATTCGGCGGCGCGCGCGGCGGCCGGCAGCCACAGCTGCGCGGAGGCGGCGGCACCGAGCACGGCGGCGCCCGCGGTCAGAAAGCGGCGTCGGTCGGGGGAGGCGGGTACGGGTCCTGGTGCGGTCACTCCGGTCATCGCGGGAACTCCCTTGCCACAGCGGCCTGTTGGACACTCCGGAAGCTCTCTGTCCGGTCGGTCCGGGCGCTGAACGCGAGGAAGCGCGTGCATGACAAATGGGAGACGGGCGGGGACACGGAACCCGCCGCGGGAGACAGAGCCGCCCTCACCGCGACGGGTCGTGAGCCAGGTGGTCAGTGGGCGAACCCGGAACCCAGCCCGGCGTTGGCGGCCACCGTACCCAGGGTGCCGTGCCCGAAGGTGACCGAGCCGGTCGGGGTGACCCCGGCGGAGGTGGACCGGAAGACCCACACCGAACCGGAGCCGGTGTTCTCGCCCGGCGCGCCCACGGCCAGTTCGGCGCGGCCGTCACCGTTGGCGTCGAGCAGGCGGGTGGCCCGGCCGAACTGGTCACCGCTCTCCGCGGCGCCCGGCACGCCGTCGGTGTCCTGGCTGTACGACACGGCACCGGTGCCGGTCAGGCCGCCCGCGCCGCCGCGCAGCACGACCACGGACCCCGGATTGGTGAGACCGTCGTAGTCCTCGCCGAAGACGCCCGCCGAGACGTCCGCGTAGCCGTCGCCGTTGACGTCGGCGACCGAGACGTCGCTGCCGAAGGCGTCGTCGGCCTCGGCGGCGCCGGGGACGCCGGCGCTGTCCTGGTTGAGGCTCTGCGCCTTGGTGCCGTCGGGGCCGTTCGCGGTGCCCGGCACGAAGGTGACCATGCCGCCGTTTGCAAGCGGCAGGTCGACGTCGCTGTCGTAGCCGTCGACCGGGCGGCCGACGACCACGTCGTCGATGCCGTCGCCGTTGACGTCACCCAGGTCCAGGGCCTCTCCGCCCTGCAGCGCGTAGCCCCGGGTGTTCACCACGACCTCGGGTGCGGCGAGACCGTCCGGGGTGCCCTTCCACACCTTGATGTGCCGGGCGTCGTACTCGTCGCCGTGGTGAGCGGTCGCCACCAGGTCGAGGATGCCGTCGCCGTCGACGTCGCCCGCCGCCATGTCCAGGTAGCGGGGGTCGGAGTCGTCCGTGACGAACCGCTGCCCGCCGCCCGCCGAACCGTCCCGCCGGAACGGGCCCTCGGTCTGCAGCAGCTTCCAGTTGTCGTCGACGGTCGCCAGCTCGGTCACGCCGTCGCCGTCGAAGTCCCCGGCGGCCAGGCGGCCCCGGTCGCCCACCGCGTCGTACGCCGAGTCGCCGGTCGCCACCGTGGCACCGCCCGACAGGCCCTGCGCGCCGCCCCAGACGACCTGCACCGCCCCCGAGTCGACGCCCGGGACGGTGTCCTCGCCGGGCACGCCGACGACCAGGTCGGTGAACCCGTCCCCGTCGAGGTCCGCCGTGGTCACCGCGGCACCGAACCGGTCGTTCACCTCGGCGTCGTCCGGGATGCCCGCGCCGTTCTGGGTGAAGACCTGCCTGGTCGCCGTGTTCAGCCCGCTCGCGCCGCCGTACACCACGGCCACGAAACCGGCCTTCGTCTTCCCGTCGACGGTCGCGTCCGGCGCCGCCACCGCGAGGTCGGCGTAGCCGTCCCCGTTGAAGTCGTCCCTCCGCTCGACGGCGGCGGCGGCCGGCCCGGCGGCCGAGGCCTGGGCCGCGGGGACGACGCCCGCACCGGTCGCCGCCAGGACGACGGCGAGGCCGGCGCGCCGGAACGTGCTGCGCTTGGTCATCTGTTGTGACTCCTGTCGATACGTCGAGACGTCGAGACGTCGTTGCATCGTTACGTCGTTACGTTGTTGCGTCGTTACGTCGATGAAGCGGGACGGGTGGCCGACCGCACTCAGGACGTCAGCCAACTTCCCAGCCGCGCGCCCGCCTTGACGGTGCCCAGGGTCCGCGCGCCGAAGGAGAAGGAACCGGCGGTCTGCACGCCCGCGGAGGAGGACCGCAGCACCCAGACGGCACCGGCGTACCGGTCCTCGCCGAGTGCAGCGACGACCGGCTCGGCCCGCCCGTCGGCGTCGCTGTCGACCAGCGCCGCCCGCTCGCCGAACCAGTCGGACGACTCCGCGGTGCCCGGCACCCCGGCGGTGTTCTGGCTGAACACCTTGGTCCCGGCGCCGGTCGGCCCCTGGGCGCCGCCGGGGACGACGGCGAAGGTGCCGGCCCGCTTCAGCCCGGAGAAGTCCTCGAAGGGGATCCCGGCGAGGATGTCGTCGTAGCCGTCGCCGTCGACGTCGCCGGTCGCCAGGCCCCGCCCGAACCCGTCGCCGGCCTCCTGCGCACCGGGCACACCGGGGCTGTCCTGGGTGATGACGCGGGGGTCGGTGCCCGTCGCCCCGTCGGCGGTGCCGCGCACGATGTTCAGCGCCTCGCCGCCGGTGACGATGTCGTCCCGGCCGTCGCCGTCGAGGTCGCCGAGGGCCACGGCGGAGACATCGCCCTCGGGGTGGATGGGCCGGCCCGCGGCGTCGGGCACGCTGCGGGGTTCACTCAGACCGTCCCGGCCGCCGCGCAGGCGGTCGATGCGGTAACCGTAGTCGCCCTCGTCATCCCAGTCGTAGCTGCGGGCGATGGTGACGAGGTCGGTCGCTCCGTCGCCGTCCGTGTCACCGGCGGCCATCCCCGCGAAGTACATGTCGCCCTCGACCAGGGTGATGTCCTGGACGCGCGCCGCGACGCCGTCCCGGCCCAGCGGGCCGTACGACACGTGCCCGCCGTGCACGAGGTCCTGCCGCCCGTCCCCGTCGAAGTCACCGGCGACGGAGCTGCCCATCTGGTGGGACGAGTTCCCGACGGGAGGCAGCACCTTGCCCGAGGCGAACCCGGCCGGGCCGCCCCACAGGACGGTCCGGTTGCCGTCCCGGGGCACGCCACCGGACTCCCACTTCTCGCCACGGGACTCGACGACCAGATCGGTGAGGCCGTCCCCGTCGAGATCGGCGGCGGTCAGGGTCTCGCCGAAGCGGTCGTCCGCCTCGACGGTCCCGGGCACGCCCGGCGAGTCCTGGTGGAACACCTTCTTGCCGGCGCCGAAACCTTCCGGCGCCCCGTACAGTACGGCGACGTACCCGGCCTTCGCCTTGCCGCCCACGGTGGCGGCGGGCGCGCCGACGGCCACGTCCTCGTATCCGTCACCGTTGAAGTCCTGGCGTACGGCGCGCACGCCGTCCGCGGCCTGAGCCGCCGGCAGACCGGTGGCCGGGCCGGCGGCGAGCAGGGCGAGCGCGACCACGACGGTGCGCCTCAGGCGGCGCGCTGCGGGCTGGGACACGACGACTCCGGGGATCGAACGGGCAGTTGACGGCGGAAAGGACCAAGATCCTCTTCGCACGCCCTGTTCGACTCACGGCCCGAGGGGTTGGTTGCCCTGCCATGCGCCGCGAGTTTCCCCGGAGTTCACCCCGGCGCGCCCCGGAGGGGCCGCCGCCGTCTAGAACGGCTCGAAGTCGTCGAACTCGCGCTGCGCGTCATCGCGTTCGGCCTGGCGGTCGCGGCGCCGCTGGGCCGCGGGCCGCTGCTCCTCCAGGCGGTGGTCCTCACCGCGCCGGCCGAGCATCTCGGCACCCGCCATGACGGACGGCTCCCAGTCGAAGACGACCGCGTTCTCCTCGGGGCCGATGGCGACGCCGTCGCCCGCGCGGGCACCCGCCTTCATCAGCTCCTCCTCGACACCGAGGCGGTTGAGCCGGTCGGCGAGGTAACCGACCGCCTCGTCGTTGTTGAAGTCGGTCTGGCGCACCCAGCGCTCCGGCTTCTCGCCGCGCACCCGGAACAGCGGCTCGCCGCCGACCTCCTCGCGCGTGACGGTGAAGCCCGCGTCGTCCACGGCCTTGGGCCGGATGACGATCCGGGTCGCCTCCTCCTTCGGCTTGGCGGCGCGCGCCTTCGCGACCAGCTCGGCGAGGGCGAACGACAGCTCCCGCAGGCCGATGTGCGCGACCGCGGACACCTCGAAGACCCGGTAGCCGCGCGCCTCCAGGTCCGGCCGCACCATCTCGGCGAGGTCCTTGCCGTCCGGTACGTCGATCTTGTTGAGCACGACGATCCGCGGCCGGTTGTCGAGCCCGCCGTACTGCCGCAGCTCCTCCTCGATGACGTCGAGGTCGGAGACCGGGTCGCGGTCGGACTCCAGCGTCGCGGTGTCCAGCACGTGCACCAGCACGCTGCACCGCTCCACGTGGCGCAGGAACTCCAGGCCGAGGCCCTTGCCCTGGCTGGCGCCGGGGATCAGTCCGGGCACGTCGGCGATGGTGTAGACGGTCGAGCCCGCGGTGACCACGCCGAGGTTCGGCACCAGCGTGGTGAACGGGTAGTCGGCGATCTTCGGCTTGGCGGCGGAGAGCACCGAGATCAGCGAGGACTTGCCCGCGCTCGGGTAGCCGACCAGCGCCACGTCGGCGACGGTCTTCAGCTCCAGCACGATGTCCCGCAGGTCCCCCGGCTCGCCCAGCAGCGCGAACCCGGGCGCCTTGCGGCGGGCGGAGGCGAGGGCGGCGTTGCCGAGCCCGCCCCGGCCGCCCTGGGCGGCGACGTAGGAGGTGCCGTGACCGACGAGGTCGGCGAGGACGTTGCCCGCCTTGTCGAGGACGACGGTGCCGTCCGGCACGGGCAGGATCAGGTCCTGGCCGTCCTTGCCGGAACGGTTGCCGCCCTCGCCGGGCTTGCCGTTGGTCGCCTTGCGGTGCGGCGAGTGGTGGTAGTCGAGCAGCGTGGTCACGGACTGGTCGACGGTGAGGATGACGTCCCCGCCGCGTCCGCCGTTGCCGCCGTCCGGGCCGCCGAGCGGCTTGAACTTCTCACGGTGGACGGAGGCACAGCCGTGGCCCCCGTTACCCGCGGCGACGTGCAGCTCGACGCGGTCCACGAAGGTGGTCATGGTTCAGTGCCTCCAGTAATGCGGTGTGTGTCTCTGTGTTACACGTATGTCTTAGTGCCAACACGCGAAAGGCGGACCCGCTTCCCGCCCGGGAAGTGAGGTCCGCCTCGCGAAGCGTTCGGTGCCGAATCAGTCGATTCAGGCAACCGGAACGATGTTCACGACCTTGCGGCCACGGCTGGTGCCGAACTGCACCGCACCGGCCTGCAGCGCGAACAGCGTGTCGTCGCCGCCGCGGCCGACACCGGCGCCCGGGTGGAAGTGGGTGCCGCGCTGGCGAACCAGGATCTCACCCGCGTTGACGACCTGACCGCCGAAGCGCTTCACGCCGAGCCGCTGGGCGTTCGAGTCGCGACCGTTCCGAGTGGACGATGCGCCCTTCTTGTGTGCCATCTCTCCTCAGTCCCTTACTTCGCAGCCGTGGGGATCTCAGTGACCTTGATCGCCGTGTACTGCTGGCGGTGGCCCTGACGACGGCGGTAGCCGGTCTTGTTCTTGTAGCGCAGAATGTCGATCTTCTGGCCCTTGTGGTGGTCCACGACCTCGGCCTGGACCTTGATGCCGGCCAGCACCCACGGGTCGCTGGTCACGGAGTCGCCGTCGACAACGAGCAGGGTCGAGAGCTCGACCGTGTCGCCAACCTTGGCGGTGGAAATCTTGTCAACCTCAACGATGTCGCCGACAGCAACCTTGTGCTGGCGACCACCGCTGCGCACGATGGCGTACACGCGGATCTCACTTTCGCTCGGAGAACGGCACCCCCGCAGGCCAGCCGCCCGGCGCGACCCGCGCGCGAACGGCCTCTCCCGGTCACGGCCCGTGCCCGGAAGGAAGAGGTTTACGGGGATGTGGCGTGTGCAGTGGACACGCCGACGGTCAAGGTTACGGGGCCTTTGCCGAGGGGGTCAAACCGGGCCCGGGGTGTGCGGCCGGTCACGTACGTCGCACGTGACCGGCCGCACACCCACGGGCATCGGCCCTGATCGGGCTCAGCCCTCGTCGGTGGAGGCCGAGACGGACGGTGCCGCCTGCTGCTCGGCCGCCGCCGTCTTCTTCGACGTGGCCTTCTTGGCGGTGGTCTTCGTCGCCGCCTTCTTGGCCGTCGTCTTCTTGGCGGCGGTCTTCTTCGCCGCCGTCTTCTTCGCCGCGGTGGTCTTCTTGGCCGCGGCCGTCTTGGTGGCGGCCTTCTTCGCCGTCGCCTTCTTGGCCGTCTTGCGGGCGGCCTTCTTGGCGGGGGCGGCCCCGGTCTCCGCGGCGGGCTCGGCGCCCGCCTCCTCCTCCGGGCCACGCGCCGCCTCCGCGGCGGCCTCCTCGGCCTCCGCCGGCGCCTGCTCGGCCTCCTCGGCGGCCTGCTCCACGACCGGCGCCCCGGCGGCGGGCTCCGTCGTGGACGGGACGACCACGACGCCCGCCTCCACCGGCGCGGTCGGCGCGGTGGCTTTGCGCAC
>NZ_JBFATR010000008.1:0-156567 GCF_040678395.1 Streptomyces sp. NPDC052687 | reverse complement strand
GGGGGGGGGGGGGGGGGGGGGGGGGGGGGGGGGGGGCGGGGGGGGGGGGGGGGGGCGGGGGGGGGGGGGGGGGGGGGGGGGGGGGGGCCCCCCCCCCCCGACCGGGTCGGTGGGATGGTGCGGGAAGTGGGCGGCCGGCTCCTTGAGCCATTCCAGGATGCGCAGCCGTGTGTCGTTGCCGGGAGTCCTCAGCATCTCGTCCCCCTCGATCGGGCCCCTCACTGGCCGTTTGCCCGGTGCGGCAGGGGTCGAGACATCGCATCCCGGACGCGGTGCCTCTTGGCCGGTATCGAACGGTCCTTCGATCTACGGAGGGCGGTGCGCGGCCGGGGGTCCGGCCGCGGAGGAGTGTCCTCACGCGGCCGGACCCCCGGGTCCGTGGGTGCCCGTGGCCGAAGCGGGTCAGCGGCGGCCGGCCGGCGGGGTCAGCGGTGGCCGAACCACGCCATCGCCGGGAGCGCCCGGTCGTCGTAGCCGAACAGCGCCTGATTCTCCCAGCCGTTGCCGGAGGACGGGTCGGTGGGGTCCCAGCCGTTGCCCTTCACGGCGGTCCAGGTGGCCTCCCAGTAGAAGACGCCGAGCCCGCGGCCGTTCGGGACGGCCTCCACGATGCTCGTGATGTCGTTCATCCACCTGGTCTGCCCGGCGGTGGTGGCCGGGTAGCCGGCGACCAGCTCGCCGGGGAGGTCGATGATGTTCTCGTGCGCGTCCTCGCTGTCGAGGCGGAAGGGGTAGGCCGTCTCGGCGACGAACACCGGCTTGCCGTAGCGGGCGGCGGCGTCGTCCAGGGTGGTCTGGAAGTCGTACAGCGACCCGTGCCAGTAGCCGTAGTACGACAGGCCGATGGCGTCGAACTTCACTCCGTTCGCGACGGCCGAGTCGAACCACCAGCGGGTGCCGGCGAGGTCACCGCCCTTGGCGAGGTGCAGGGCGACGGTGGTGGAGGAGCTGACCGCCTTGACCGCGTCGTAGCCGGAGTTGAGCAGTCCGGCGAGCTGGGGCCAGTTGTCCGTCGAGCCCTCGTTCCACAGCATGCCGCCGTTGATCTCGTTGCCGACCTGGACCATGTCGGCGGTGGTGCCCTGGGCCTTCAGCGCGTTCAGCACGTCGTACGTGTGGCGGTAGACGTCCGTCTTCAGCTGGCTGTAGGAGTGGCCGGCCCAGGCGGCAGGCTTGGACTGGGCGCCCGGGTCGGCCCAGGTGTCCGAGTAGTGGAAGTCGACCAACAGCTTCATGCCCTGCGCCTTGACGCGCTTGGCGAGGGCGAGGACCCGCGTCTTGTCGTTGTAACCGTCGGCCGGGTTCACCCAGACCTTCAGCCGGGCGTAGTTCATGCCCGCGGACCTCATGACGGCGAGCGGGTCGGCGGTGGTGCCGGAGCTGGTGCGGTAGACCCCGCCCAGTGCCTCGCTCTTGGCGAGGGAGGAGACGTCGGCGCCGTGGATGGTGGTGCCGGAGGTGCCCGGGGCGAAGGTGAGGTCGTCGACGTTGATCCAGTTGCCCGCGTTGGCGTCGCTGTTCACGCTGATCGTGCACTGGTTCGTGGTGACCTTCACCGGCACGACGATCCGCAGCCAGCCGCTCGCGGAGACCGGGATGTCGGTGCGCTGTTCGGCGCCGCCGCAGTTCTTCAGGGCTATGTACGCCGCGTTCTGACCGCCGCCGGAGCGGACCCAGGCGGTCAGCTTGTACGTGCCGTTGGTCAGGCCGGAGAGGTACTGGTACGTCTCCACCTTGTAGGCGGTGGACGCCCAGTGGCTCAGCCGGTAGCCGCCGCTGTGGCCGCCCGCCTCGGTGAAGGAGGCCGCGGTGGAGCCGTACTCCGACCAGCCGCCGGGCGTGCCGGTTCCGGTGCCGTCGGTCTCGAATCCCCCGTTGGTGAGCGTGCTCGCCGCCTGGGCGGTCGGCGCCGGGAGAGCGGTCAGGGCGAGCCCCGCCGCCAGCGGCAGCAACAGGGCCCTGAGGGTGCGTCTGGGATGGAACATCGTCGTCCGTCGTCCCTTCGACGTGAGGGTGATGGGGTCCTCCCCGTCCGCGGGCGCCGGCGGCCCGGAGCGGTGGAGGCGGCCCCTCCACCCGCGGCTCCTGCGGCTCGCACGGGTGGAGGGGAGTCGGGGTGGCCACCAGGGCCGGCCGGCTCCGGTGGCCCGGGGGCCGGCCGGCCCTGGTGCCTGCTCAGCCGTCCAGCCGGACGACCCGGACCGCTCCCGCGGGCAACTCCAGGCGGCCCGCGGCGCGTTCGCCCGTCAGGAGTTCGGTGCCGGGGGTCTCCAGGGGGATCTTGGCGTCGGCGGAGGTGTGGTTGAGGGCGAAGAGGTAGGTGCCCGGCTCCCCGGTGCGGACGACCACTTCCACGTCGCGGGGCAGGTCGGCGCGGGGCGCGAGGCGGGCGTCCTCGGCGGCCCGGGCGAGGATCGCGTCCAGACCCTCCGCCCCGAGGCGGGTGGAGACGTACCACGCCGTGCCCTCGCCGAGGCGGTGCCGGGTGACGGCGGGGCGGCCGGCGGTCAGGCCGTCGGCGTACGTCCACACGGTCTCCGCGCCGCGCGGCACCACGAACTCCGTCCACACGTCGGCGCGCAGCTCGCTCCCGCCGGGGCCGGTGACGCGGACCGTCTGGTCCTTCAGCAGCGGGGAGAACTCCTCGACGGTCAGGCCGAGGACGTCCCGCAGCGCGCCCGGGTAGGCGCCCTCGTGGACGGCGTCGTGTTCGTCGACGATGCCGGAGAAGTACGACACCAGCAGGGTGCCGCCGTTCTCCACGTACGCCTGGAGGTTGCGTCCGGCCGCCTCGGTCATCAGGTAGAGCGCGGGGACCACGACCAGGGGGTAGGCGGAGAGGTCGGCTTCCGGGTGGGCGAAGTCGACGGTGAGGTGGCGGTCGTAGAGCGCCTCGTAGAAGGCGTCGGCGCGTTCGCGGGCGTCGTGGTCCTCGCTGGGCCGCCAGTCGAGGCCCTGCGCCCACCAGGAGTGCCAGTCCCACAGCACGGCCACGTCCGCGCGGGTGCGGGTGGAGCGGATCTCGCCCAGCAGGTCCAGGTCGGCGCCCAGTTGCACGACCTCGCGCCAGACGCGGGTGTCGGTGCCGCCGTGCGGGACCATCGCCGAGTGGAACTTCTCGGCGCCGCGCCGGGACTGCCGCCACTGGAAGAACATGGCGCCCTCGGAGCCGCGCGCCACATGGGCGAGGGAGTTGCGGGCCATCTGGCCGGGGGCCTTCGCGGGGTTGCGGGCCTGCCAGTTGACGCCCGAGGTGGAGTGCTCCAGGAGCAGCCAGGGCGCGCCCCCGGCGACCGAGCGGGTGAGGTCGGCGGCCATGGCGAGGTTGACGTGGGTGCGGCGGCCGTCGGTGATCAGGTAGTGGTCGTTGGTGACGAGGTCGACCTCGCGGCCCCAGGCCCAGTAGTCGATGGAGTCGCACTGGCTGAGCGCGGTCATGAAGTTGGTGGTGACCGGCACGCCGGGCGAGAAGCGGTGCAGGATGTCCCGCTCGGCGCGGAAGTTCTCGCGCAGGGTGGCGTCGGCGAACCGCTTGTAGTCCAGCGCCTGCGCCGGGTTGCCGACGGTGGGGGTGGCGCGCGGCGGGTTGATCTGGTCCAGATCGGTGTAGCGCTGGCCCCAGAAAGCGGTTCCCCAGGCCTCGTTGACCGCCTCGACCGTGCCGTAGGTGTCCGCCAGCCAGCGGCGGAAGTGGGCGGCGCAGCAGTCGCAGTAGCAGGCGGAGACGGGGACGCCGTACTCGTTGTGCACGTGCCACATCGCGAGCGCGGGATGGTCGCCGTAGCGCTCGGCGAGCTTGGTGGTGATGTTCGCGGCGGCGGCCCGGTAGTCGGGGTTGCTGTGGCAGATCGCGCCGCGGGAGCCGAACTCGTAGCGGGTGCCGTCGGCGGTGACCGGCAGCGCCTCGGGGTGCTCGCGGTAGAACCACACCGGGGGGACCACGGTGGGGGTGCCGAGGTCCACGCGGACGCCGTTCTCGTGCAGCAGGTCCAGCAGCCGGTCGAGCCAGCCGAAGTCGTACTCCCCGCGGGCGGGCTCCAGCAGCGCCCAGGAGAAGATCCCGACGCTCACCAGGGAGACGCCGGCCTCCCGCATCAGCCGGACGTCTTCCTGCCAGACGCTTTCCGGCCACTGCTCGGGGTTGTAGTCCCCACCGAAGGCGAGCCTGGTGAGGCCCTTGGGGGTGGTCTCCGGCATGGATGTCTCCCGATTAATCGATCATTTGGGAACGTGCACACACAGGGACAGCGGTGCGGGGCCAACATAACCGCACAGCAACAACCATTGACAAGTGTCCGGGATGTTTCTCTACTGTGAACGCTCACAGAAGCATGGCAGGCCCTCGCGACAGGCGGGGGCCCAGGTCAGGGGAGATATCCATGCCGAACACGAAGCGCTCTCGCCTCGTGGCCACCGTCGTCGCCGCCACGCTCGGCACCACCGCCCTCGCCGCGTGCGGCGGCGAGGAGGGGGACAGCGAGGCCCGGTCCGGGCCCGTCTCGCTCACCTACTGGACCTGGGCGCCCGGCATGGACAAGGTCGTCGACCTGTGGAACAAGGGCCCGGGCAAGGAGAAGCAGATCACCGTCACGGTGAAGAAGCAGGCCTCCGGCGACACACTGGTCACCAAGATCCTCACCGCGCACAAGGCCGGCAAGGCGCCGGACCTGGTGCAGGCCGAGTACCAGGCGCTGCCCACGCTGGTCAGCAATGACGCGCTCGCCGACATATCGGGCGAGGTCGGCGACGCGGAGAAGAAGTTCGCCGAGGGCGTCTGGCAGCAGACCACCCTGGGCACGGACGCCGTCTACGCGGTGCCGCAGGACATCGGCCCGATGATGTTCTACTACCGCGAGGACCTGTTCGAGGAGTACGGCCTGAAGGTCCCCACCACCTGGGACGAGTTCGCCGAGACCGCCCGGCAGCTGAAGAAGAAGGCCCCGGACACCGACCTCACCACCTTCTCCGCCAACGACTCCGGCCTCTTCGCCGGCCTCGCCCAGCAGGCGGGCGCGAAGTGGTGGACCACCGAGGGCGAGCGGTGGAAGGTCGGCATCGACGACCCCGCCACCCGCAAGGTCGCCGAGTTCTGGGGCGGTCTCGTCGAGGAGGGCGTCATCGACAACCAGCCGATGTACACCCCCGCCTGGAACAAGGCGCTCAACACCGGCAAGCAGATCGCCTGGGTCAGCGCCGTGTGGGCGCCGGGCACGCTGACCACCGCCGCGCCCGACACCAAGGGCAAGTGGGCCATGGCCCCGCTCCCCCAGTGGTCGGCGAGCGAGAACGTCACCGGCAGCTGGGGCGGCTCCTCCACCGCCGTTACCACGGACTCCGAGCACAAGGAGGCCGCCGCCGAGTTCGCCGCCTGGCTGAACACCGACGGGGAGGCGCTGAACGCGCTCGCCAAGGAGAGCGGCATCTACCCGGCCTCCAGCGCCGCCCAGCTCAGCGGCGCCTTCACCGAGTCGCCGGAGTACTTCGCCAACCAGGCCGACTTCTACACCAAGGCCGCGGAGATCGCGCAGACGACCGCGCCGGCCGCGTGGGGCCCGAACGTGAACGTCGCCTACACCGCCTTCAAGGACGCCTTCGGCGCCGCCGCCAAGAACAAGTCGGACTTCACCGCCGCCCTGGAGACCATGCAGGAGGCCACCGTCGCCGACCTGAAGAAGCAGGGCTTCGAGGTCGCGGAGTGACCAGCACGGCACGCCGGAAGGCATACGGGGTCAAGGGGGCCCCGTACGCCATCCCGTCTCCCGCCACCACCCGCGAACGAGCGCGAAGGGCGCCCTACTTCTTTCTCCTCCCCGCCACGATCCTGTTCGCCCTGTTCTTCGCGCTGCCCATCGGCTACGCGGTCTGGCTCAGCTTCCGCAAGGTGAAGGTCTCCGGCCTGGGCCTCGGCTCCGGCGCCCGCCGCGAGGTCTGGGCGGGCCTGGAGAACTACACCGCCGCCCTCACCGACAGCGAGCTGCTCGGCGGCGCGCTGCGCGTCGTCGGCTACGGCTGCATCGTCGTCCCGGTGATGCTGGGGCTGGCGCTGCTGTTCGCGCTGATGCTCGACTCCGAGAAGGTGCGGCTCGCCCCCTTCACCCGGCTCGCGATCTTCCTGCCGTACGCCATCCCCGGCGTGGTCGCGGCACTGCTGTGGGGCTTCCTGTACCTGCCGGACGTGAGCCCCTTCTACTTCGTGCTCGACAGGCTGGGCCTGCCGCAGCCGGATCTGCTGGACGGCGGGCCGCTGTACCTGGCCCTGTCGAACATCGCGGTCTGGGGCGGCACCGGCTTCAACATGATCGTCATCTACACCTCGCTCCGGTCGATCCCGGCCGAGGTGTACGAGGCGGCGAAGCTGGACGGCGCCACCCCGCTGCAGATCGCGCTGCGGATCAAGATCCCGATGGTGGCGCCCTCGCTGGTGCTGACCTTCTTCTTCTCGATCATCGCGACGCTCCAGGTGTTCAGCGAGCCCACCACCCTCAAGCCGCTCACCAACTCCGTGTCCACGACGTGGAGTCCGCTGATGAAGGTGTACCAGGACGCCTTCGGCAAGGGCGACATCCACGCGGCGGCCGCCCAGGCCACGATCATCGCGCTGGCCACGCTGCTGCTGTCCTTCGGCTTCCTGCGGGCCGCGAACCGACGTCAGAGGCAGGAGGCGGCACGATGAGCACTCTGGCCGTCCGTAAGACCGAGCCCTCCGCGGGTACCACCCCCGGCACCGCCCAGGGTCCGCCCCTGCCCCGCCGGATCGCGCTGATCCCGACGGTGACGCTGCTGCTCGGCGCGGTCTACTGCCTGCTGCCCGTGGCATGGGTGGTGATCGCCTCCACCAAGTCCGGCAGCGAGCTGTTCTCCACGTTCACGTTCCTGCCGGGCACCGGCTTCACCGAGAACCTCTCCGACCTGAACGCCTACCGCGACGGCGTGTACTGGCAGTGGATGGGCAACTCCGCCCTCTACGCGATCCTCGGCGCCCTGCTGTCCACGGCGGTGTCGTCCTTCGCCGGCTACGCGCTGGCGACGTACCGCTTCCGCGGGCGCGAGACGATGTTCAACGTGCTGCTCGCGGGTGTGCTGATGCCGCCGGTGATCCTCGCGATCCCGCAGTACCTGCTGCTGGCGAAGGCCGACCTCACGGACTCCTACCTGTCCGTGCTGCTGCCGCAGATCCTCTCGCCGTACGGCGTCTACCTCGCCCGGATCTACGCCGCCGCCGCGGTGCCCGCCGACGTGGTGGAGGCGGGGCGGATGGACGGCGCCGGCGAGTGGCGGATCTTCACCCGGATCGCGCTGCCGATGATGGTGCCGGGCCTGGTGACGGTCTTCCTGTTCCAGTTCGTGGCGATCTGGAACAACTTCCTGCTGCCGTACATCATGCTCAGCGACGACGAGAAGTTCCCGATCACGCTCGGTCTGCACACGCTCCTGGAGCAGGGCTCGAACACGCCCGCGCTGTACACGCTGGTGATCACCGGCGCGTTCCTCGCGGTGTTCCCGCTGGTGGCGCTGTTCCTGGTCATCCAGCGGTTCTGGAGCCTCGACCTGCTGTCCGGGGCCGTAAAGTCATGACCATGAGCCATACGGGGGGTCGGCGCAGGCCGCCGACGATTCACGACGTGGCGCGCGAGGCGGGTGTCTCGCGCGGCACGGTCTCGCGCGTGCTCAACGGCGGTCACTACGTCAGCCCGGCGGCGCAGGAGGCGGTCAACGCCGCGATCCGCAAGACGGGGTACGTGGTGAACCGGCACGCGCGCTCCCTGATCACCGGCCGCTCGGACTCGGTCGGCTTCCTGCTGACGGAGCCTCAGGAGCGGTTCTTCGAGGACCCCAACTTCAACGTCCTGCTGCGCGGCTGCACCCAGGCGCTGGCCGCGCACGACATCGCGCTGCTGTTGATGCTGGCGGGCACCGAGGACGAGCGGCGGCGCATCACGCGGTACATCACCGCCGGGCACGTCGACGGGGTGCTGCTGGTCTCCAGCCACTCCGGCGACCCGGTAGCGCAGGAGCTGCGCGAGGCGGGGGTGCCGCTGGTGGCCTGCGGCAAGCCGATCGGGCTGGGCTCGAAGGTCAGCTATGTCGCCGCCGACGACCGGGACGGCGCCCGGGACATGGTCCGGCACCTGCTGTCCCTCGGCCGGCGCCGGGTGGGCATGGTGACCGGCCCGCTCGACACGCCCGGCGGTGTGGAGCGGCTGGCCGGCTACAAGGAGGTGCTGGGCGAGGCGGGCCTGCCCGTCGACGACGCCCTGATCGTCTCCGGCGACTACAGCCGGGCCAGCGGCGAGGAGGGCGCCGAGCGGCTGCTCGCCCAGGCGCCCGACATGGACGCCGTGTTCGTCGCCTCGGACCTGATGGCCCAGGGCGTGCTCACCGCGCTCCAGCGGGCCGGGCGCCGGGTGCCGCAGGACGTCGCCGTCGGCGGCTTCGACGACTCCCCCGCCGCCGTGGCCGCGAGCCCCGAGCTGACGACCATACGGCAGCCCTGGGACCGGATCAGCGCCGAGATGGTACGCGTCTTGCTCGCCCAGATCGGGGGCGAGGACCCGGCGGCGGTGATCCTCCCGACGGAGCTGGTGAAGCGGGAATCGACCTGACCCGAGCGGTGGGTGACCAGCTCACCGCCGGGCACCGCGGGCCATCGGGTGCCGTGGCTCGGCCTCCGTACCGCGGAGGGTTGACGCCGGATACCGCGCGCAGTTGACGACTCCCGGCAGCCGAACGGGCAGGCTTGTCCCTCGCATCCCGGGCCAGAGAGGCCTGCCCCCGTTCCAAGGGTCGGCCTGCGGCGGCTGAACCGCTCCCGCGGCGCCGGAGGTCACAGGAACCGGCGGATGGGCTGCACGGCCGCCTCGCGGGCCCGCTGGAGGAGGGAGCGCTGCTTCCAGCGGCCCGGCCTGATCAGTTCGCTGGCCGCCGCGTCCTCGTCGAAGTGCTCGTCCAGGGTGGCGGTGAAAGCCGGGTCCAGCACGGCGAGCATGACCTCCTCGTCGTGCTCCAGGGAGCGGCGGTTGAAGTTGGTCGAACCGATCAGCGCGGCGACCCGGTCGACGGTGATGACCTTGGCGTGCATCATCGTCGGCTGGTACTGGTAGATCCTCACCCCGCACGCGGTGAGGTCCTCGTAGAAGTGCTGCCCGGCGAGCCGGCAGACCCGCTTGTCGGTGTGCGGCCCGGGCAGCACGATCTCCACGTCGACCCCGCGTCGCGCGGCGGCGCACAGCAGCTCGACGAAGTAGGCGTCCGGGGAGAAATAGGCGGTGGCCAGGCGGAAGCGTTCCTCGGCCGACTCCAGCATCGCTCGTATGAGGGTCTGCATGTCCTGCCAGCCCAGGCTGGCCGAGCCGCGCACCACCTGCACGATCGCGTCGCCCTTCGGGCGGTGCTCGATGAACCGGTCCCGCTCGTCGAACAGTTCGTCGTGGCACTCGGCCCAGTTCTGCGCGAACGCCGCGGCGATGCCGTCCACCGCCGGGCCGCGGACCTCGACATGGGTGTCGCGCCACTCGTGCGGGTCGCGGGCGTCGCCGCACCACTCCTCGGCTATGCCCACCCCGCCGGTGAACGCGGTCTCCTCGTCGACCACGAGGACCTTGCGGTGACAGCGGTGGTTCTGCTTCAGCGGGGACAGATGCCGCGGCTTGCGGAACCACGCCACCTGCACCCCCGCCCGCCGCATCGTCTCCAGCTGCTCGGTCTCGATCAGCCGGCTGCCGAACCCGTCCAGCAGCAGCCGCACCCTGAGCCCGGCGCGGGCGCGGTCGGCGAGGGCCTCGGCGAACTCGCGGGCGATGTCGCCCTTCCAGTAGACGAACGTCATCATGTCGACGGTGTGCTCGGCTGCCCGGATCGCGGCCAGCATCGCGGGGAAGATCTCGTCCCCGTTGCGCAGGACGGTCAGCGCGTTGCCCTCGGTCGCGGCGATTCCGATCAGCCGCTCCAGACGGCGCCGTATCCGCGCGACACGGTCGTCGGCGGTGGGTTCACTCGGTGCGTGGGGGGCGCTCGGGGTCAGCTCGGGCGATTCCTGTGTGTTCGTCATGGCGTTTCCCTGGCCGGGACACGGCGCGTGCGCGAAGCCGCCGGACGGGGCCGCCGGGCTCCGCGCAGACGCGGTGCGGGTCGAGGTCGAGGCCGTGCCCGCACCCCGCGGGGTCAGCGTGCGGGCCGGCCGGGGTTCTTCATGTGACCGACGGGCGGAAGCAGGCGGTGACCGACTTGCCGTGCGGGCAGCGGCGGGCTTCCCATTCGTCGGCCAGGGCGTCGACGAGAAGCATCCCCCGCCCGCCGGGGCGGTCCTGGCTGGGCTCGCGCGGTGTGGGCAGGGCGGCGTCGTCGTCGTGCACGGTGATGTGCAGGCACTGGCCGTCCCAGGCCATCACGAGCCGGGCGGTGGAGTGCGCGTGGATGTGGGCGTTGGTGACGAGTTCGGAGACGGTCAGCAGCACGTCGTCCACGGTCTGCGGGTGGCTGCGCGTCCAGCCGAGGGACTCCAGATGGTCGCGGGTCCAGTCGCGTGCCGCCTTCGGGCCGGTGCTCAAGGGCAGCGAGCGTGCCCAGCCCACCGCTCGCAGGGACGAATCATCCACCACAACTCCTCCTGGCCTTCCCGTCCCGCGCCGGCGGCTCCACGCCCAGAGTCTGGACGTGGCGGGCAGCCGGCGCGGACCGGTCCTGGCGGGTCAGCTCTGCTGCCGGGCGCCCCGAAGCGCCTCGTCGGTCATGTCGGCCACCTGTCCGGACGGCGGCGCCTCCGCGTGGACTTCGGTGCCGAAGTCCGAGAACTGCAGCACCGTGCTCATCTTCAGCCGCTGCGGCGCCGCGCTGTTGTCCGGCTGGGCCGAGGCGGAGGCCGGGGCGTCGACGGTCATGTCGATCTGCTGGCGGCGCAGCCGGCCCTCGTCGTCGAGCCAGACCTGCATGGGCAGCGTCGGGCCGAGCTGCTTGCTCATCTGCTCACCACCCGGCAGCTTGGCGACGTCGACGGAGACCTTGTAGTGGGTGGTGCGGGTGCCGTCGATCTTCTCGGTGCCGACCTTGGTGACGTCCTTGTCGGTGATCGCCTTGGCGTACGCGGCGGTCTGGGCCGGGTCGCCGAGCTGCTGGTTGCCCAGGCCCTGCTGTGCGGCGGCCTTCTTCAGGTCGATCTTGATCCAGGGCTTGCCGCCCGGCGCCTTCTGACCGGTCACCTTCTGGTAGAGGACTTGGTCGACGACGCGCTGTTCGAGCGTCCCGTCCTGCGCGCTGACGGTCATGACGCTGTCGCCGTCGGCCAGATCGATGACGCCTTCGCCGTCGGACGTGATCGTCTTGCCCTCCGCGGAGAGCTTCATCCTGATCGTCATCCGTGCCGACTCGGCCTCGGCCGTCTTGTCGTAGGCCGCCCGCACCTCCGTCGTGCCCTGCTCCCGGGCACCGGCGCTCGTGCCGGCGCTCGGCGACTTGCCGTCTCCCTCGGCTTCCGCGTCGCCGCCGCCACAACCGGACAGGACGACACTCCCCACCACCGCGGCGACCACGATCGCGCCGGAGTTCCTCCCCCTGAAGCGCATACGAATCCCCATCTCCTCAACGTGTGCCGACCGCCGTCCCATCACGCCGGCCCACTGCGCCGAATGCCCCGGATGACCGCTGACACACCCGGCCCCGGCGCGAATCGCGCACGAGTGACGCCTGGTGGTTCCTCGTGGGGATGCGCCCCGCCAGGACGCGCCCCGCCTGCGGCTCGCACCGTCCTGACTGCCACTCACCCCTCAGAAACGTTTCTGCGCCAGGGCGCGGAACTCCGTCGGGGTCATGCCGGTCGCCGCACGGAAGGCGCGGGTGAACTCGGAGGGCCGGGGACAGCCCCAGCGGGCGCCGATCGCCCGGACGGGGCTCGCGTCGCGCGGGTCCGCGAGGTCCCGGCGGCAACGGGACATGCGTGCCCGCCGGATGACGTCGCCCACGGTGGTCTCGTGCGCCTGGAAGACGCGGTGCACGGTGCGCAGGGACACGCTGTGCGCCGCCGCCACGGTGGCCGGTCCGAGGCGGGGATCGGGCAGGTTCCGGACGATGAAGCCCACCATCGCGTGGTAGAGCGCGGACATCCGGGACTCCGGCGGCAGCGCCGACGCCTGCTCGACGTGCCCGGCGACCACCGCCGCCGCGAGGTCGACGACGGTCGTGCCCAGCCGGGCCTGGTCGCCGCCGGTCAGCTCGGTGTCCGAACCGGCCAGTGTGGTGAGCATCTGACGGAACACCAGGCCCATGCCCGCCGTCGGCTTCAGGGCCGCCCCGCACACCGGTCTGACCACCCGGTCCGGAAGGGGCATCAGCTGCCGGGGGAACTGGAGCAGCACGCAGCCGGACTGCTCCTGGTCCGTCTCGACGCGCCCCTGGAACGGCTGGGAGCTGTCGTACAGGACCATCCCGCCCGGTCCGAGCAGCGTCTCGTGCCCGCCCTGCTCCACGCCCTGCCGCCCGGACGTGATCAGGGCGAGCTGGTAGAACTCGGGGTCCGACTGCCGGATGAGGCGTGCGGAGCGGTACGAGACCAAGGGCGCGTACGCGATCGTGGAGAGCTGGGCCGCTCCCAGTTCCATGGCGCGGATGAGCGCGCCGAAGCGTTCCGGGTCCGGGAACCGGAAGCGCTGGGTGACCAGCGCGAGCGCCGCCGTCTCCTCCCAGACGGACGTCCTCTCGTCCGACGGCAGGCCCGTCGTGTCCAGCACGGTTCTCATCATGAGTCCCCCCGGTACTCGTCGTGCGTCACCGCGCACAGCAGAGTGTGAGGGACGAAGATCCACCGAGGACAGCGCTCTTTGCGTCAAGTAGCCGGGTCCCTCGGCGACGGGCGAGCATGCCCGCGGCACGACTGGCCTAGGACCAACGTCCGAGAGCGGGCCCGACCCGGGTCCGCCGACGGGGCGGTGACGCCCGCCTAGGGTGAGGGGCATGTCCGAAACGACACCGTTCGATCTCGACGCCTATCTCCGCAGAATCGGCTGGGACGGCCCCCTCGGTGCCGACCTGGCGACGCTGCGGGGGCTGCATCTGGCCCACTCCCTGTCGATCCCGTTCGAGAACCTGGAGGCGCTGCACAGCAGGGCGCCGTCGCTGGACCCGGGCGATCTCATGGCCAAGCTGGTGGACAGCCGGCGGGGCGGCTACTGCTACGAGCACAACCTGCTGTTCTCGTACGCGCTGCAAGCGCTCGGCTTCCGGGTGACCATGCTCGCCGCGCGCGTCGCTCTCGGCGCCGACCGCGTCGAGAGCCGCCCGCGCTCCCACATGGCCCTGCTCGTCACGGTGGACGGCGATCCGTCGCCGTACCTCGCCGACGTGGGCTTCGGGACGGTCGGGGCGCTGCTGGAGCCGGTGCCGCTGACCGCGGGAACCGAGTTCCACGGCGCGGGGCGCCGCCACCGGCTCGTGCCCGCGTCGCACGGCGTGCCGCTGCCGGTGTGGACGCTGGAGGCCTACGACCGGGCGGGCGGGGAGTGGGTCGCGCAGTACGCGTTCACCGTGGAGCCGTTCGAGCCGGCCGACTACGAGATGTTCAACTGGTTCGTGGGGACGAGCCCGCGGTCGCCGTTCACCCGGCGGCTGTACATCCAGCGGACCACGTCCGACGGGCATCTCCTCCTGGAGGACCGCCTGCTCACCGAGACCGGCGACGACGGCACGGTCCGCAAGCGGGAGCTGGCCGGTGAGGCCGAGGTGCGCCGGGTGCTGGACGTCGACTTCGGCATCGTCGTGCCGGAGGGGATGTCGCTGACCCCGTGATCGCTGACCTGTGACCGGCGGCCGCCGCCGTCAGGGGCGGGCCAGCAGGGTGCGCACGCCGTCCGAGGTCAGCGTCAGGCCGTGCGCCGAGCTGGCGTCGATGGTGAGGGAAAGATCGTCCGACGGCCACTGCGCGGCCAGCGCGCCCAGCGGGACCAGCCGGTAGCGGGAGACGTACGGCAGCAGCCCGGCCATCTCCAGCTCGGAGGTGAACACGGGCACCACCGGCACGCCGTCCGGCTGTTCCAGTACGGGCAGCGCCACGGCGTTGGGGTCGGTCGCGTCCTCCTCGGGGACGTCGTTGGGCACCGGGACGAGCACGTCGCTGTGGGCGAGCGTGTCCAGCGCGGCGGCATCCTCGGTGTCCCGGGCGAGGGCGTCGAGCGCCCGCTGCGCGGGGGTGGTGCCGTTCTCGGCGGGTGTGTCCATGGCGGGTCCCCAGATAGCTGCGGTCGTACGACGTGCCCGGCCCAAGATCGACCCGGGCACGGCATTCCACGCGTACCCGAAGCAGCCCGGACCATGCGCGCGCGAGGGCCCCCGCCCGCCGGACATCCGATGAGCGAACCGGCCGGATCCGTCAGGTCCGCCGACCCGTGGCCGATCCGCCCGGTCAAGCGACCCGTGGCCGATCCGCCCGGTCAGACGACCCGCGGCGGATCCGGCAGGTCCGGGCCGGCCCGTGACGGGTCGGCCCGGACAGCGGAGGAGCGGCCGGTCAGGCGGAGCCGGCTCAGACCAGGTCGAACCGGTCCAGCTCCATGACCTTGACCCACGCGGCGACGAAGTCGTGTACGAACTTCTCCTTCGCGTCGTCGCTCGCGTAGACCTCGGCGAGCGCGCGCAGCTCCGAGTTCGAGCCGAAGACCAGGTCGGCGCGGCTGCCGGCCCACTTCAGCTCGCCGGTGGCGGCGTCGCGGCCCTCGAAGGTGGTCTGGTCCTCGGAGGTCGCCTTCCACGTCGTACCCAGGTCGAGCAGGTTGACGAAGAAGTCGTTGGTCAGCGCGCCCGGGGTCCGGGTGAGGACGCCGAGCTGCGACTGCTGGTGGTTGGCGCCGAGCACGCGCAGCCCACCGACGAGGACGGTCATCTCGGGAGCGCTCAGGGTGAGCAGGTTCGCCTTGTCGAGCAGCAGGTACTCGGCCGGCAGGCGGTTGCCCTTGCCCAGGTAGTTGCGGAAGCCGTCGGCCGTGGGCTCCAGCGCGGCGAAGGACTCGACGTCGGTGTGCTCCTCGGTGGCGTCGACCCGGCCCGGGGTGAAGGGCACCTCGATGTCGAAGCCGGCGTCCTTGGCGGCCTTCTCGATCGCGGCGCAGCCGCCGAGGACGATCAGGTCGGCGAGGGACACCTTCCGGGCGCCGGTGTTCCACTCCTGCTGGACGCTCTCCAGGGTGCGCAGCACGACCGCGAGCTGGTCGGGGTCGTTGACCTCCCAGTTGCGCTGCGGCTCCAGGCGGATGCGGGCGCCGTTGGCGCCGCCGCGCTTGTCGCTGCCGCGGAAGGTGGAGGCGGACGCCCACGCGGTGGTGACCAGCTGGGAGACGGTCAGGCCCGAGTCGAGCAGCTTGGCCTTGAGCGCCGCGATGTCGGCGGCGTCGATGAGCTCGCCCTCGCGCTCCGGCAGCGGGTCCTGCCACAGCAGGATCTCCTCCGGGACCTCGGGGCCGAGGTAGAGCGACTTCGGGCCCATGTCGCGGTGGGTCAGCTTGAACCAGGCGCGGGCGAAGGCGTCGGCGAACTCGTCCGGGTTCTCGTAGAAGCGGCGCGAGATCTGCTCGTAGACCGGGTCGAAGCGCAGGGCCAGGTCGGTGGTGAGCATGGTCGGGCGGTGCTTCTTCGCCGGGTCGTGGGCGTCCGGGATGATCTCCGGGGCGTCCTTGGCGACCCACTGCTTGGCGCCGGCCGGGGACTCGGTCAGCTCGTACTCGAACTCGAAGAGGTTCTTGAAGAAGCCGTTGCTCCACCGGGTGGGCGTGCTGGTCCAGGTCACCTCCAGGCCGGAGGTGATGGTGTCGGCGCCCTTGCCGGTGCCGTAGGTGTTCCTCCAGCCGAGGCCCTGCTCCTCCATGGAGGCGGCCTCGGGGTCGGCGCCGACGTGGTCGGCGGGGCCGGCGCCGTGGGTCTTGCCGAAGGTGTGACCACCGGCGATGAGGGCGACGGTCTCCTCGTCGTTCATCGCCATGCGGCGGAAGGTCTCACGGATGTCGCGGGCCGCGGCCAGCGGGTCCGGGTTGCCGTTGGGGCCCTCGGGGTTGACGTAGATCAGGCCCATCTGGACGGCGCCGAGCGGGTTCTCCAGCTCGCGGTCGCCGCTGTAGCGCTGGTCGTCGAGCCAGGTGGTCTCGGGACCCCAGTAGACGTCCTCCTCCGGCTCCCAGACGTCCTCGCGGCCGCCGGCGAAGCCGAAGGTCTTGAAGCCCATGGTCTCCAGGGCGACGTTGCCGGCGAGGATCATCAGGTCGGCCCAGGACAGGCTCTGGCCGTACTTCTTCTTGACCGGCCACAGCAGGCGGCGGGCCTTGTCGAGGTTGGCGTTGTCCGGCCAGCTGTTCAGCGGGGCGAACCGCTGCTGGCCGGCTCCGGCGCCGCCGCGGCCGTCGCTGATCCGGTAGGTGCCGGCGCTGTGCCAGGCCATTCTGACGATCAGCGGGCCGTAGTGGCCGAAGTCGGCGGGCCACCAGTCCTGGGAGGTGGTCAGAACCTCGGCGATGTCCCGTTTGACGGCCGGGAGGTCGAGGCTCTGGAAGGCCTCGGCGTAGTCGAAGTCCTCGCCGAGCGGGTTCGCCACGGGCGGGTTCTTCGCGAGGATCTTCAGGTTGAGCCGCTCCGGCCACCACTGGCGGTTGCCGCCGCCCTGGGTGGGGTGCAGCGCGCGCCCGTGTGCGACCGGGCAGCCACCCGAGCCGCCCTCCGTCTTGGGGTCGGTGACGATCGCATCGGGGTTCTCAGCCATGGGAAACCTTCCGAACTAGTGGATCACGGTGCTCAGGAACTGCTGGTGGTGGAACAGCCGGGGCACAGACCCCAGTAGATGACCTCGGCCTCGTCGATCGCGAAGCCCCGGTCGTCGGACGCGGTGAGACAGGGGGCGTGGCCGACGGCGCAGTCGACGTCGGCGACGGCGCCGCACGAGCGGCACACGAGGTGGTGGTGGTTGTCGCCGACCCGGCCCTCGTAGCGGGCCGGGGAGCCCGGGGGCTCGATACGGCGTACGAGTCCGGCCGCGGTGAGCGCGTGCAGCGCGTCGTACACGGCCGGAAGGGAGATCCGGCCCACGCGTTCGCGCACACCGGCCGCGATGGCCTCGGCGTCCAGGTGGCCGCCGGCCCGCACGGTGTCGAGCAGCGCGACGCGGGCCGCCGTCACCCGCAGGCCTGCGCCACGCAGCTCGTCGGCGGTGGTCGGGGTCCCGGATGCGGTCACGGGGGTCAAGCTACCGCGTAAACACGAACAATTAAAGAAAACAAACGGTTCAAGTTTGATGGCCGGATGAGGGGATCCGTGCGGCCAGGGGGTGACGGGCGAGTGACGGCGGTGACGGCGGGTGACCAGGGGTGAGGGCGGCCGGGCCCTTGGCCGTCAGCCGCCGTGGACGCTGACCTCGCGGAGGGAGTAGCCCCAGTCCGTGCCGCGCTCCAGGCCCTGGACGCGGACGTACCGGGCGGGTGCCGGGGTGAAGCGCGCGGTGTCCAGTCCGCCGTCGCCGGCCGTGGTGGACCAGGCGGTCCGCCAGCTGTTCCCGTCGGCGGACAGCTCGACGCGGTACGCCCTGCCGTAGGCGCGTTCCCAGTCGAGGGTGACGCGGCCGACGAGGCGGGTGGCGCCCAGGTCGACGGTCAGCCACTGGTCGTCGCTCCACTCGCTGGCCCAGCGGGTGCCGGGCTCGCCGTCGACGGCCCGGCCGGGCGCGAAGCTCGTGAAGGGGTTCCACCACTCGGTGGAGCTCGCGGTGGCGGTGGCGCCGCGGGCGAGGTCGGTCCCGGCCCGGTGCCGCTCGGTCGCGCCCCAGGTGCCGAGGTAGGACTCGGCGCCGCGGAACAGGTCGTCCACCACGTCCTGGCCGCCGACCCGCCGGATGTCCTCGATCCAGTCGGGGACGAGGCCGTAGTGGGCGGCGCCGTCGGTGTTGAGGTCCCAGGTGCGCTCGCCGGTGGTCTGGCGGTCGAGGAGGGAGCCGCCGTCGGCGCTGCGGAAGGGGTAGCGGACCGGGTTGCCGGTGTCCGTGCCGCGCGGGGCGGGCCAGCCGCCGACGCCGTTCATGTCGGTGCCGTAGCCGTAGCCGGCGCCGTACTTCTCGCGCAGCGCGTCGGTGCGCCGCGCCTCCGCGGTGAAGTGCTCGGAGCCGTGCATGTACTGGGCGACGAAGCCGCCGAGGCGGTAGACGCGCTCGGTCCAGTTCAGGTCCATCCAGCTGTGCGAGGAGAGCACGCCCGGGTAGGACTCGGCCTCGAAGATGTCGAGCACCCGGCCGGTGGCCTTGACGCTCATGTGGTCGATCTCGAGCATCATCTTGCGCTGCATCATGCCGCGCACGGCGTACTCGCCGAGCGGGGTGAGCCCGCGCACGTTGCAGCGGGCACCGGCGTCGTACGACGGGACGCTCACGCCGGCCGGCAGCCGCTTCTCCGCCTCCGGCGCGGCCGCGAGACCGATCGGGTTGTCGGCCTGCGGGCCCGTGCACGTCTCGGTCTTCCAGAAGGTGCCGGTGGACAGGAACTGTCCGACGTTGATCGCGGTGCCGAGGGCGCCGGAGTCGAAGCGGACCCCGCACAGCGCGTTGTCGAACTTGTGGCACAGGAACATGCTGCGCACGCCCAGCGCGTGCAGCTCGTCCAAACCCTTGTCGATGTCCTCCTTGTCGCACTGGGGCACGTCGAGGACCTGCTTGCAGCCGAACGGCTCGGAGGTCTCCACGCCGAGGATCACGGCGAGCTTGCCCCGCTCGATCACCTCGCGGGCCTGCGCGCTGTCGGTGACGATCCGGAACCAGCCCTTTCCGGGTCCGCCGTACATGCGGTCGACGTACGCCTGGAGGTCGTACGTCAGTTTCGCCTGGAGCCGGATGGAGGTCATCTCGTCGCAGGAGCGGTCCTTGAAGAAGTAGACCGAGCAGATCACGCCATTGGTGACGAGGTCGTTGACCATGACGCGCTGGCCGCCGCGCCAGGCCCGTTCGATCCAGGCGTAGTAGTTCTGCTGGTGGGTCAGCGAGTCGTGGGCGGGCCAGTCCGCGAAGGTGGGCCAGCCGACGGGGTCGTGCCGGCCGTCGCCGCCGTTGGTGATGAAGTCGAAGATCGCGAGCGAGCCGTCGGGGTAGTGCTCGGGGCAGTCCTTGAGGGCGTCGGCGATGCCCGCGTCGGAGAACGGCTTGCCGCAGATGAGCCGTCCGCCGAAGGCCTCGTTGGAGAACAGGTGGTTGTGGGCGTCGACGAATCCGCGCACGCGGCCCTGGGCGTCGGTGCCGGTGAACGGCTCGCCGGTGACGCCGATGCGGGAGTCGGGGGCGGGGCGCGCGACCGGGTTCCACCAGTCGTCGCCGGCGGCGGATTGCGGGGCGGGGCCGAGGGCCATGGCCAGGGCGAGGAGGAGCAGCGTGACGACGGTGACGTTCTTGCGCCCGGCGTGCCTTCGCGTGCGGTACCAGCGTGGAGCCATACCCACTCCCCTGTTTGCCATGTCCGCGCCAATCGCGTGCGTCGAGCATCCCGACCGGGGCCGCGGGAGTCAAGAAGATCGGCCGAAGGACGGTGCCAACCGGGCGTAAAGCGACCAGAGAATGGATAGGGGGCTATACGGCGAAGCTCGGGAAGGGGCGGGAACGGTCGGGCGGGCCCGGGGCGCCGGGTCTGGCATGCGGGCGGAGGGGCGGGCATGGGCGGGGGCACGGGCGGGCATCCCTTGTATCTCGAACCACGACTGGGCACGCGTATCGGCTCGTTGCTGGAGTCCCCGCGGCTCCTGCACGCACTCACCGACGGGCTCGGCTCACCGCTGAACGTGGTGATCCCCGATCAGATCGCGGACAACGCCGAAGAGTTCCGGTCCGTCTACGCGAAACACCATCTGCCGGGCCAGGTGTTCTACGCGCACAAGGCGAACCGCTCCAGCGCCCTGCTGCGCCGGCTGGCCGCCACGGACGCCGGGGTCGACGTCGCGTCCCTGGACGAGTTGCGGCACGCGCTGGGTGCCGGCTTCACCCCCGACCGCGTCACGGCCACCGGCCCGAAGAACCCCGAGTTCCTGTGGCTGGCCGCCCGCACCTCCGTCACCGTCAGCGTCGACAGCCGGGGCGAGCTGGACCAACTGGCCAAGCTGGTACGGCGGTTCCGGCTGCCACCGGTGCGGGTTCTGCTGCGTCTGTCGGGGTTCGAGGCGGCCGGTGTGCGGGTGCTGAGCCGGCGCAGCCGCTTCGGTACGCCGGTGCGGGCGGCCGGGTCGCTGCTGGCGGCGGCCGAGTCGTACCGGGACGCGGTGGAGCCGGTGGGCGTGGCCTATCACCTCGACACCACCAGCATCGACGAGAAGGCGACCGCGCTGGAGGGCTGCCTGCGGGTCCTGGAGGAGTGCCGCGACCGGGGGCTGCGGCCCCGGGCCGTCGACGTGGGCGGCGGGTTCGGGCTCGACTACCTGGCCGACGGCGAGCAGTGGCAGCGCTACACGAGCGCGCTCACCGACGCCGTCCTCGGGCTGCGGCCACCGCTGACCTGGGGCGGGCACGGCTACGGGCTGCGCAACGAGGGCGGCACCCTGCGCGGCGCGCTCGGCCTCTACCCCGCGCACCGGCCGGTCGCCGGCGCCCGCTACCTCGACGAACTGCTCGCCCACCCCGCCCCCTCCCTGGGCGGCCGGCCGCTGGGCGCGCTGCTGGTGGAGCATCTGTACGACCTCCACACCGAGCCCGGACGAGCCCTGCTGGACCAGTGCGGGCTGACCCTCGCGAAGGTGCTGGAGGTGCGCGAGCCGGAGCCCGGCGGGGAGCTGCACGTGCGGCTGGCGGCGAACGCCGGCGACATCGGCCTGGAGGAACACGGCGTCCTGCTGGACCCCGTCGTCGTCCCCCGCGCCGGCCGTGGCCCCGCCCCGTCCGGACCCGGCGAGGCGCCGGTCGCCGTGCACCTCTTCGGCAATCTCTGCCTGGAGTCGGACCTGATCACCCGCCGCACGGTCTTCCTGCCGCACCGGCCCGAGCCGGGTGACCTGATGGCGTTCGTGAACACCGCCGGTTACTGCATGGACTTTCACGCCACCCTGGCCCAGCGGCAGCCCGTCGCCCGCAAGGTCGCCGCCTGGCAGGAGGACGGCGGGTGGCACTGGTGCCTGGACGATCAGTACTGGCCGACCACCTCCGTGGGGGGAGCACAGTGAGGTACGACAGCATCACCGAGGCCATCGGCAACACCCCGTTGGTGCGCATCGAGCCGGCCGTGCACGGTCTGCGCCACATCGACCTGTACGCCAAGCTGGAACTGCTCAACCCGTTCGGCTCGGTCAAGGACCGGGCCGCGTGGAACATGGCCCGCCCGCATCTGGACTCCGCGGCGGCGCGGGGCAGCCAGGTCGTGGAGCTGTCCAGCGGGAACACGGCGAAGGCGCTGGCCGTGCTCGCGGGCATGCACGGGCTGACCTTCAAGAGCGTCACCAACCGGATGCGGATCCCCGAGATCAAGGATCTGCTGCTGCTGCTCGGCGCGGAGATCGAGGAGCTGCCGGGCCAGAGCGAGTGCCTGGACCCGACCGCCACCGACGATCCGCTGACCCTGTTCCACCGGACGATCTCGGAGCAGGGCAGCGCGTATCTGCACACCGACCAGTACTTCAACCCGCGCAACACCGAGGCGCATCTGACCGGCACCGGCCCGGAGATCGTCAAGGACCTGGACGGCCGCGCCCCGGACTGGTTCGTCGCCTGCGTGGGCACCGCCGGGTCCTCGACGGGGGTCGCCCGGGTGCTGCGGGAGAACGACCCCGCGGTGCGGGTCCTCGGGCTGGTCGCGGCCAAGTCCGACTTCATCCCCGGCATCCGCACCCTCGACGAGGCTCACGAGGTGGGCCTGTTCGACCCCGCCACCTACGACGCGATCGAGTCCGTCACCTCCGACGAGGCGATCGAGGGGATGCTCACCCTCAACCGCCGCTGCGGCATCCTGGCCGGACCCACCGGCGGGGCCGCCTACTTCGGTGCGGTGCGCCGGCTGCGCGAGATCGACGCGGAGCTGACGGAGCGCCAGTCGGCGGTGTTCATCGTCTGCGACCGGGTGGAGAGCTATCTGAGCTACGTCCGCAAGCGGCGCCCCGACCTGTTCGGCCGCCCGGCCCGCACCGGCTCGCCGGCCGGCCTGACCGAGGACGAGGTGCGCACGGCCCCGTCCGTCGACGTCGCCGAGGCCCGCGCCTGGATCGACACCGGCCGGCCGCTCGTGGTCGACCTGCGCAGCCCGTTCGCGTACGCCGCGCTGCACATCGACGGATCGGTCAACATCGTCGACGAGGTCTTCGAGGAACTGCTGCGCGGCGGGCTGCCGTTCAGCCGCAGCCGCCCGGTGCTGCTGGCGTGTCCGGTGGGCGAGAAGTCCGCCCGCTACGCGGCGCTGCTGACCCGGATGGGCCACCCGGACGTGCGCAGTCTGGCCGGCGGGATCATCGCCTGGCGGGACGCGGGCGCTCCCCTGGTGCGGGACTGACCGCCATGACCACCTCCGGCATCCGCGCCCAGGGCACGGCCGCGCTCTCCGAGTTACGGGACTGGCAGCGCGCGCTGCGCGACCAGTTCCCCATCGTCACCGCCCACCCCGACCTCGCCTATCTGGACAGCGCGGCCACCGCCCAGAAGCCGCGGGCCGTGCTCGACACGGCACTGACCTACCTCACCACGACCAACGCCAACGCCGGGCGCGGCACCTATCCCTGGGCCAACCGCAGCACCGCGCTGATCGAGGAGGCGCGCGAGCGGGTCAAGCGGTTCCTCGGCGACCCCGACCCCGCGCGCTCGGCGGTGCACTTCACCAGCGGCACCACCGAGGGGCTGCGCACCCTGGCCCGCGACTGGCTGCCCTCGTTCCTCTCCGACGGCGACGAGATCGTCGTTCCCGTCGCCGACCACCAGGCGAACATCGAGCCGTGGCTGGAGGCCCAGCGGCTGCTGGCCCGGCAGGGCGTGCGCATCGAGGTCCGGCCGATGCCGTACCAGCCGGGCTCCGGCGACTACGACCACCGGGCGCTCGCCGAACTGGCCGGTCCGCGCACCCGGTTCGTCGCCGTCACCCACGTCCACCACGTGTACGGCGGCGACATGAACGTGCACCGGATCCGCGAGGCGGTCGGTCCGGACGCGGTCATCTGCCTGGACGCCGCCCAGAGCGTCGGCCATGTGCCGGTGTCGGTGGCCGGCCTGGACGTGGACTTCGTCGTCTTCTCCGGGCACAAGGCGATGGCCCTGCCGGGGACGGGAGCCGTATGGGCGCGGCAGGCACGCGGGCCCGCGTTCACACCGGGCGGGTGGTCCGGCACGCCCAACACCGTCGGCATCGCCTCCCTGACGGCGGCCCTGGACTGGCTGGACGCCGCCGGTGTCGACCGGATCGAGCGGTGGACGGTGGCACTCGCGGCCCGGCTGACCGACGGACTGCGCCGGCTGGACGCCTACGAGATCCTGGGCTGCCAGACCAGTCTCGCCGCCGGCTCACCCGTCCAGCAGCGCCGCGGGATCGTCACCTTCCGGCACCGCGCCGTCGACTCCGGCGACCTCGGATTCATCCTGTTCAGCCACGGTTTCATGGTCCGCTCCGACCAGCACTGCCAGGGCGAGGCGGGCGAGCCGACCGGCTCCGTACGGGTGAGTCTGCACGTCTACAACGAGGCGGAGGAGATCGACCGGCTGCTGTCCGTCCTGGCGTCACTGGAGTGAGTGATGCCGCCACCGAACACATAATGGGAACCGTTTTCACCTGTAGACTCGTCGGACGAACGGGACAGCTGGTGCGAGACGGTGAGGTGGCACGACCCCATGGGACTGAGCCTGGCGACGGCGGAACGATGGGTGGAGCGCTGGGAGCGCCAGCAGCAGCGCTACGCCATCGACCGCGAGGAGCGCTTCACCGTCATCGCCGACGTCGTCGAGCACGTCACCGCCGGCCGGCCGGGGCGCCCGCTCGTCGTCGACCTCGGCTGCGGCCCCGGCTCGCTCGCCGCCCGGCTGGCCCGCCGGCTGCCGGCCGCGGAGATCGTCGGCGTCGACCGGGACCCGCTGCTGCTGGAGCTGGCCCGCACCCACCACCCGGACGCCGCCCGGTACGTCGACGCGGAGATCGACGCACCGGGCTGGACCGAGGCGCTGGGCCTCGACCGCCCGCTGGACGCGGCGGTGTCCACCACCGCCCTGCACTACCTGGCCCCGGACGCGCTGATGCGCACCTACCGGCGGCTCGCCCGGCTGCTGCGGCCCGGCGGGGTCCTCGTCAACGGCGACCACCTGCCGCACGACGACCCCGCGCTCGCACAGATCGCCGACGAGGTGGGCAGCCGCCACGCCGAGCGGCAGCGGGCCTGGCCGGAGGAGGACTGGACCTCCTGGTGGACGGCGGTCGCCGAGGACCCGGAACTGACCGACCTCCTCGCCGAACGCCGCGGCCGCGAGCCCTCGCCCGGCACCCCGGAGCCCGCTCCCCTCTCCCTCGCCGCCCACGTCCGGCTGCTGCGCCGGGCCGGGTTCCGGCAGGCGGGTGCGGTCTGGCAGTACGGCGACAGCCACGTGGTCGTCGCGATCCGCTGACCGGGCGATCCGCGGGCCGCGCGAGCCGCCGACTGGGCGATCCCCCGACCGGGCGATCCGCTGCCCACGCGGCCCGCTGACTGGGCGATCCCCCGACCGGGCGATCCGCTGCCCGCGCGGCCCGCTGACCGTTGGGCCCGCTGACCGTTGGGCCCGTCGGTTCAGGGCCGCCCCGGCAGGGAGCACCTGGTCAGCAGGTCCGCGGCGTCCGCCCCGGCGGGCCGGGCGAGCGTCCGGGAGGCGGGCGGCCGGATGCCTGCGGTGAGCCAGTCCTCCAGCGCGGTGAACGCCGAGCGGTGGCAGGGGGTGAGCGGACGCAGCCGGTCCGGGAAGGCGTCGACGAGACTGTCGGTGTGGGTGCCGCCCTCGATCCGGTAGTAGCGGTGCAGCGGGGCGCGCCCGGCTGCGTCGACCATGCGGGCGTAGACGTCCGAGTCCCTACCGATGGGAAGCAGCACGTCGAGGGTGCCGTGCAGGGTGATCAGCGGTTTGCCGATCCGTCCGGTGAGCGCGATCCGCTCCACGGCCCGCCGCACCTCGTCGGGGCGCGCCGCGTAGTCGTAGTCGGCGTCGCAGCCGGGGGTGCCCGGCGCGCAGTGGGGCGTGCCGGCCTCGGTGGGGCCGTCGTAGCCGGGGTCGAGTTCCTCGCGGTAGATGCGCTGGGTCAGGTCCCAGTAGACCTGGTGGTGGTACGGCCACAGGAACTCCGAGCCGGCCGGGAAGCCCGCGGCGTGCAGGTCGGCCCGCGCCCGCTCGGCGTCCGGGCCGCCCGCGGCGAAGCGGGGGTAGGCGCGCAGCGCCTCGGGCAGGAAGTGCAGCAGGGTGGGCCCGTCGGCGCGCCAGAGGGTGCCCTCCCAGTCCACTCCCCCGTCGTACAGCTCGGGGTGGTTCTCCAGCTGCCAGCGCACCAGGTAACCGCCGTTGGACATGCCGGTCACCAGGGTGCGCGCGGGCGGGCGCAGATAGCGCTGGGCGACGGCCGCGCGTGCGGCCCGGGTGAGCTGGGTGAGCCGCCGGTTCCACTCGGCGATGGCGTCGCCCGGCCGCTTCCCGTCGCGATGGAAGGCGAGGCCGGTGTTGCCCTTGTCGGTGGCGGCGTAGGCGTAGCCGCGCGCGAGGACCCAGTCGGCGATGGCCCGGTCGTTGGCGTACTGCTCGCGGTTGCCGGGGGTGCCGGCCACGACCAGGCCGCCGTTCCAGCGGTCCGGCAGGCGCAGCACGAACTGGGCGTCGTGGTGCCAGCCGTGGTTGGTGTTGGTGGTGGAGGTGTCGGGGAAGTAGCCGTCGATCTGGATGCCGGGGACGCCGCTCGGCACGTCGAGGTTCTTCGGCGTGAGGCCGGCCCAGTCGGCGGGATCCGTGTGACCGGAGGCCACCGTCCCGGCCGTGGTCAGCTCCTTGAGGCAGGCCGTCTTCTGGTGTTCGGCGCCGGGTACGCGCACCTTGGTCAGGCGGGGGCAGGGGCGGGTGCCGTCGGCGGACGCGGCGGTGGTCGTTTCTGTGGTTGTGGCCGCGGTCGCGGTCGGTGCTCCGGCCCTGGTCGTGGTCGTCACTCCGGCCGTGGTCGTGGTCGTCGCACCGGCCGCGGTCGTCGCCGTGGAGGCGAGGAGGGTGAGGGCGGCGAGAGCGGCGGCCGGTACGCCCCGTCGCCTGAGACGTGGTGTGGAGCCGCGGGCGAGACGCATCGGGTGCCTCCGGGATCGAGTGCCGTGGATGCGCGGGAGGTTAGGCCGCCCGGAGCGGGCGTGACCATGGAGGGCCGCCACATACGACACCTGTGCAACCTGGTTGTACAGCCCATGCCTTGGCGGTGTGACCACGTCGATGATGCCCTCCCACTCGTCCATCGCAGCAGGGAGGCAGTCGCCATGAGTCAGCCGCACCACCCCACGAAGGGCCGCCGTCTCCTGGGCGGTGTCCGCCGTAGGCTCGCCGCCGCGGCGGGCGCGCTCGCCCTCGCCGCCGGCCTGGTGGCCCAGGGCTCGCCCGCCTCCGCCGCGGGCCTGACCCAGGTCTCCGGTTTCGGCACGAACCCCGGCAACCTCGCCATGTACGCCTACGTCCCCGACGCCCTGCCCTCCGGCGCCCCGCTCGTGGTGGCGCTGCACGGCTGCACGCAGAGCGCGGGCGACTACTACGGCCACTCCGGCTGGCCGGCCCTCGCCGACCGGCACCGCTTCGCGGTCGTCTTCCCCCAGACCGACACCGCCAACAACGCCAACTCCTGCTTCAACTGGTTCGAGCCGGGTGACAGCACGCGCGGCCGGGGCGAGGCGCTGTCGATCCGGCAGATGGTCGACAAGGCGGTCGCCCTGTACGGCAGTGACCCCCGGCGCGTCTACGTCACGGGCCTGTCGGCGGGCGGCGGCATGACGGCGAACCTGCTCGCCGCGTACCCCGACGTCTTCGCGGGCGGGGCCATCGCCTCCGGACTGCCCGCCCGCTGCGCCGACAGCGTGTCCGCGGCGTACACCTGCATGTACAGCCCGCCGGACCGGACCCCGGCCCAGTGGGGCGACCTGGTGCGTGCCGCCGCTCCTGCCGGGACCACCTCCTGGCCGCGCGTGGCGATCTGGCAGGGCACCGCCGACACCACGGTCCGGCCCGCCAACGCGACCGAACTGCGCGACCAGTGGACCGACGTGTGGGGCATCGGCCAGATCCCGTCCCGCACCGAGAACCTGACCGGTTCCACCACGCGGAGCGTCTACACCGACGCCGCCGGACGTCCCGCGGTCGAGGTGTACTCGATCGCCGGCATGGGGCACGGGCTGGCGGTCGACCCGGGCAGCGGTGCCGAACAGTGCGGCACGGCCGGTGCGTACTACCTGGACACCATCTGCTCCAGCCATCACACCGCCCGCTTCTGGGGGCTGGACCGCGGCAGCGGCGACGGTGGCACCGGGGCGCTGCCAGCCCCCACGGGGCTGACCGTCACCGGGACCTCCGACTCCACGGCCTCCCTGCGCTGGAACGCGGTCGCCGGAGCGGCCTCGTACCAGGTCTTCCGCGACGGGACCAAGGTGGGCGGCACGGCCTCCACCGGCTACACCGACACCGCTCTGGCCGCCGGCACGGCATACCGCTACACCGTGGCCGCCGTCGACTCCGCGGGCACCGCGGGCGCGATGTCCGCCGCCGTGACCGCCACCACCACCGGCTTCACGCCCACCTGTCACACCGCGAGCAACTACGAGCACACGGTGGCCGGTCGGGCCTACGCGAGCGGTGGCCAGACCTACGCCAAGGGGTCCGACCAGCCGATGGGTCTGTGGAACACCTTCGTCACGCGCACGCTGAAGCAGACCTCGCCCGGCTACTACGTGATCGCCGACTGCTGAGCGGGCCGTGCCGTCGTGGCCGACCTGATCCAGGGTTCCCTGGACCGGCGCGAAGTCGGCGCAGCCGCTGGTGTCCTGAGCCGCGGGGCGGCGGCTCAGCGCCAGTCGCCGGTCAGCCAGGCGAGCAGCCGGGGGTGGGAGGAGCCGTCGCAGTCGACGAGCACGGCGGTGTCGACGACCTTCACGGAGAACACCGCGTCGGCGGTCCGGGTCAGGTCGTCGGTCAGCTCGCCGGGCTCGCCGATCACCGGCGGTTCGCCGAGCGCGATGCCGGGGTCCGGCGTCGTGCAGCCGACATCGGGGAGCGGCTGGCCGAGGTACCAGCCGCCGAGGAAGACGGCGTACAGCACGGCAGTGGCGCCCCGGGCAGGCCTGTCTCCTGTCCGGCAGGCCTGTCTCCTGTCCGGGCAGCGCCGCGAAGGGCCGGACGTTCGCCTCCCGGCCTGCGCGCTGGCTGGTGGGCGGTCTGCACGACGCGGAGGGGCTGCGGGAGCAGCAGTCCTGGGCGATGGGCGAGGGCTGGTCGGACTTCTTCGCGCTCACCACCCGCAACTGCTTGCTGGAGCCGGAACGGGTCGTCGTCGGCAACTGGGTGATCGACGATCCGGGCGGCATCCGCCAGCGGCCCTACGACGCGTCGTACCCGGGCGGCTTCGGGGACATCGGCAAGGGTCCGAGGGAACTGGCGGACGGCCTGGACTACACGAAGATCCACAATGTGGGCGAGATCTGGTGCGCGGCGCTCCTGGAGCTGACCCGCCGGATCACCGCCGCGCTCGGCGACAAGGAGCGGGCCTACCGGGGGACGTGGCAGGCGGTCGTCGACGGCCTGAAGCTCACCCCGAAGAACCCGACCTTCCTCACCGCCCGCGACGCGGTCCTGCGCGCCCTGCGGGACCTGCGCGGCGGCCGGCTCACCGAGGCCGGGTACCCGGCGGTCCGGCAGGCCGCGTGGGAGTCCTTCGCGAAGTGCGGCATGGGCTTCGACGCGTTCTGCCCGACGGCGTCCTTCAACGGCTGCCGGGTGGGCAGCGAACTGCCGCCGCCCGGCCACGAGGACTAGGGGTGCCGGGTGTCAGCTCTCCTGGAGCACGGCGAGGACGTTGCCTGCCGGGTCGGTGAACCAGGCGATGGCCGCCGGGCCTTCGCCGCCCCCGCCGCGTACGACGCCCTTGTCGTCGTGGTCGAACTCGGGGTAGCGCTCCAGGGTGACGCCGCGTTGCTCCAGTTCGGCGACGGCGGTGTCGATGTCGTCGACGGGGAAGTTGAGGATCGTGAACGTCGCGGGGGCGTGCGTCTCCTTCGGGTAGACGAAGACACGCGCGCCGCTGCCGAGCCTGAGGATCAGCATCCGCATGGCTCCCTGCCCGGCCTCCTGCACGTCGATGCCGAGCGTGTCGCCGTAGAACCGGCGAGCCGCGTCGAGGTCGTCGACCGAGAAGCCGCTGAACGCCTGCGATTGACCGAACATGCCGGGTGTCTCCTTCGCGGGTGAGCCGCGCCGGCGTCGAGGGCCTGATGCCCGACGTCCGCAGGCGGCTCAGTCGTGGGACTCGTCGTCGCCGGTGGGGTCGTGGCCCCAGTTCATCAGGGAGTGGCGCCACCGGGAGTCGCGTACGTCCCCCGCCGGCCGTTGCGCGAGATGGCGGCGGATGTAGCCGGTCACCTTGCGCATGTGCTGGTAGTCGGCGTCCGAGAGGTCGCTCTGCTTCTTGCGCAGGATCTCCACGATGGCGCGCCCGGAGGCGTGGCCGGTCGACTCGCCGCCGTCCTTGTGCTGCCCGGCGGCCTGTGACTCGTCGGTGGCGAGCCACTTCTCCAGCCGGGCGGGCCGCATGTTGACCAGTTCCCGGAACGTGTCCCGGATCCGGCGCCGCTCGTCCTCGGTCGTCACGTCGGCGTCCCCGCCCTACTTCTTCTTCTTGTTCTTCAGCGCCGAGGGCTTGTGCACGGCCGTGCGGCCGGACTTGTCGCTGCGCACCTCGTACTGCGGGTCCTCCGGGGAGGCGGCGACGGTGCGGCCGGCGGCCTTCGTCCGCTTGGTGATCTTCTTCTCCACGGTGCCCGTCGTCTCGCTGCCGTGGCTCTGCCAGGCGACCTTGTCGCCCTTCTCGGGTTCCTTGCCGGACGAGGAGTGCTTGTCCTTCGCCATGGTGCCGCTCCCTCGAAAGACGGTGGTCGGGTTTCCACCTTGCAGGCCGTCGCCGCGGCTCGCACGCCGAGCGGACGTCCGCCCAGAGGGCGGGCGGGGCATGCCCGCCGAGCGGGTGACCGACGGCGGCCGAGCCCGCGCGCGGCCGCGGCGGAGCCGCCGCGGCGGGGAAGGCATCGGGACGCCTGCCGGTGCGCATACGGCGCGCCGCGCGGAAGGGAGCTGGTGACCGATGCAGACGTTCTTGCCGCACCCCGACTTCCGGCAGACCGCCCTGCTGCTGGACCGGCGCCGGCTGGGCAAGCAGCGGGTCGAGGCGCTGCAGGTGCTGCGGGGCCTCACCGTGCCGGGCTACGGGTGGCGCCGGCACCCGGCGGTACGGATGTGGACCGGCTACGAGGAGGCCCTGGTCCGGTACGGCCTGGAGATCTGCCGGGTCTGGCGGGAGCGGGGTCACCAGGACAGCTGCGCCGCCTCCCTGGTCGCCGGGCTGGCCCCGTACCGGCCGGGCGCCCCGGTGCGCGGGCAGGCGGAGCTGGCGGCGGCCGGTGAGCTGCCGCCGTGGCTCGGCGACGAGGCCTTCCACGAGAGCCACCGCTCGGCGCTCGTCCGCAAGGACCCGGAGGTGTACGCCGGGCTGTTCCCCGGGGTGCCGGACGACCTGCCCTACGTGTGGCCCGCCTCGGACCGCGAGCCGCGGCAGACGCCCACGGACGGGTGAGCCGCCCCCGGTGCCGCGGCGGCGACGGGCGTGCCACGGCGGCGCTCAGTGGCGTACGGACGGGCATCCGCGGCTCGGCGGCGCTCAGAAGGCGTGCCTACGGACGTCCGCGGCAGCGGCGGTCAGAAGGCGTACCGACGGGCATCCGGCGGCAGCGGCGACGCTCAGAAGGCGTACCGGACGCGCAGCCACGGGGTGTGGCGGTCGATGAGCGTGCGCAGGGCGGCCACCGCCTCCGCCTTGACCGCGTTGCGGTAGCGGACGTTCACCGCGCCGTTCTCGGAGCGCTTGGCCTGCTGGAGGTCCGGCTGCCACAGGACGTCCTCGGCGCGCGGGTGCCAGCCGAGGTTGACCTCGTGCAGCTCCCGGTTGTGCGTCAGCATGATCACCTCGGCGGCGGCCTGCCCCTTCACCCGCTGAGGCAGCACGTCGTCGAGCCGGGTCAGCAGCTCCGCCCAGGCCTCCTGCCAGCCGGGGCGGATCACCACGGGTGAGAGGTTGAAGTGCACCTCGTACCCGGCGTCCAGGAAGTCCGCGGCGGCGGCGACGCGCTCGGCCACGGGTGAGGTGCGCACGTCCAGCAGCCGGGAGTCGTCCGGCGGCATCAGCGAGAAGCGGATCCGGGTGCGGCCCCGCGGGTCCAGGGCGAGCAGGTCGGGGTTGACGAACTTGGTGGCGAAGGACGCCTTCGCGGTGGGCCACTGCCGGAAGGCGTGCACGAGATCCGCGGTGTTGTCGCAGATCAGCGCGTCCACCGAGCAGTCGCCGTTCTCGCCGACGTCGTACACCCAGGACGCGTCGTCGCACTGGTTCGGCTCGGTCTTGGGCCCCTGCCGCGCGATGTGCCGGGCGATGCCGGCGATGATCCGGTCGATGTTGGTGAAGACGGTGATCGGGTTGGCGTACCCCTTGCGCCGGGGCACATAGCAGTAGGCGCAGGCCATGGCGCAGCCGTTGGAGGCGCCCGGGGCGATCCAGTCCGCGGACCGGCCGTTGGGGCGCACGGTGAGCGCCTTGCGCTCCCCCAGGACCAGCGTCTCCCCCTTGACGCGGACCCAGCGCTCGACGTTCCCCTCGTTGCCGTGCAGTCCGGGGATGCGCCAGTGCGAGTCGACGGTGATCAGCCGCGCCTCGGGGAACCGGGCGGTGATCTGCCGGCCGCGCGGGGAGGCGGCCGCCGCGGGCTCGGCGTGGATCTCCCGCACGGGCAACAGCCGGCGGGCCGTGGCGGAGTCGCGGAACGACGGCCCTTCGGGAACCTGCGCCGGCCCGCCGCCGAGGGCGTCGAGGCCGAAGAGCGTGCCGGAGCCGTCGTCCGGGACGGGGGACGGGGGGTGCATGGGTGCTCCGGTGCGGGGGTGCGAAGGTGCGAGGACGCGAGGGGTTCGGTCTGGTGCCCGGGGTACCGCCGGCGCGTGGTGTGCGGCCGGTACGGTACGCCGCTTCTCCTCCACTGTACGGGGCTCACCGCACGTTCCCGCGGGCTCACGGCCCGTACCGGGTCTCGCCGGAACGGAGTGCGGCGGAGCAGTATGGACAGACGTCACCGTCGCCGCCCGGGGAAGGAGGGGACAACATCATGCGACTCTCCCCGAGCCTCGGCCCGCTGCGCGACCGGATGGGCGAGGCGATCTTCGCCCGGGTCGCCGGGCCGCAGGGCGCGCGGAACCGGGCGCACATCCACGGCACGCCGGGCCCGCGCTGGTTCGGCCCCGAGCGGCCGGTCCGCCGGGTCCACGGCGACGCGTCGATGTTCATCGGCGGCCTGGCCGCCCTGCTGCTGCAGTCGCTGCACCCGCTGGCCATGGCCGCCGTGGCCGCGCACTCCGGCTTCCGCGGTGATCCCTGGGGGCGGCTGCAGCGGACCAGCACCTTCCTCGCCGTCACCACCTACGGCCCGGCCGGCAGCGCGCAGGCGGCCTGCGACCGGGTGCGGGCGGTCCACGAGCAGGTCCGCGGCACCACCGCCGACGGCCTCCCGTACGCCGCCTCGGACCCGCACCTGCTGTGCTGGGTGCACATCGCGGAGGTCGACTGCTTCCTGCGCGCCCACCAGCGCTACGGCGCCCGCCCGCTGGACGACGCCGGCTGCGACGGGTACGTCGCGGACATGGCCCGCATCGCCACCGCGCTCGGCATCCCCGACCCGCCGGCCGACCGCGCCGGCCTCGCGGACCGGCTCGCCGCCTACCGCGGTGAGCTGCGGGCGACGCCCGAGGCCCGCAGCACGGCGCGGTATCTGCTGCTGCGGCCGCCCGTCCCGCTGGTGGCGCGGGTGCCCTACGGTGCCGTCGCCGCGTCCGCGGTCTCGCTGCTGCCGCCGTGGGCGGCCCGGGCCCTGTGGCTGCCCCGGCTCCCGGTGGCCGAGGAGGTGTGCGTACGCCCGCTCGGCACGGCCGTCACCGCGGGGATCCGCTGGGCGATGGCCCCGCGCCGGGAGGCGGCGGACGGGGGCCGGGGCTGACATCGGGATGACGGGACCGCGGGCGGGCAGAACCCGGCCGAGACGACGTTCTCGCCATCGCCGACCCAGTCGCCGTCGAAGTGCAGGGTGGTCATGTGCCGGGGAAACCGACGCGCGGGTCCTCGCCGAGCTGCGTGCCCTGGGCCCGCCGGGCTCCCGGAGTTCGACTGCCGTGGAGCGGCGGCGAGTTCACCCCGCCGGTGGACGGACTGGCGCCGAGGGACGACCTCCCCTCGCGGCGGCGGTGACCGGAGGCTCACCGACCGGATTGCAGTGTGCGGACATATCGGACGCCGCCGGGGACGCCGCCGTATCTCCTCTAAACTCGGCGGAGTTCACGTCGAGCCGGTGGGAGGAGGGGGAGCATGACCCTCACGGAGGAGATGTGGCGCAGGTTCGTCGAGGAGTGCGCACACGGGCACGCGGCCGGGGCTCCCAGGGAACCGTCGGCTGCGGCGCGCGGTGAGGGCGCTCGGGTCCTGCCAGCCACCCCGCCCGCTCGCGAGGTCCGGGACGAGCCGGTCGGTGAGCTGTGGGAGCCGCAGGACAGCGCCGGTCCCGCGTGGCGCGACCTGGACGGTCCGGCCCGGCGCCGCCGGCTGCGGCATGTGATCGGTACGGCCTGCGTCGGGGCGCTGCTGCTCGCCCTGGCGTCCGTGGTCCCGGCGCACGCGCCCGGAGGGGACGAGGGCCCGACGGACGCCACGGTCTCGGAGGCCACGCCGTCCCCGGTGACCACCACCCACGAGGGCCTGGGCAGGACGCCCCGCACCCACGCCTCCACCGGGTCACCTCACCTCGGCTGAGAGCGACGTCGCGTCAGCGACCGCCGGTGCCCGGCGGCCGGCACCGTGGGCGCCGGCGGTCACCACGCCGCCACGCCCGGACCCGTTCCCGCCACGGGAGGACCACATGGCCGAACACCCCGCGCAGGCAGGCCCCGGCCGGCGGCGGCACGCCGTGCCCGCCGACGCCCCCGCACGCGTCAGCACCCGCCCCCGCACCACGAAACCGCCCACCCCGCAGGCAGCGTTGGGGGTCGGTGCCGTGCTGCTCGGCCCGGACGGCCTGCTGCTGGGCCGTCACCGGCTGGGCACGACCGAGCTGCCCGGCGGAACCGTGGAGCCCGGCGAGTCGCTGCCGGAGGCCGTGGTGCGCGAACTGGCCGAGGAGACCGGGCTGTACGCCGACCCCGCCGACGTCCGGCTGCTGGGCATGTTCCTCGACCGGGTCGGCGACGTCGTCCGCGTCACCGTGGGCGCCCTCGTCACCGCCTGGCGGGGAGAACCCGCCGACCAGCCCGGCGAGAGCGTCGGCGACTGGCGCTGGTGGCCCCTCGACGCCCTGCCCGCCGACCTGTTCGAGTGCAGCGCGCAGATTCTCACCGCCTGGCGCCCCGACCTGCCGATCGACCATCCGCCCGCGCACTTCACCCCCTTCACGTGAGGTGAGTGAGGTGAGTGAGGTGAGGGTGTGTGCCTATTCCGCCCGCCGTCCCATGACGTGCGTGGCGGCCAGTTCGCGGTAGGCCGGGCTGGTCGCGAGCAGTTCGTCGTGCCGGCCGGAGGCCACCGTACGGCCGCCTTCGAGGACGACGATCCGGTCGGCGTGGCACACGGTGGCGAGGCGGTGGGTGATGACGAGGACCGCGCAGTCCCGTGCGAGGGCGGTCAGCGCCCGGGTGAGTGCCGTCTCGTTGACGGCGTCGAGGTGTGAGGTGTGCTCGTCGAGCAGGAGCAGCCGGGGACGGGCGAGCAGGGCGCGGGCCGGGGCGACGCGCTGGCGTTCCCCCGCCGACGGGGTGCCGCCCCGGTCGCCGAGTCTGCCGTCCAGGCCGCCGGGCAGGCGCGGCACGACGTGGTCGAGCCGGGTCAGCTCCACGACGCGGCGGATGTCGTCCTCGGTCGCGCCGGGGGCGGCGTGGACGAGGTTCTCGCGGAGTGGGCCTTCCAGTACGTGGGTGTTCTGGTCCACGAGGGCGATGCCCGCGCGGCACTCCTGGCGGCTCAGGGCGGTCGCCGGGCGGCCGTCGAAGCGGATGGTGCCGAGCGTCGGGGTCGTAGAGGCGGGCGATCAGCGCGAAGAGGGTGCTCTTGCCGGCTCCGGAGCGGCCGACGAGGGCGACGAGTCCGCGGTGCGGGACGGTGAGGGTCGCCCCGCGCAGGACGGGGCGGCCGGGGATGTAGGCGAAGCGGATGCCGGTCAGTTCCAGCGCGGGTGCCGGGTCCGGTGGGGCGGCCGGGGCCGGTGAGGCCGCCGGCGGCGGGACGGGGACGGTGGGGCCGGGCCGCTGGGCGGGTTCCTCGGGCAGGGCGAGGACCTCGTTGATCCGCAGGTACGCGCCGGTGCCGCGCTGGATCAGGCCGATGGCGCGGAACACCGAGGACAGGGGCATGACCAGGTACGAGGCGTACAGCCGGAAGGCGACCAGGTCGCCGAGGGAGTCCGCGCCCCCGCTCCCGACCCGCATCCCGCCGACGACCAGGACGAGCAGGAAGGGGCCCTGGACGGCGAGTTCGACCGCGCTGCTCATGATCGCGGCCAGCTTCGCCGCCCGGACGCCCGACCCGTGCGCCGCGTCCAGCCGCTCGCCGATACGGCGCGCCTCACGTTCCTCGGCCCGGTACACCCGGACCACCGGCAGGGCGCCGAGGGCGCGTTCCAGTTCGGCGGCGACCGCGCCCACGGAGGACTGCATCCGCTCCGACGCCACCCGCATGCCCTTCAGGAGGGTGGTGACGACGGCCGCGGCGAGGGCGACCGTCGCCACGCCGAGGAGCAGCAGCAGCGGGTCCAGCCACAGCGTCAGCAGCAGCGCCCCGGCCGAGACCAGGCAGCCGGTGAGGAGGTCGACCAGGGCCTGGGAGACGACATCGCGCAGCAGGGTGGTGTCGGCGGTGACGCGGGAGACCAGGTCGCCGCGGCGGCGCCGGTCCAACTCCCGCATCTCCAGCCGCAGCAGCCGCGCGACGAGTCCGTGCCGCACCATGCGCACCACACCCTCGCCCATGCGGTCCAGCAGGAACCGGCCGGTCGCCCCGCGGTGGCCTCGGCGGCGAAGAGCGCGGACAGCAGCAGCAGGAACGGCCACAGCACCTCGCCGCGGGCGCCGGCGTCCACCACGTGCCTGCGAGGAGGGGCTGGGCGAGGCCGAGCGCGGAGGCGGCCAGGGTCAGTGCGGTCGCGGCGGCGATGGGCCGGCGGTGACCGGACGTCAGACGGAACAGGGCGGCGACCGAGCCGCCCGTCGTCCGCCCCGCGCGCCGCCCGGCTCGCTGCGCCCCGCCACCGTCCGGGCCGGTGCCGGCCGGGGCGTCGTCCGCGACGGCCGTGCCGCTCACGTCGTCGCCCGCCGCGCCGGGGCCACCGTCACCAGCCGGGCGAAGTAGTCGTCCGGGACGCCCTCCCCCACGGGACGGCCGCCGGCCTCGATCCAGGCGTGGGCGGAGAACGGCGGAACCTTGCGCACGCCGGTGCACCAGGTGGGCCAGGCCCCGTACAGGCGGCACAGCAGGGCCGCCCCCAGCGACCGCGGCAGGCAGCCGCGCGGTCCCGCGCAGCGCAGGCTCACCGCGCACATCGCCTCACGCGCGGCCGCGGCCTGCGCGGGAGTGGCGGGGCGTGCCCCGCGGCGCACCCACCCCAGTACGGCGCGGATGTGACGCGGCGGCAGGAAGGACAGGGCCAGCGCGGGCACGAGGACGAGGCGGGCGGCCAGGCGGCGGGCGAGGGGGACTCCGGTGGGCCGGTCGAGGGCGCTGGGGGTGGTCATGCGACCAGCCCCGCGTCGCGCAGTTCGCGCACCAGTGCCGCGACGTCCTGCTCGGCGCGGTCGCGGTCGATGTCGAACCGCTCGACCAGTGCCGTGACGGCGGCCGTCTCGTCGCCGTCGTCCATGAGGGTCCGCACCACGAGGGCGCCCGTGGGGTTGAGTTCCCAGTACTCACCGCTGCGCTGGTCGAGGAGTACCGTCCCGTACCGGGTCTCCGCGGTGGAGACGTCCTGGTGGAATCGGAGCGTCATGCGAATCGGCGCCTTTCTGCTGTCGTGGTCGTCCGATGGCGGGCCGGGGTGCGCGGTCCCGGCCGTCCGACGTGCGAGTCGGAGTGCGGGTCGTAGTGCGGTCCCGGTCGTCCCGCGCGGCTCGGGACGCGGTCCCGGTCATCCGACGGCGGGACGGGGGGCGCGGTCCCGGGAGCGCAGCCACACCTCGCAGGCGATGGTCGAGTAGAGGATCGCGTCGCGCAGGCCCGGCGCGGAGGGCCGCTGGGCGAGCCGGCGCAGCTGCTCGCCGTCGACCAGGCCGAGGCGTTCCAGCCGGGAGTCGGTCCACAGGGTCATCAGGTCGCCCCGGTGCCGGCGCAGTCCGTCGGAGGCGTCCATCGAGGCCTCGGCCTTGTTGGCGCGCCGCAGGCAGGCGTCCGGGACGACACCGCGCATGGCCTCGGTGAGCAGCGGTTTGTACTGCCAGGGCGTGACGCGTTCGTCGGGCCGGACCGCCAGGCACGCCTCGATCACCCGGTCGTCCAGGTACGGCGACGCCATGGGGAGTCCCGCCCGGGTGGCCATGCGCTCCCACTGGCGGATGATGCGGGTGCAGGTGCGGATCAGCTCCAGGTCGGTGTGCAGGCCACGGTCCGGGTGCAGCGGCTCGGCGTGCGCGGCCGAGTCCAGCAGGGCCTCGCGGGCCAGCCGTTCCGTCTCGGGCGTCATCCAGGGGAACAGGCGGGGTGCCATGCCCCAGCCGAGGCTGCCGGTCACCGAGGACTCGGGCATCGGGGTGCGCAGCTGCCGGGCGGAGTCCGCCAGCCAGCGGGGGTAGGCGCGGGTGTCGGCGAGGGCGCGCGCGGTCGCGCCGAGCGGCCAGTTCCACAGGGCGCGGAAGCCGCGGAGCCGGCTCAGCGCGAACAGTGGCCGGGTGCGCAGCAGCTGGTGGTAGTACGCCTCCGAGCACCAGGCGACGTGGTCGCCGCCGATGCCGGTGAGATGCACCCGGCTGCCGCGTTCGGCCAGCCAGGGCAGGTGTTGCAGGACGCGGGAGCGGTCCATGACCCCGATGGTCGGCTCGTCGAGGAGGTCGTCGATGCCGAGCAGGTCCGAGTAGACCAGCGCGGAGGCGTCCGCGTCCCAGACGACGTGGTCGGCCTTCGGCAGGTGTTCGGCCGCCTGCCGGGCCCAGGCGAGGTCGGTGTCGGCGGGGTCCCGGCCCGGCCAGGTCGCCGCGATCACGGAGGCGGAGGAACGGGCGGCCAGGAAGCAGACGGAGGTGGAGTCCAGTCCGCCGGACAGGTCGCAGCTGATCACCCCGCCCGGCCGGGTCCGCAGGTCGACGGCCTCGGCGAGCGCCGCGCGGACGGCGGGGGCGCCGCGGGTGAGGGTGCGGACCGGTTCCGGGGGCCACCACCAGCGTGAGGTGCGGGCCCGCCGTCCGTCCGCGGAGACGATCAGGGCGTCCTGCGGGGAGACCGCGTCGACGCCCTGCCACACGGAGGTCTCGTAGAGGGGATGCGGCACGGGCCACAGCAGCCGGACGGCCAGCCGGCCGGTGTCCGGGCGGCTGTCCAGGGCCGTGGCGAGCAGGTCGGCGCTGGTCGCGGCGATGTGGACGCCGCCGATGCGCGCGTGGAAGACGAGCCGCAGCCCGGAGGCGGTGCCCTGGATCCTGAGCTGCCCGTCGTGGCTGGCGACCAGGTGGAAACTGCCCGGCAGGGACCGGGCGAGGTCGTCGAGTTCGGTGAGGTCGCGCATGCGGGCGGCGCGGCGTTCGAGCCGCGGCCGGTCGGCCGCGCACCATCCGACGGCGGCGAGGGCCGTCGTACCGGCGCGCACGGTGACGATCTCCGTGCCGCACCAGTGGCCGATCAGCCAGGGGCGGCCGGAGGCGTGGGGCAGGACACGGGTGCCGGGGTGGCGGAAGAAGCGGGCCGCGGCGGCCGCCTCCTCGCAGTCGGGGAAAACCGCGAAGTGGGCGTCACCGCGACCCGTTTCCGCACTCTCGTGCATGTCGGACATGGAGTCCCGTTACGTTCCGGTCGCCGTCAGTTCTTGCTGAGGATCAGACGGTCGTAGCCACTGCGCTGCAGCAGCCCGGTCTTCTGACGGAAGGATCCGAGCCGGACGAGCGTCGGGGCCTCGTACGCCTTCTTCATGTCATCACCTCGCTGTGAGCGGTACCGTCGGCCTCCTTGCGGCCGGCGGCGGTGTCACCAGCTAGCGCGGCGGAACGTGACCCGGACAAGACGCCCACGATAAGTCATATCAGCAGACTTTCCCTGGCCTGATGCGATGGCCGGAAACGCTGCCGGCCACCTCCCCCGGATGCGGAGTGGGGTGGCGTAGGGAGGTGAAAGGGCGACGAACCCGTCCCACCTGCGCGATGGTGCCGGCGCCCCGGGCCGCGGTGGCGAACGCACCCGGCACACACGTCAAGGGGGCGCCGCCCCGCGCATTCTCCGCCGAAAACGCAACAGCCGGCAGGACGTGAAGGCGGTGTCCGCCCGAGGCGAGCGGCTTGCCCGAGGCGAGCGGCTTCCGTCGCTGCCACGCGGCCGAACCACTCCCCCGAACGGGCCTCTGCGTCCACCCGGACGGATGGACGCATGGGCCGAACGGCGCAAGGACGGCCCGTACGGCGCCTTGCGCCCGGCGAAGACGACTAGCTTCCGCTGAGCCGGCTACAAGCGTCCGAACCCATGCCGACCGAGGGACCCGATGGCGACACATACCGAACCGGTTGCTCCGGTACCGGCGGCCGAGAAGCGCCGCCGCGGCCAGGTGATCGTGACCTGGCTGACCACGACCGACCACAAGAAGATCGGTCACCTCTACCTGATCACGTCGTTCCTCTTCTTCCTCTTCGGCGGCGTGCTGGCGATGGCGGTCAGAGCCGAGCTGGCCCGGCCGGGTTTGCAGATCCTGTCCACCGAGCAGTACAACCAGGCGTTCACCCTGCACGGCACGATCATGCTGCTGCTGTTCGCCACACCGACGTTCGCCGGGTTCGCCAACGCCATCATGCCGCTGCAGATCGGCTCGCCGGACGTCGCCTTCCCCCGGCTGAACATGTTCTCGTACTGGCTGTTCCTCTTCGGCGGCCTGATCGTGATGGCCAGCTTCTTCACCCCCGAGGGCGCGGCCGACTTCGGCTGGACCGCCTACACCCCGCTCAGCGGCGGGGAACGCACCACGCAGCTCGGCGGCGACCTGTGGATCATGGGACTCGGGCTGTCCGGGTTCGGCACGATCCTCGGCGCGGTCAATTTCATGACGACGATCATCTGCATGCGCGCCCCCGGCATGACCATGTTCCGCATGCCGATCTTCACCTGGAACGTGCTGCTGACCTCGGTGCTGGTGCTGTTCGCCTTCCCCGTCCTGGCCGCGGCCCTGTTCGCACTGGAGGCGGACCGCAAGTTCGGGGCGCACATCTTCGACCCGTCCAACGGCGGAGCACTGCTGTGGCAGCACCTGTTCTGGTTCTTCGGCCACCCCGAGGTCTACATCCTCGCCCTGCCGTTCTTCGGCGTGATCACCGAGATCATCCCGGTCTTCTCACGCAAGCCGATCTTCGGGTACGGCGGGCTGGTCGGCGCCACCATCGCCATCGCCGGGCTGTCGGTGACCGTCTGGGCCCACCACATGTTCGCCACCGGCGCGGTGCTGCTGCCCTTCTTCTCCTTCATGAGTTTCCTCATCGCCGTGCCGACCGGCGTGAAGTTCTTCAACTGGATCGGCACCATGTGGCGGGGCTCGGTGTCCTTCGAGCCGCCGATGCTGTGGGCGGCCGGCTTCCTCGTCACCTTCCTCTTCGGCGGCCTGACCGGCGTCCTGCTCGCCTCGCCGCCGATGGACTTCCACGTCACCGACACCTACTTCGTGGTGGCGCACTTCCACTACGTCCTGTTCGGCACCATCGTCTTCGCCATGTTCGGCGGCTTCAGCTTCTGGTGGCCCAAGATGACCGGCACGATGCTCGACGAACGGCTGGAGAAGATCCACTTCTGGACGCTCTTCGCGGGCTTCCACACCACCTTCCTCATCCAGCACTGGCTCGGCGCCGAAGGCATGCCCCGCCGCTACGCCGACTACCTGGCCGCCGACGGTTTCACCGCCCTCAACACCATCTCGTCCATCGGCGCGTTCCTCCTCGGCCTGTCCACGCTGCCGTTCCTCTACAACGTGTGGAAGACCGCCAAGCAGGGCGAGCGCGTCGAGGTCGACGACCCGTGGGGTTACGGGCGCTCCCTGGAGTGGGCCACCTCCTGCCCGCCGCCCCGCCACAACTTCACGACCCTGCCGCGCATCCGCTCCGAGTCCCCCGCCTTCGACCTGCACCATCCCGACCTCGCGCAGCTGGAGCAGCAGGCGAACGCCGGTCAGCGGGACGTCGTGGGCGCCGACGAGCACAAGGGCGGACCGCGGTGAGACACGACCGGGACCGCCCGGCGGCGGCCGACACGGCGTCGACCGACACCGTCGAGGGCTACCTCATCGCCCGCGCCCACCACGACCAGGCGCACCGCGAAGCGGGGCTGCTGTGCTCCCGGATGCCCTGGCTGACCACCGCGCAGGCGGACGACGTCACGCGCCACTACGTCGAGCAGCGCCTCGAAGCCAGCCGCCACCTGCTGCGCGAGGCGGTGGACCGGGCCGCCCAGCTGCGGCGGGAGTACGAGGACCGGTACGCGGCCCTGCGCCGCGACCTGCTCGTCCGCCACACGGCGGCCGCCTGCGCCACGCTCGCCTGCGCGGCGGGCGTGGGCACCCTGGCGGGCCTGATCGCCCGCTAGGACCCGTCGTCCGGATCAGACCGGCATCGGGCGTCGGCGGGGGTGTTCAGCGTCGTCCGCGCGGATGCGCTCGGCGTCGTCCGCGCGGATGCGCTCGGCGTCGTCCGCGCCGGATCGCGCGGGCGGCGCCGGCGACGGCCAGCAGTACGGCCAGCGCGGTGGCCGCCTTGCGCGGGCCGGCGGCGGGGCCGCGGGCGCTCAGCGCGTCGCGCGCCCGGTCCTGGAGGCTCAGCGGGACGCCCAGGACCGCGTTGCCGGGCGGGCGCCTGGGGACGGCGGGGTGGGGATGGGTGGGCGCGGTCCGCCGTACCGTCTCCCAGGCGGCGCCGAGCCGTCGCAGGCGAGCGGCGCCCATGGCCTCCTGCAGCCGGGGCAGGAGCAGGTCCTCCTCGTCCCTGATGTCCTGCCGGATCAGCGCGAAGGCACGCTCGATCTTGTCCGCGCGCTCCGGGTCCCCGAGCGGGAGACGTTCGACGGCGGTGACGAGATCGTTGATCTGCTGGTGCTCCTCCTCGACGCGGGCGGTCAGTTCCTCACCGTCGGGGACGAGACGGCGCACCGCCGGCCACAGCACGGTCTCCTCGGCGAAGGCGTGGCTGAAGACCAGCTGGACCAGCTCCTTCAGGGCCTGCTCGCCGTCCTCGTCGTCGCGCCGGGCGCGGTACCGCTCCATGAGCCGGTCGATCTCCGCGTGATCGCGGCGCTGGCGCGCCAGGACGCTGCGCGGGCCGCCCAGCTGCCGGACGGTCTGGTGCTTGATGGTGTTCGCCATGCTCCCTGCTCCGCTCCTCGTGGTCTGCTCTCGGGTGGCGCTACAGCGGCGGTGCCGGGGCCGCGCCGGTGGTCAGGGGGTCAGCTCGTCGTGCCGGCCGGCGCGCCATTCGACGAGGAGCACGGTCGCGTCGTCGGCGAGGCGGCCCGCGTGGTGCTCCATCACGGCGTGCATCAGACGGCGCAGTGTCTCGTGCAGGGGCTGGTGGCCGAAGTGGTGGCGTACGACGAAGTCGACGAAGCGGTCACGGCCGAACTCCCGGCCGTCGGCGTCCCGTGCCTCGACCACGCCGTCGGTGTACAGCAGCAGCCGGTCGCCGGGTTGCAGCTGCCGGCGGGAGACGGTGATGGGCAGGCCGAGCCCACTGCCCATCGGCCCGGCGGGCGGGCAGGAGAGCTCGACGGTCCAGCGGTTGTCGCGCACGACGAGCGGCAGATGGTGGCCGCGGTTGATCCAGGTCAGCTCACCGGTGGCCAGGTCGAGGTCGGCGAGGATGCCGGTGACGTAGCGGCTGGTGCCGAAGTGCGTCATCAGCAGGTCCTCGACGGCCCGGCTCGTGTCCGCGAGGGAGGCGCCCTGGCGGCGGGCGTTGCGGCAGGCGGCCACGGCCACGTTGGCGGTGATCCCGGCGGTGGTGTCGTGGCCCATCGCGTCGAAGACGGACAGGTGCAGTGTGGTGCCGCTGACGGCGTAGTCGAAGGCGTCGCCGCCCACCGAGTAGGCGGGTTCGACCAGCCCGCCGACGGTGACGTCCTGGCCGGCGAAGGCGGACGGTGCCATCAGGTTCCACTGCATCTCCGCGGCCACGTTCATGCGCTCGGTGCGGACCAGGCGGGCGAAGGAGTCGCTGACAAACCGCTTGCTCAGCAGCAGCAACGCCACCAGGGAGGCCAGGTCGCGCAGGTCGTCGCGCGCGGTGTCGCCGGCGTCGTCGGCGGTGTCCGCCCGCAGCACCCCGAGCCGTACGATCCCGTCGGTCACCGGCACCCACCACCGCCGGGTCCGCCGGTCGGCGGGGGCGGTCTCGGTGAGCACGTCGACCCGCTGGAAGGCCCGGCCGGGCAGCGTGCCGTCCACCGTCAGCCGCTCCCCGCCCTCACCCGCCTCCACACCACGGCCGGTGACCTCCCGCAGTACGGTCTCGCGGATGTCGGCGACGAAGACGGCCACGTCGCGGAAGCCGGCCCGGGCCGCGTGCCCGGCGATCAGGCCGGGCAGCTGCTCGAACGTCACCGTGTGCGCGGCCTGCATCAGATCGCGCAGGATCCGCCCGGTGTCCGCGGTGGCTTCCATCGTCGCCGGTCCTTGGTTCGCAGGGTCATCTCACCGGGGGCGGCCGGTCCGCCGCCGGTGCGCCGTCGGGCGCGCTTCCGCGTACCCACACAGCGGGAGGCGACGCCTGGCGGCCGGTCGCCCCGGTCGGGTCGGGCTGGACGGGGGCGCGTCATGACTCCGGGCGGTCCGCGCCGGGCCGGCGCACCACCGTGAGCAGCCCGTCGCGGGCGGCCAGCGCCTCCAGGGAGAGGGTGTGATAGCCGGCGTGGTCGAACAGCACCGTGATGCGGTCCCGGTCCTCGCTCAGCACCGTGCCGTCGCCCCACTGCTCGTGCCGTACCTCGGTCCCGACGGGATAGCGGGCCGCGGCCGGGTGGACGGGCCGCTCCTCGGGTCCGCTCCCGGCGCTCACCGCGCTTCGCGGGTCGTCCTCGTCGCAGCGGTCGCAGTTGCCGCACGGCGCCTCGTACTCCTCGCCGAAGTAGCCGAGCAGGAAGTGCCGCCGGCAGCCGGTGGTCTCGGCGAACGCGCGGGCCATCTCGACGCGTGACCGGTCGGTGCGGCGGTGTGCCTGCGCGGCCCGCGCGGCCCGCTCCGTCGCGCGGCCCGGGGTCATGCCGGGGGCGGGGCGGATCTCCCCGTCCTCCCCCGTGGCGACGGCGCCGGCCTCCTCCAGCAGGTTGACGGCGGCGGTGACCCGGTTCCTGGACAGGCCGGTCTCCTCGCGCAGCTCGTCCAGGCCGGCGGCGTCGTCGCCGTCGTCGTCGTGGACGGCGTCGGCCACGTCGGACAGGGTCTCGCGGCTCGGGGTGCGGCCGGCGAACCAGGTCTGCATCCCGGTGTCCCGCGGCCGGTAGTGCAGTACGGCGAGGGCCGGGCGGCCGTCCCTGCCGCAGCGGCCGATCTCCTGGTAGTAGGCGTCCAGGGAGCCCGGCAGCGACGCGTGGAGGACGAACCGTACGTCCTCCTTGTCGATGCCCATGCCGAACGCCGAGGTCGCCACGACCACGTCGGCGGCGCCGGAGAGGAAGGCGTCGTGGACGCGGGACCGCTCGGCGGCGCGCAGCCCGGCGTGGTACGCCTCGGCGGTCAGTCCGAGGGCGGCCAGTTCGGCGGCGTAGTGCTCGGTGTCCTTGCGGGTCCCGGCGTAGACGATGCCCGGCTTGGGCTCGGCGGCGGCCCGTTCGACGACGGCGCGGCGCCGGTCGTCCTCGTCCATGAAACGGTGGACCTCCAGCCTGATGTTCGGCCGGTCGAAGCCGGTCACCATCACGCGTGGCCGCCGCATGCCGAGGCGCTCGGTGATCTCCCTGCGCACCGGTGGGGCGGCGGTGGCGGTCAGGGCCAGGACCGGCGGTCTGCCCACCCGGCGCACCGCGTGGTGCAGTCGCAGGTAGTCGGGGCGGAAGTCGTGGCCCCAGGAGGACACGCACTGCGCCTCGTCCACGACGAACAGCGCGGGCCGGGTCTGCGCCAGCCGCTCCACCACCTCGTCCTTGGCGAGCTGCTCGGGGGACAGATACAGGAAACGGGCCTCGCCGCGGCGCACCGCCTCCCAGGCGGCCTCGGTCGCCGCCGCGCCCACGTCGGAGTTGACCGCGACGGCCCCGGCGGCGGCGTCGTCGTCCGGCAGCCCGGCGATCTGGTCGCGCTGCAGGGCCAGCAGGGGGGACACCACCACGACCGGCCCGGACAGCATGAGGGCGGGGACCTGGTAGACGGCGGACTTGCCGGATCCGGTCGGCATGACGACGAGGGCGTCCTCGCCGCCGGCCACCCACTCCATGGCCGTGAGCTGGCCCGGCAGGAGCGTGTCCCAGCCGAACACGTCCGCGGCGATCTCCCGCAGGCGCGCGGCGCGGGCCTCTTCCTTCCGCGACCGTCCCGCCATGGCCCGCTCCCCTCTCCGCTCGTGCGGGCGCGCCCGGCCGCGTCCCGACGCCAGGCGAGTACCCGGTGAGGGGATGCGCACCCGCGCGCCGGGGAAGCGTGCGCCGGGCCCGCGCGGTGTTCAGGCGAGGTCCGTGGGGATGGGCGGCAGTCCCGCGCCCACCCGCGCCGCCGTCTCCCGCAGCCAGATGTGGGCCGCGTCGTGGGTGTGCACCGGGTGCCACCACAGCGCCTCGCGCAGGGGTACCGCCTCGTACGGCGGTTCCAGGACGCGGACGGCGGCGAGCGGTTCGACGAGGCGGGCGAGGCGTTCCTGGATGAGCGCGATCCGTCGGGTCCCGGCGACCAGCAGTGGCAGCAGCTGGAAGCTGTCGACGGAGACCTCGGCGCGCGGTTCGATGCCGAGCATGCCGAGCTGCCGTACGGCGGGGGCGTCGTAGGTGCGCTGGTAGGTGACCCACGGGAGCTGGGCCAGGTCCTGCCGGGTGAGCCGGTCGCCGACGCTCGGGTGATCGTCGGCGACGAGGAAGACCCAGCGGTCGTCGTAGAGGTCGGTGGCGGGGAAGTCGCTGATCACTCCGTGCGGCATGAGCAGGCCGTCGGTGGCGCTGAGCAGCGTCGCGGTGTCGTCCACCACGGTGGACGGGGTCTGGGTGAAGCGGAGCCGGATGCCGGGGGCCTCGGCGTGCACCACGCGGGCCAGCTCGGCGCCGAAGACGGCCACGGCGTAGTCGGAGGCGACCAGCTTGAACTCGCGGCTCTCGCGCAGCGGGTCGAAGTCGGCCTGGCTGGAGAAGAGGCGTTCGAGGACGTCGCAGGCGGTGGAGGTGCGGTCCAGGAGGACCTGGCCGAGGGCGGTCAGTTCGTAGTGGCCGCCGACGCGGGCGAGCAGGTCGTCGTCGAAGTGGCGGCGCAGCCGGGCGAGGGCGGCGCTCATCGCGGGCTGGCTGAGTCCGACGCGCTGCCCGGCGCGGGTGACGTTGCGTTCCTCCAGGAGGGCGCGCAGGGCCACGACGAGGTTGAGGTCGAGGCGGGCGAGGTTCACGGGGCTTTCCCTTGCGGTGGGGCGACGATCCAGGGGGTATACACGCGACGGATGCCGATCATCCACACAATCTATTTCCCTGATCGCGGGCGGCGGGTCCAGATTAGTGCCACCGCACTCAGGAGGACATGTCCGTGAAACCTGAACCCGCGTCCGCGCTCTTCGCCGGACCGTTCGCCCTCGCCACTCTCTCGGCCCCGGACGGGCCCGCCTTCCCCGCCCTCGTCACCCCCGACGCCCAGGTGCTCGATCTGCGAGTCGCCCTCGCCGACGGACAGTTGACCGTGCGGGGACTCCTTGAGGACTGGGAGGCGGCCCTGCCGCGGCTGCGGGCGCTGGCCGGGGGCGGCGGGCCGGAGCGCGCGCCGCTGGCCGGCTTGCGCGTGCACGCGCCGGTCGAGCCGCGGCAGGTGTTCCAGTCGGGGGCGAACTACCGGCAGCACGTGATCGACCTGCACGTCGCCCACCGCGCCCCCGGCGACGACCGGCCCGAGGCCGAACGGCGCGCCGAGGCGGCGGAGATCATGGACCGCCGGGCGGCCGAGGACCTGCCGTACGTCTTCATCGGCCTGCCGAGCGCGATCACCGGGCCGTACGACGATGTCGTCCTCCCGGCGTGGGCGCAGCAGCCCGACTGGGAGCTGGAGTTGGCGGTCGTGATCGGCCGGCCCGCGCACCGGGTGTCCGTGGCGGAGGCGCTGGACCACGTCGCCGGGTACACGATCGCCAACGACCTGACCGACCGCGCGACGGTCTTCCGCCGGGACATGCCGCAGATCGGCACCGACTGGCTGCGCAGCAAGAACGCGCCCGGCTTCACCCCGCTCGGCCCGTGGATCGTGCCCGCCGAATCGATCGCGGACCCCGACGATCTGCGGGTCACGCTGAAGCTGAACGGCGAGACCATGCAGGACGAGTCCACCAAGGACATGATCTTCAAGGTCGCCCGCATGGTGTCCTACGCCTCCCAGAGCGCGCGGCTCCTGCCGGGCGACCTGGTGCTGACCGGCTCCCCGGCCGGCAACGGCATGCACTGGGGCCGGCTGCTGCGCGACGGTGACGTGATGGAGGGCTCGATCACCGGGCTCGGCGTCCAGCGCACCCGGTGTGTCGCCGAGGACGCCTCGTGAACCGCGACGACCCCGAGGGCGCGATCGCCGAGGCCGCCGAGTCCTGCTCGAACTGGGGGCGTTGGGGTGAGGACGACGTCCTGGGCACGCTCAACTTCCTCGACGAGGCGAAGCGGTGCGAGGGTGCCGCACTGGTTCGGCGGGGCGTCAGCTTCTCGCTGTCGCAGCGGTTCGACATGAACGGCCCGCAGAAGGGCTGGCGGCGGCGCACCAACCCGGTGCACACCATGCTGGACACCGGCACCGACGCCGCCCTCGGCGTCCAGGGGTTCCCGCACGGCATCGGCGGCGCGGACGACGTGATCGCGATGCCGTTGCAGTGCTCCACCCAGTGGGACGGGCTCGGCCACATCTTCGACCACGGCCTGGCGTGGAACGGCCGCCCGGCCGAGAAGGTCGTCACCTCCGACGGCGACCTCGTCACCGGCATCGAGCACATGGCGCCGTACGTCGCGGGGCGCGGGGTGCTGCTGGACACCGGCCGGGTCATCGGCGACGACGGAGAGCTGCCCGACGGTTTCGCGATCACCGAGGAGCACCTGACGGCGACCGCCGAGGCGCACGGGCTGCGGGTGGGCCGCGGTGACATCGTGCTGGTGCGCACCGGGCAGCTCGCCCGCGTCCGCCGCGACGGCTGGGGCGACTACGCGGGCGGCCCGGCGCCCGGTCTGTCGTTCACCACGGCCGGCTGGCTGCACCGCACCGAGATCGCCGCCGTCGCCACCGACACCTGGGGCTTCGAGGTGCGGCCCAACGAGTTCGAGAACGCCTTCCAGCCGCTGCACCAGGTCGTCATCCCCCACATGGGCCTGCTCGTGGGCGAGATGTGGGACCTGGAGGCGCTGGCCGAGGACTGCGCGGCCGACGGCGTGTACGAGTTCTGGCTCACCGCCGCTCCCCTGCCGATCACCGGGGCGGTCGGTTCCCCGGTCAGTCCGATCGCCGTCAAGTGACCCGGCCCTCACGCACGTTGCCTCCTCCAGCAAGCGCGGAACGAAGGAGTTCCCCATGAGCACACCCCGCCAGGTCCTCGTCGTCGGCGGTGGCGCGGCCGGCAACGCCGTGACGATCCTGCTGCGCCGGGCCGGGATCGCCGTGGACCTGATCGAGGCCAAGGACGACTGGAACGCCACCGCCGGCTCCGGCATCACCCTCCAGGGCAACGCCCTGCGCATCCTGCGGGAACTCGGCGTGTGGGAGCGGGTGCGGGAGTCCGGCTTCGGCTTCGGCTCGGTCGGCATCACCGCCCCGGACGGCACCGTCCTGCACGTCGCCCGCGACATCCGCACCGGCGGCGACGACCTGCCCGCCACCGTCGGCATGCAGCGCCCGCGCCTCCAGCAGATCCTCATCGACGCCGTCCGTGCCTCCGGAGCGGCCGTTCGCCTCGGCACCCGGGCCGAGGCCTTCGACCAGGACGGCGAGGGCGTCTCCGTACGGTTCGACGACTGCACCCAGGGCCGCTACGACCTGGTCGTCGCCGCCGACGGCCTGGGCTCCGCGACCCGCGCCGCCATCGGCATCACCGACAAGCCGGAACCGACCGGCATGGCAATCTGGCGGATCGCCGCCCCGCGCCCCGCGGGCGTGGTCCGCACCGACCTCGCCTACGGCGGCCCCGCCTACATCGCCGGGTACTGCCCCACCAGCGACACCACCCTCTACGCGTACGTCGTCGAGGCCAACCGCGACCGCGCCTCCATACCCCCCGAGTCGTACGCCGACGAGATGCGCCGCCTGGCCTCCGCGTACGGCGGCCACTGGCCGGAGATCACCGCGCACATCACCGACCCCGCGAAGGTCAACTACACCTGGTTCGACCGGCTGCTGGTGGAGGGCTCCTGGCACCGCGGCCGCATCGTCCTGATCGGCGACGCCGCGCACTGCTGCCCGCCCACCCTCGCCCAGGGCGCCGCGCTGTCCCTGGAGGACGCGTGGGTGCTGGCCCGGCTGCTGACCGGCGCCGACCGCTGGGACGACGCGCTCCTCCAGGCTTACTACGAGCGGCGGATCGCCCGGGTCCGTCCGGTCGTGGAGGCGTCGGTGCGGATCGGGCAGTGGCAGCTGAAGGGTGTACGGGACGCCGACATGCCCGGTCTGATGGCCCGCACCATGACGATGCTGCGGAAGCTGCCGTGAGCACGGCCCCCACCGTGGACGTCCACGCCCATGTGCTGTTGCCGGAGGTCGACGCGCTGGTGGCCGGCCTGCCGGGGCTGGCCGAGGCGAAGGCCCTGGACGCCCGGCGCAACGGCCCCGCGGCCCTGGCCGTCAGTGGCCCCATGGTGCGCGAGCGGATACCGAGGCTGACCGACGTCGGCGTGCGCCTGGCGGCGATGGACGCCCAGGGTGTGGACGTGCAACTGGTCAGCCCGTCCCCCTCGCACTACCACTACTGGGCGGACGCGGAGACGGCGGAGAAGGTGTGCCGGCTGGCCAACGAGGCGACGGCGGCGCACTGTTGGGCCGCCCCGGACCGGCTGCGCGGGCTCGGCCTCGTGCCGCTCCAGCACCCCGAACACACCGTCCGCGCCCTCGATCACGCCCTGGAGCAGGGCCTGTCCGGAGTGGAGATCTCCAGTCACGCCCCGGGGCGGGAACTGTCCGACCCGGCCTACGAGCCACTCTGGTCGCGGGCGGAGCAGACCGGCGCCCTGATCTTCCTGCACCCCTTCGGCTGCACGCTCGACGAGCGGCTGGACCAGTGGTACCTGTCCAACACCGTCGGACAGCCCACCGAGAACGCCGTCGCGCTCTCGCACCTCATCTTCTCCGGTGTGCTCGACCGGCACCCGGGGCTGAAGCTGATCGCCGCCCACGGCGGCGGCTATCTGCCCACCCACATCGGCCGCTCCGACCACGCCTGGACCGCCCGCCCCGACGCGCGCGCCGACTGCGCCCACCTGCCCAGCAGCTATCTGAAACGCCTGTACTTCGACTCCCTCGTCCACGACCCGCACGTCCTGCGGGAGCTGGTCCGGGTCGCCGGTGCCGACCGGGTGCTGCTCGGCTCCGACTTCCCCTTCGACATGGGAACCGAGGACCCCGTCGCGGCACTGCGCGCCGCACGGCTTTCCGAAGCCGACTTCGACGCAGTACGCGGCGCGAACGCCGCCGCCCTGCTCAACCTCACCCCCGCCTGAGGAGGACTCCCATGAGCGCACGTCTGCTCACCCATCTGCGGCACGTCGACCTCGCCGTGCCCGACTACGCCAAGCAGCTCGACTTCTACGCCGGCGTCTGGGGCCTGACCAAGGTCGCCGAGGACTCCGGCATCGCCTTCCTCGCCGCCGAGGGCTCCCCGGAGCAGTACGTCGTCCGGCTGCGCCAGTCCGACGAGAAGCGCCTCGACCTCGTCGCCTACGGCGCCGCGAGCCCGGCCGACGTCGACACGCTCGCCGAGCGACTCCTCGCCGGGGGCGTGCGGCTGATCTCCCAGCCCGGCAAGGTCGACACCCCCGGCGGTGGTTACGGCTTCCGCTTCTTCGACGTCGACGGCCGCACCATCGAGGTCTCCGCCGACGTCGAGGTGCGGCAGCACCGCAAGATCGAGGAGAAGGAGTCCATCCCGGTCAAGCTGAGCCACGTCGTCCTCAACTCCCCTGACCTGAACCGGACTCGCGAGTGGTACGAGCACCACCTCGGCTTCCGCCTCTCCGACACGCTCAGCTCGCCGCACATGGGCGAGGTCATGCACTTCATGCGGATCTCCAACCAGCACCACTCCATGGCGCTGGCCAAGGGCCCGCACACCTCCCTGCACCACATCTCCTTCGAAATGCGCGGCCTCGACGAGTACATGCGTGGCTCCGGCCGCGTCATCCGCGCGGGGTACCGGAAGATCTGGGGCCCGGGACGGCACATGGCGGGCGACAACACCTTCACCTACTTCCTCGACCCGCACGGCAACACCGTCGAGTACACGACGGAGCTGGAGTGCCTGGACGAGGACACCTGGCACCCGCACGTCTACGACTTCTCCCGGCCCGAGGTCACCGACCAGTGGGGCACGGCCAACCCCATGAACGAACTCGTCGCCAAGGAGTCCTTCAACGACCCCGACCGCGGTGTCTTCGTCGCCCCGCCGGTCTGACCCCACCCCTCGCTCCTGGGGGCGCGGCCGGCTGTCACCTGCCCTGACTCGGTCCCGCCGCGCCCCTTGGCCCGCCCCCGGAGCCGCACCATGCGTTTCGCCGCCTACACACACCACCATCGCCGCCGCGTGGCCGTCGTGGAGGACGACGGCACCCTGCTGCCGCTGCCCGGCGTCACCTCCCTCACGGACCTGCTGCGGGAGTCCGGCGGCCTGCCCGGCCTGCTCGCCGCGGGCGCGGCGGCGCTCGACGTTCCGCCCGGCCCGCATCTCTCCGAGGTCCGCCTGCTGCCTCCCCTCCAGCCCGCCTCCCTACGGGACTTCGTCACCTTCGAGGAGCACGTCGAGGGCGTACGGCGGTCCGTGGACAGCGTGGCGGGCGTACCCGAGCAGTGGTACGCGGCGCCGGCCTTCTACTTCACCAACCCGCACGCCGTCTACGGCCCGGACGACGGGATACCGGTACCGCCCGGCTCCGCCGTCCTCGACTTCGAGCTCGAAGTGGCCGCCGTCATCGGCCGCGAGGGCCGCGACCTCACCCCCGAGCAGGCCCGCGACCACATCGCCGGCTACACGATCCTCAACGACTGGTCCGCCCGCGACCTGCAGTCCGCGGAGATGCGGGTCGGTCTCGGTCCCTGCAAGGGCAAGGACACCGCGACCACGCTCGGCCCTCACCTGGTCACCGCCGACGAACTGGAGCCGTACCGGGACCCGGACGGCTTCCTGCGCCTGGCGCTGACCGCCGAGGTCAACGGCGAGGTCGTCGGCCGTGACCTGCTGTCCAACATGAGCTGGACCTTCGAGGAGATGGTGGCCTACGCCTCCCGTGGCACCCGGGTCGTGCCCGGTGACGTCCTGGGCTCGGGCACCTGCGGCAACGGCGGCTGCCTCGCCGAACTGTGGGGCCTGCGCGGCGAACGGGACCCGCGCCCGCTCGCACCCGGTGACACCGTCACCCTCACCGTGGAGGGCATCGGCACCGTGTCCAACACGGTCGTCCCGGGCCCGGCCCCGGTGACGATCCCCGCCGGCCGCCGCCGTCCCCGGGAGCGGCCGTGAGCGGTCCGCGGTCCGCGGTCCGCGGTCCGCGGTCAGGGCACGTTCACCAGTTTCTGCCGCACGACGATGGCGTTGAGCCGGACGGCGAACGGCGCGGTGTCGGTGAGCCCCAGGGTGCCCACGCGGGTCTTGTCCAGGCCGACGGTGACGTCGGCGCAGAAGGCGACGGCGTACAGGTGGTCGCCGGCCACCTCGTCCTGGAGCGCGAAGAACAGGTCGCGGTAGTAGCCGGTGCGGTCGGATTCCTCCGCGTAGTACGCCAGTCCCGGTGCGCCCTCTTGCTCCGCGAGACCGGTGAAGGCGTCCATGAGGTGGCGCTCGACGGTGTCCCAGAAGGCGGCCTCGGCCGCCTCGCGCGGAAGCGCCTGACGGACCGCCTCCTTGAGGGAGAGCGCCATCACCAGCATCGGCGCCTCCTCCCGGAGCCCCCAGCCGCGGACCGTCCTGACGATCTCGCTGTCGGGAAGCGCGGCGGCGGCATCGCGGATGTGGGCGAAGTCGTAGTCGACGGTGGCGGGTGCGATCGCCTCCTGAAAGGCGCGGTCCAGCGCCCGCGCCTGTGCGAGATGTGCCTCGTCCACCTCGATGACGGTCCTGAAACGGGCAGCCAACTCCCCCTCCTTCAACATTTTGTTGCAGCGGTGAGGCGTCAGTATGCCCGCACCGACGCAGCCGGCGCGACCCTCGGGACGCCGGGGCGGATGTGGGGTGGCTTTCGGTGAACTACTTTCCGGCGAACGCGAGCACCGGCCCCGGCTATGCTCGGGTGCGCTTTCGCATACAGCATCGCCGCCTGTCCGAGGACGTGACCTGGCTTGAAGTCGACGCCTGTTGAGCTGGTGGCCCTCATCGCCGTCTTGGTGCTTGTCGCCGTGTTCGTCGCCGCCTGGCTGCTGCGGAGAACGCGGCGGCGGACGGTCGCCGCTGCGGACGGTCCTCCCCCACCGGGCACCGCGGACGTGACCGGACTCCCTCCGGCAGGGCTGCTGGTCCCGGAGCAGGTCCTCGCGGCCGCCGGCTCGACGTCCGCCACGATCTGGGACGCGCTGGAGGCCGCGGCGGCGCCGGTCGCCGTCGAGTACCACCCGGTCGGCGAGAGCGAGCTGGCGAAACTGCGGACCGTGCCCGTGAACGCGGCGATGCAGCAGGCGCTGACCGATATCGTGAAGGCCCTCGACCCGAAGAGCCCGACCCTGTTCCGCGTCGTGCTGCCCAAGGGCGCCGAGCTGGTCAAGGCGGCGGGAACGTCCGGGTTCAGAGGGTTCTCCCGTACGGGCGGCACGACGGCACACGCGGTTCTCAAGCCTGTCGCCGCCGGAGGAGCCGTCGCGGCGGGCTGGCCGGTGCTGGCCGTCGCGGGAACCGTCCTGGCGATGGACATGATGGCGCAACGTGAACAGCGAGCACACCAGCGCCGGGTCGAAGCCGTCCTGGGCCGCCAGGAGGAACGACACTACGTCGAGCGCATCGCGCACCAGCGGTCGGCGGACGCCCAGTTGTCCCGCGCGGCCAGTCTCATACTCGACGGGCATCACCCCCGGCTCGAACTCGCGCTGAAGAGCGCGGACGACGAGTTCTACCGGGCTCAGCAGTTCCTGGAGAAGTACCGCGGCGCCGTCGACGAGCTGGTGGACGAGGACGGGAAGGCCGACTTCCGCCGTCTGGAAGAGGCTCTGGGCGGCGAGACGAAGGAGACCGGTCACTTCGTCCGGGAGCTGCACCTGGCACGGGCGGCGATCGCGGTGCAGCGCAAGGCGCTGGTCGTGCACGCGGCGGCGGTGGCTCTCGCCGATCCCGCCAATCCCTACACCGCGCTGCGGAGATTCGTGGAGTCGCAGGTGCACCGCCTGGAGGACGCCGACGCGGTCGCGACCGAACTCACCGAACGCCTCGGGCAGGTCCAGCTCAAGGGCCGCTGGTACGACTCCGACAAGTCCGTGTCGGCGCGGCAGGAGTTGCTGCGCGCGCAGATCTCCCCTGCCGAGGTCGAGGGCGACACGGAGATCCGCTGCGTCGTGACGTCGTCCGGCCGGATCCTCCAGGTCCTTCCGCCCGCCGAAGACGAGCCCGCGGAACCCGCGCACGACGAGTAGCCGCGGTCAATACTCCGTCCGGGAGTCGCCTTGGACACCGCGGAAGGTTCTACGCGCGTCGTCGTCGACGTCGGTATATCGGAAGACACCAGCCCGAACTGCCGTGGTTGGAGCAATGACCACAACCATTGATCAGGGGCCGCAATACACCCTGAGCTGGGGCAGAATTCCGGCCGCACCGTCCAGAAAAGGCAAGAGGAAACATCTGTGCGACCACGACTCTCCGGCGCTCGCGCCTCCATAGCCGCACTCGGACTGCTGGCCTCCCTCGTCACCGCCTGCGGCTCGTCCGGCGGCGGCGCCGACAGGACGACGCTGCGCCTGGTGGCAGCCGAGTACGGCAACAGCCCCTCGACCAGCTCCAAGGCGTACTGGGACGAGCTGAGCGCCGCCTTCACCGCCGCCCACCCCGGCACGAAGGTCGAGGTGACGCTCCTCCCGTGGACCGATGTCGACCGTGAGGTCACCCGCATGGTCGAGGAGGGCAACGCCCCGGACGTGGCGCTGATGGGCGCGTACTCCGACTTCGCCGCACAGGGCCGGCTCTACGCGGCGAGCGAGGTGCTGTCGGTCAGGGCGGAGTCGAACTTCCTGGCGCCGCTCGCCGAGGCGGGTTCGGTCCGCGGCACCCTCTACGGCCTGCCCTTCGTGGCCAGCAGCCGGCTGCTCTTCTACAACAAGGAGCTGTTCGACGAGGCCGGGGCGCAGCCGCCGAAGACCTGGTCGGATCTCAAGGCCGCCGCCCAGGCGCTCAAGGCGCGGGGCGTGCCGTACCCGTACGCCCTGCCGCTCGGCCCGGAGGAGGCGCACGCCGAGGCCCTGATCTGGCAGCTGAGCAACGGCGGCGGGTACGCCGACGACAGCGGCGGCTACAGCATCGCGTCCGAGCGGAACACGCAGACGTTCCGCTGGATCAGGGACAACCTGGTCGCCCCCGGCCTGACCGGTCCCGTCCCGCCGGCCCGGCTCGACCGGCAGGACGCCTTCGCCGCGTTCCTGCGCGGCGATGTCGGCATGCTCAACGGCTACCCGTCCCTCCTGCACGAGGCGCGGGCGAAGGGCATCGAGGTCGGAACCCTGCGCATGCCGGTGTCGGACACCCTGGGCGACGGACAGGCCCCGCCGTCCGTGGGCGTCGCCGACTGGATGATGGCCTTCAAGCACGCCGACAACCGCGAACTGACCAGCGACTTTCTGGAGTTCGTATACAAGGACGAGAACCTCAGCGAGTTCGCCGGGCGCTACCACCTGCTGCCCTCGACGGTGACCGCCACGCGCACCTCCGCGGACGCGGCGGCGGACCCCAGCGGAGAGCAGTTCCTCGCCGCACTGCGCGGTGCCCGGCTGTACCCGGTCAACGAACCGTCCTGGCTCCAGGTCAGCAACATCATCAAGCGCAACATCGGCAAGGCGGTCGCACCGTCCGCCGACCCCGAGGCCGTACTGGAGGACATCGCCCGGCAGGCCCGGAAGACCACCGGGAACCCGTAGGCGGGTGACCAGGCGGTTCGTCGCCGGTCGAGGTGTCGCCCCGGGCGGGCAGGGGCACCCGTGCGCCATGGACACACCTCACCGCTCCCTCGCCGATCACACGTTGCCCGCGCTCGCCGAGGGGTACGCCTGGCTGCCCAACCGGATGAGGCGGAGCGCGGACCAGGTCGTGCGGACCCGCCTCATGGGCCGTCCGGCGCTGGCCGTGCGGGGGCCGGAAGCGGTGAGGTTCTTCTACGACGAGCGGCACGTGCGCCGCCACGACGCCCTTCCCGGCCCGGTGCTGAGCACCCTGTTCGGCCACGGGGCGGTCCACACCCTCGACGGGGACGCCCACCGCGTGCGCAAGGACCTGTTCCTGCCCCTGCTGGGCGTCGAGCGGATCGCGGGGGTGGTCGAGCATGTCACCGCCGCGTGGGACGAGGCGGTCCCCACGTGGGCCGGCCGCTCCTCCGTCGTACTGCTCGACGAGGCGAGCGTGGTGCTCACCCGAGGGGTCTGCCGCTGGGCGGGGATCCCCCTGACCGACGACGACGCCGAGCCGCTGGCGCGGGACCTGGTCGCGATGGTGGACGGGTTCGCCACCCTGGGGCCGCGCCACTGGCGGGCCCGGCGTGCCCGCGCCCGGCAGGAGGCACGGCTGGCCCGCCTGGTCGAGGACGTCCGGTCCGGCGCGGTGACCGCCCCCGCGGACTCGGCCCTCGACCAGGTCTGCCGGCACCCGCACGCGACCGGTGAGCCGCTGGAGCCGCGGACGGCCGCGGTGGAACTGCTCAACGTCATCCGCCCCACCGTCGCCGTCTGCTGGTTCGTCGCCTTCGCGGCGCACGCGCTGCACCGGTGGCCGCAGAACCGGGAGCGGCTGCGCGGCGGTGACGCCGCCTGGGCCGCGGCCTTCACGCACGAGGTCCGCCGCTTCTACCCGTTCGCCCCGTTCCTGGGCGGCCGGGCCGTCACCGACCTGACCTGGCAGGGCGAACACGTGCCGGCCGGCGGAATGGTGCTGCTGGACGTGTACGGGCAGCACCACGACGAGAAGCTGTGGGGAGATCCGTACGCCTTCCGCCCGCAACGGTTCCTGGACCGGCCCGTCGACCGCGACGAACTGATCCCGCAGGGCGGCGGCGATCCCCGGCACGGGCACCGCTGCCCGGGCGAGGGCATGACCATCGGACTGCTGGAGGCTCTGGCGACACGGCTGGCCCGCCTGGAGTACACCGTTCCGGAGCAGGACCTGACGATCTCGCTGCGGCGCATCCCGGCACGACCGCGCAGCGGCTTCGTCATCGCCGACGTGCGCCCGCCCGCCGCATGACCGCCGAGGTGACGAAGGCGGCGCGGCTGGTCGCGCGAGCCGCGGCGGGCAGCCCCGGTGCGGAGGTTCCCCGGCGGGTGTGCGCGGCGGTGCGCGAAGGGCTCGGCGTGGACGGTGCCACCTTGTCGTTGCTCACCGACACCCCCGCCCGCCAGCTGCTCGCCGCGTCGGACGATGCCGCCCTGCAGCTGGAGGAGATCCAGTTCACGGTGGCGGAGGGACCCTGCGTCAGCGCCGCGCGGACCGGCGAGCCCGTCGCCGTGAACGATCTGCGGCACGAGCTGACGCCCTGGCCGCTGTTCGGGGCGATGACACGGGAGAAGCTGCCGGAGGTGCGCTCCGTCTACGCGCTCCCGCTGTTCTTCGGCGACTACGTCCTCGGGTCGGTCGACCTGCTGGCGACGCGGCCCGGCGCGCTAGACGAGGAGGCCCTGGAGCAGGCGGCCGACGTGGCCGACGCCGTGACGGCGGCGCTCATGCCGACCCGCGAGATGCTGCTGACCGGGAACGACGCCCCCGTGTGGGAGCCGGAGCGGGTGGTCCGGGCCCACTGGTTCGACACCTGGCGCGCGGTCGGGGCGCTGGCGGCCCGACGGCGGGTCACCCCGGAGGACGCCCTCGCCCTCATGCGCGCCGAGGCCTTCCGCACCGGCAGGTCGCTGCCGGACATCACCACGGACATCCTGCGCGACCCGCCCGGTACGTCGTAGGCGCGCCGGCATGCAGTAGGCGCGGTACGTCGTAGACGCGCCGGTACCTAGTAGGCGCGGTACGTCGTAGACGCGCAGGTTCAGGCGCCGAGCTGTGTCACGGCGACGTCCAGGCGCGCGGCGATCGCCTCCAGGTCGCGCCCGGACGCGTCGTCGGTGTCGAGCCGGGCGACGAGGTCTTCCCTGGAGATGACCTCCGCGGCACCGCGCCACCGATCGTCCGTGAGCGCCGACGCCGGTACGACGGCGGCGGCACCGGCCACGACGACCAGGACCGGCTCGTCGGCGTCGGACTCCAGCAGGGCCTTGACGTGCTCAGACGTGATCATTGCGGTTCCTCCGTTCCTTCGGTTTCTCCGGTCGCCGCGGACGGCTCACGGGTAACCCACAGCACCGCGCGCACTCCACTCAGGCGGTGCGTGCCGCGGAGAGATAGGGCGACGCGGTCGGGGTACTCGCCGCACACCGGGGCCCACCGGCGCGCGCCCTCCGCGCGGACGGCGCGCGCCGCTCCCCCGCACCCCCACTCCGCTTCCCGAGGATGTGATCCCCCATGACTCCCGCTGGGAAATCGCTGACGGCGGCCGCCGCGGGTCTGGCCGCCGGGACCGCCGTCCTGCTGCGCCGCGCGAAGGCACGTACGACAGCGAAATCCGCCGGAGACCGGTGGCTGACGGTGACGGTCAACCGTGAACCCGGTGAGGTGCAGCCCGACAAGCTGCCGTCCCCGCTGCGGGAGTACGGCGACCGGATCGAGACGCGCGTCCGCCCGGCACCCGGCGACCGGGGCACGGAACTGGCGGTGCGCCTGCGGGAGGCGGAGCCGGACGCCGCGTACTCCGTGCCGGCCCGGCTCGCCGGTGCGGACCCGCGTCAGGACCTGCGCCAGGCCCTGCGCGAGGCGAAGTCGCTGCTGGAGGCGGGTGAGGTCCTGCGACCCGACGCCCCGCCCACCACACACGACACCCCGGGCGGAAAGCTCGTCGGTCTGCTGAGTCGCCGCGCGGGCGGGGAGGGAGTGCTGTGAAGGCCCTGTGCTGGGAAGGCGTCAACAAGCTCGCCGTGGAGCAGGTGCCCGATCCGGAACTGCGCAACGACCAGGACGTGATCGTACGGCTCATCGCGGGCACCACCTGCGGTTCGGACCTCCATCTCATCGGCGGCTACATCCCGTTCATGCGCTCCGGTGACGTCATCGGCCACGAGTTCCTCGGCGAGGTCGTCGAGGTCGGCTCCGGCGTACGCAAGCACCGGGTGGGCGACCGGGTGGTGGTCTCCTCGTTCGTCGGCTGCGGGCGCTGCTGGTACTGCGCCCACGACCTGTGGTCCCTGTGCGACAACACCAACACCAACCCCGGCATCGGCCAGGCCCTGTTCGGCGCCGACACGGGCGGCATCTTCGGCTACTCGCACGCCATGGGCGGCCTGCGCGGCAGCCACGCCGAGTACGTGCGCGTCCCCTTCGCCGACTACGGCGCCTTCCCCGTCCCGGAGGGTGTCGACGACACCAGCGCCCTGTTCGTGTCCGACTCGGTGCCGACGGGCTGGATGGGCGCCGACCTGGCGGGCGTGAAGCCGGGCGACGTGGTCGCCGTATGGGGCTGCGGGGCGGTGGGCCAGATGGCCGCCCGCGCCGCGATCCTGCTGGGCGCGGAGCGGGTGATCTCCATCGACCGCATTCCCGAACGGCTGGAGATGACCGAGCGGTACATCGGCAGCGAGGTCATCGACTACACCGCCACCGACGTCGGGGCCGAGCTGCGTGAACGCACCGGCGGCCGGGGGCCGGACGTGTGCATCGAGGCGGTCGGCATGGAAGCCCACAGCGACAGCCCCGTGCACCTCTACGACCAGGTCAAACAGCAATTGCGGCTGCAGACGGACCGCCCCACCGCCGTACGCCAGGCCATCCACGCCTGCCGCAAGGGCGGCACGGTGTTCGTCCTCGGTGTCTTCGCCGGCGCGGTCGACAAGTTCCCGCTGGGCGCGGTGATCAACAAGGGTCTGACCGTGCGGGGCGCGCAGCAGCACGGCCAGCGTTACATCCCGATGCTGCTGGACCGCCTGGCGGCCGGTGAGCTGAGCACCGCCCACCTGGCGACCCACACCCTCTCCCTGGACGAGGCGCCGCGCGCGTACGACATGTTCAAGGAGAAGACGGACGGCTGCGTCCGCGCGGTGATCCGTCCGGACGCGTGAGCCGTCGGGGGGCGGCGGTCAGTCGGTGACGGACAGGACGATCTTGCCGGTGGTCCGGCGGGAGTCGCCGAGTTCGTGGGCCCGGGCCGCCTGGGCCAGCGGGAGCACCGCGGCGATCTCGGGGCGCAGCAGGCCCGCGTCCACGAGTGCCGCGATCTCGCGCAGGCCCGCCTGGTCGGCTTCCACGATCATGAACGCGGCGCGCCGGCCGAGGGCCGCCGCCTCGTCCGCGAGGTAGGCCTCGGCCGGGGAGGCGAGTGAGACGAGCACGCCGCCCGGGCGCAGGGTGCGCAGCGAGCGCGGCCCGTAGGCGCCTCCGATCGCGTCGACGACCACGTCGACCGGTTCGATCACCGTCTCGAAGTCGGTCTCGGTGTAGTCGACGAGTTCGTCCGCGCCGAGGCCGCGCAGGAATGCGTGCTTGGCCGCGCGGGCGGTCCCGATCACGTGTGCGCCGCGTGCCTTGGCCACCTGGACGGCGAGGTGTCCGACGCCGCCCGCCGCCGCGTGGATCAGGACGCGCTGCCCCGGCCGCACCTCGGCGACGTCGACGAGCGCCTGCCAGGCGGTGAGCGCGGCCAGCGGCAGCGCCGCGGCCTGCGCGTGGGTCAGGGCGCGGGGCTTGCGGACCAGGTGCCGGGCGGGCGAGGTCACGTACTCGGCGTAGGTCCCCGCCGGGAGCGGGTGGCGCGGCAGCCCGAACACCTCGTCGCCGGCCGCCAGCGTGGTCACTCCGGGACCGACCGCCTCGACCACGCCGGAGACGTCCCAGCCGAGCCGGACCACCGTGCCGGCCAGTCCCCCGGAGGCGCGGTGCCAGGAGTCGGTCGGGTTGACGCCGGCCGCGCGTACCCGGACCAATACCTCGGCCGGACCGGGCTCCGGACGCCGCGCCTCGACCAGTCGCAGGACCTCGGGGCCGCCGAAACCGTCCTGGCCGATCGCACGCATGGTCGTCTCCCCCATGTGACTCTCCCGTTCTCGTCGGTGCGGGGCCCTTCGGCCCGGTGTTCTCGTGGCTCGCGGGTGCGGCCGGCGCGGAACGAGCGCGCGGTCCGGAGCCGGGCTGCCGCGAACCGGCCGGCTGCGGCGTCCCGGCGACCGTCAGCGGCAACCCCCCGGGCGTGCGCAGTCGTCAGCACTGCACGTGAACACAGCAGGTCAACGCGGCACATCGCCGTCTGGCAGACTGCCCGCCGGTAACCGGCCGATCAACGCCCGATACCGCAACCCGTGTTTAGCCCCACTCAACACCGCAGGAGCGCCCGTGTTCGAACGTCTGGAACTGGAGGCCTTCCTCACCCTGGCCGAGGAACTGCACTTCGGGCGCACCGCCGAACGTCTGCACGTGACCACCGGCCGGGTCAGCCAGACGATCAAGCAGTTGGAACGCCGGGTCGGCACGGACCTGTTCGAGCGGACCAACCGGAGCGTTCGCCTCACGCCCCTCGGTCTGCGGCTCTACGAGGACGTCCGGCCGGCGTACGAACAACTGCGGACGGCGATGGACCGCGCGGTGGCGGCCGTCCGCCGCGCCCGCAGCACCCTGCGGGTGGGTTACGTCGGCGCGGCAGCGGGCCAGGTCGTCCACCGGGCGGCGGACCTGTTCGCCCGGCAGGAGCCGGACTGCCTGGTCCGGGCCCGGGAGACCCAGGTCGCGGAGGCGCTCCAGCGGCTGCGCGCCGGTGACGTGGACGTCCTCGTCACCAGCCTGCCGCTCGCCGCGTCCGACATCGCCGTCGGCCCCGTGATCTTCTCCGAGGCCCGGATGCTGGCCGTGCCGTCCCGGCACCCGCTCTCCGGCCGCACGGCGGTGGTCATGGAGGACCTCGGTGACATACCCCTGCTGCGGCTGGCCGGCGCGTTGCCGGGCGACTGGCCCTCCGACCGCTGGCCGGAGCGCACCCCGGAGGGGAGGCTCATCCGCAGCGGGCCGCGTTTCGAGACGTTCCAGGAGGCCCTGCACCTGGTCGGCACCGGCAGCGGGGGAGTGATCGTCGGCGCCCAGGTCACCCGCTTCTACGGCCGTCCCGACATCACGTACATCCCCTTCTCCGACGCCCCGCCCGTCGACTGGGCACCGGTCTGGCTCAAGAGCGGCACCACCCCCTTGGTCCGCGCCTTCGCCCACACCGCACGCGAGGCCGCCGACCAGGTCCACCGGGAGGACGGGGAGGACCGCTGAGGACCGGGACGACCGGACGACCGGGAGAACGGGGAGGACCGGGAGGACCGCTGAGGACCGGGACGACCGGGAGGACCATGAGCACCGGCCCCTTCCTACCGTGTGGCGACACGCAAAACGTCCCCGTCGAACGTCAGGAAGTGGTGCCGATGCTGTCGCCCGCGACCGCTCCACCAGCCCCGTCCAACCTCAAGCGCATCGTCGCCGCCCGACGGCGGTGGCTCGGCGCCCGCGACGCTGTTCGCGCCGCGGGCCGGGACCTTCGGCCATAGAGGCGCACTACGGGAGGACGATGTTGCGGCCGGGCCCGCCTTCGAGGGCGTCCTCTCCGGTGCCGCCCCAGACGAGGTCGTCGCCGCCTTCGCCGTCCAGTGTGTCGTTGCCGGGGCCGCCGAGGACGATGTCGCGGCCGTCCCCGCCCATGGCGTGGTCGTCGCCGGGGCCGGCGTGCACGGTGTCGTCACCACCGTAGCCCTCGATCATGTCGTCGCCCCGGCCGCCCCACATCTGCTGGTTGCTGCTGTCACCCATCAGGTGGTCCATGCCGTCGCCGCCGTGCAGGGCGGCCGGTCCCATGACCATGTCGTTCCCCGCGCCGCCCAGCACCGTGCGTGCGGTGTGGGCGTGCAGTTCGTCGTCGCCGGGGCCGCCGCTGACGGTGCCGATCCCGGGGGTGAAGGCGGCGATCGTGTCGTTGCCGTCGCCGAGGAAGACGTCGATCCTGTCGGGCCGAGGGCTGTCGGCGGGCAGTTCGCAGACGACGGAGGTGGTGTCCTCGGCTCTGGAGTACGCACAGTGGTCGCCCGGTTCGAGCGGGACCACGTCGCTGAAGCCGATCCGCCGGATCCCGTCGCTGGTGTACATGGAGAATATGCTGAGGTCGTTGGTCTGCCCCGCGGCGGCGGTGAAGACAATCGACTGAGTTGTCCAGTCGGCTCCGACGCGGGCCTTCGCCTCGGTGGTGGCGGCTGCCGGGCCGACGGCGAGGCCGGCGGTGAACAGGATCACGGCGACCGCGCTGACGGCGGCTCGGTTTCGGTTCATGAGACCTCATCTCGCTGGAGTGACGGTGGACCGACCTGCTTGGCGTGGTGCTGCGGGGACCGGGCGGACCCGGTCGTGAAGGCAGTCTCCCCCGCTGGTCCAGATCTGCAAGACCGCGAATTTCAGGCTTCGCTAGCTCATTTCTGGCTCAGCGAAGGCGAGTTGGCCGACGTTGTCGATGGTGGGGACTGCCGGAGGAGCGGAAGTCGCTGCCTGGGTCCGGGCGCAGGAACCTCGCCAACCGGGTGCTCGCGGTGACTACCGCCGGATCGTCGAGCTGGTGGCTGCCACGTGGGTGAGGGCGGAGTGCTCTGCGGGAGAACCATCATCAGTGGAACGGACCCGGGCGTCGATCTACTCGCGGCAGATCCCCTGCTCGCGCCCACCCCTGTGATCAACTGTGTTTGTTTCATTGACATTTCACCCAGAGCCCCTACCGTTGGGAGCGCTCCCATAACAGCGTAGCAACTGGAAGGAGTTCCCCCCACATGCGCAAACAGAGTCCGTTAACCGGGCGTTCGCGGTCGTCCCTCCGTCGGCCTCTCCAGGCGCTCGTCATGCTGTTCGCCGTGGTTGCCGGCGCACTGACCTGGTCGGCACCCGCCCAGGCGCACGGCACCATCGTCAGCCCCGCCACCCGCGCGTACCAGTGCTGGAAGACGTGGGGCAGCAACCACACGAACCCGGCCATGCAGACCCAGGACCCCATGTGCTGGCAGGCCTTCCAGGCCAACCCCGACACCATGTGGAACTGGATGAGCGCGCTCCGCGACGGCCTCGGTGGCCAGTTCCAGGCGCGGACCCCCGACGGGACGCTCTGCAGCAACAACCTTTCCAGGAACGCCAGCCTGAACAAGCCCGGGCCGTGGAAGACGACCAACGTCAGCAACAACTTCACGGTTCAGCTGTACGACCAGGCGTCCCACGGTGCCGACTACTTCAGGGTCTACGTGAGCAAGCAGGGCTTCGACCCCAAGACCCAGACCCTGGGCTGGGGCAACCTCGACTTCATCACGCAGACCGGCCGCTTCGCCCCGGCGCAGAACATCTCGTTCCCCGTCCAGACCTCCGGCTACACCGGACACCACATCCTGTTCGTGATCTGGCAAGCCTCGCACCTCGACCAGGCCTACATGTGGTGCAGCGACGTGAACTTCGGCTGAGCCGGGGAGCACCGCACACGGCACCGACCTCTGCCAGGCGCCGGTAACCCGCCGCCCGGCCGACCGAGCTCCGTCGCGGCATGGGACCCATGTGGTCACCCTGCCCGACGGAGCTTCCTGCGCTCCTGGTGCTGTGACGGAGACCTTTGCCGGGCCGCTCGTTGTGCTGGATGTCAGGACGGCGTGTGACAGGGGGCGGATATGGCATCACCGATGAGGGTTCGCGTCCAGGCCGACGAAGACACCGTCCGGGATGTGATCCACCGGTTCAACGAGATGGGCCTGGCCTGTCTGGACCGGTGGGCAGGAGGCCGTCCCCGCCTGCTGGGCAGCGCGGACGAGAACGTCATCGTCGCGGCGGATCCGCCGGTTCAGGTGCGCCGGCGGGGCCTGGACGTGTGTCGTGTCACTGGCTGCTCCGTGGGCTGTAGGGCTGGAGGAGTTGGTCGACGGGTGCGTAGTCGTCGGTGAGCGGTCGGGCATCGCCGATCCAGGAGGTGAGGTCGTCACCGGTCGCGATCCTCCAGCCGGTATGCCGGGCGTCCAGCGCATCCTGGACCGCGCGCAGGTCGACCGGTCGGCCGGAGGCGACCACCACCAGATTGCCGCCCTCGGGGGCGGTGGTCGGGTCGAGGCCGATGTCGGCGGCTTCGCCGACGAGGGCGACGTGCTCGAAGGTATCGCTGAGAGTGGCTGCTTCGGCACGTGCGAAGGCCATACCACCGTGATCGATGAGGTTGGCGACGTACAGGCCGTCCTCGTCGAGCACCCGCCGTACGTCCTTCATCGCTTCGACCGTGGTGAGGTGCCACGGCACGCTGACGCCCCCGAAGGCGTCGCCGACAACGAGGTCACAACTGCCGGCGTCCAGTCGCCGCAGGCCGAGCCTGCCGTCCTCGGTACGTACATCGATACCGGCTTCTGATCCCAGACCGAGTCGGTCGCGGTTGATGCGCACGACCCCGCTGTCGATCTCCGATACAAGGCTGCGCGTCCCGGGCCGCGTGGCCGCGAGGTAACGGGGGAAAGTGAGTCCGCCGCCGCCCAGGTGGTAGGCAGCGAGTGGCTCACCTTCAGGAAAGGCGGCATCGACCACCGACGCGATGGCGCGCACATACGTGAACTCCAGGAACGTCGGGTCGTCGAGGTCGACGTAGGAGTGCCGCACGCCGTCCAGGACGAGTGTGCGGCCGCTGCCCCGGTCGGGGTCTGCGACGACCCGTACGCAGTGGTACTTGGTCTCCGTGTCGCAGGCACCGGGCGCGACCACGGTGGCGAGGCCGCCGGCCACGACCACGAGTGTCAGGGCAGGGGTGCCGCTCCACCCGCGCGTTCGCCACTCGACCAGCGCCGAGCCGACCACCAGCAGCGTTCCGAGGCCGATCAGTATGCCGCTGACCGGCAACCGCGACACGAGGACGAAACCGGTGAGGACCGTGCCGGCGATGGCGCCGACGGTGCCGACACCGGACAGCCGGCCGACAACCGTTCCGGTCTCGGCGAGGCTGGTCAGACGCATCTTGGTCACGATCGGCGTCACTGCGGAGAGCAGCGCGCCCGGCACGAGGATGGTCAGCGACGCGATGAACAGGAGCACCGGTGGTGCCCACTCCGCGGTGGTGCGCAGAACGGCCGGGGTGAGCGCCACGACCACTCCCGACACCCCGAGCGACGGGCCCAGGAGCCGTCGTGCATCGACCTGGTCAGCGATGCGCCCACCCAGCCAGGAGCCGACGGCGATCGCGGTGAGGGCGATCCCGATCACCATGGTGCTGGTCTCGAGGGTGAGACCGAGGTAGGGAGCCAGCAGCCGCAAAGCCACGATCTCGACCACCAGGACCGCGGCCGAGGACCCGGACACAAGCACGGCAGCGGCACGGGGACCCAGGCCGGAGTTGTCAGGCGTGCCCTCGGCGACAGACGAGGAAGACGATCCGGTCACGAGCGACATCCTTGCACGCGACTCATCGAAGCGAGGTCGATAGTTCCCGAGGAGACCGTCGGAGGCGACGGCGCACTACCCAGCTGCGTGCAGCCTGCCGCGCGCCATCGCCGACGCTGCACCGGCCTGGACGACGACCCGACAACCCAGTGATCATCACCGGCTTGAGGCCACCTCTGGAACACGCTCATTCGGTCACACGTCCTGCCCCCATCAACGCAGCACAGTCAGCGCCAAGTCAGCACCGGAGACGTGAGGACGGGTCATGACGCGGGCTTTCAGTCAGGACTGAACCAGGTCGCCGAAGCACCCTTCGACGAGCCAGCATGGGGACCGCGCGCATAGCTCGCCTCAGAACTATGGTGTCCCACCACATACGCCTCTGACGTGCCCGTTTCTACGGTGTGGCGACACGCAAAACGTCCCCGTCGAACGAACGTCAGGAAGTGGTGCCGATGTCGTCGCCCGCGACCGCTCCGCCAGCCCCGTCCAACCTCAAGCGCATCGTCGCCGCCAGCCTCATCGGCACCACCATCGAGTGGTACGACTTCTTCCTCTACGGCTCCGCGGCCGCGCTCGTCTTCAACCAGTTGTTCTTCCCGGAGTCCGATCCGCTGGTGGGAACGCTGCTGTCGTTCCTGACGTACGCGGTGGGATTCGCGGCCCGCCCGCTCGGGGCGCTGGTGTTCGGGCACTACGGTGACCGGCTCGGGCGCAAGAAGCTGCTGGTGCTGAGTCTGCTGCTGATGGGCGGGGCGACGTTCGCGATCGGCCTGCTGCCGACGCACGCGACGATCGGCAGCGCCGCGCCCGTCCTGCTGACCGTGCTGCGGCTCGTGCAGGGGTTCGCGCTCGGCGGCGAGTGGGGCGGGGCCGTGCTCCTGGTGTCCGAGCACGGGGACGCGCGGCGCCGCGGGTTCTGGGCCTCGTGGCCGCAGACCGGCGCGCCGGCCGGGCAGTTGCTCGCCACGGGTGTGCTGTCGCTGCTGACCGCCGTGCTGTCGGACAGCGCGTTCACCAGCTGGGGCTGGCGGATCCCGTTCCTGCTGTCCGGGGTGCTGGTGATCGTCGGGCTGTGGATCCGGCTGTCCGTCGACGAGTCGCCCGTCTTCCGGCAGGCGCTCGCGCAGGCCGAGGCGCGCAAGGCGGAGCGGTCGGCGGAGGTCGAGAAGCTGCCGCTGGTGGCCGTCCTGCGGCACCACTGGCGGGACGTGCTCATCGCGATGGGCGCGCGCATGGCGGAGAACATCAGCTACTACGTCGTCACCGCGTTCATCCTCGTCTACGCCACCACCGCCGCCGACGTCTCCAAGCAGACCGCGCTCAACGCGGTGCTCATCGCCTCGGCCGTGCACTTCGCCGTCATCCCGCTGTGGGGCGCGCTGTCGGACCGGGTCGGGCGCCGGCCCGTGTACCTGGTGGGCGCGGTCGGGGTGGCCCTGTGGATGTTCCCGTTCTTCGCGCTCGTCGACACCGGTTCCTTCGGCAGCCTGCTCCTCGCGGTGACCGTCGGTCTGGTGCTGCACGGAGCGATGTACGCCCCGCAGGCCGCCTTCTTCTCCGAGATGTTCGCGACCCGGATGCGCTACTCGGGCGCCTCCATCGGTGCCCAGTTCTCCTCGGTGGCGGCCGGTGCCCCCGCCCCGCTGATCGCGACCGCCCTGCTGGACGCGACCGGCGGCTCCACGTGGATCGCCCTGTACGTGATCGCCGCGGCGCTGCTCACCGTCGTCGCCGTGGCGGCGGCCAAGGAGACCCGCAACCGCGACCTGGCCGACATCGAGTCCCCCGCGGACGCCACGCCCGGGAGCGCGCGGGCCACGGACGCGCACACCGTCTGACCCGCTCGCCCGCCGACCGCGGTCCGTGTACGCCGGTGCGTACGGGGGCCGCGGTCAGCGGCGTTCCGGTGCCGACAGCCGGTGCAGGCGCAGGGCGAGCTGGATCTCCAGGGCCCGTGACGGCGTCTGCCAGTCGTCGCCGAGCAGCCGCGCGACGCGTTCCAGGCGCTGGGCGACCGTGTTGACGTGGACGTGCAGCTCGTCCTTGGTGCGGGCGGGGCTCATGCCGCAGGCGAAGTAGGCGTCGAGGGTGCGCAGCAGCTCGGTGCCGCGTCGTGCGTCATACGCCACCACCGGACCGATGGTGCGGTCCACGAAGCCCGTCACGTCCCGGTCGCCGGCCAGCAGCAGTCCGAGGAAGCCGAAGTCGTCGGCGGCGGCGCCGTCTCCGCTGCGGCCGAGCAGGCGCAGGGCGTCGAGACAGCGGCGGGCCTCCGTGTATGCCGCGGCCACCCCGTCGGGGCGGGCCGCCAGGTCCCGCACCGGAGGGGAGGCGCCGACAGTGACCGCCTCGTGGACGGCTCTGCCGAGGTGGCGGGCGGTGCGCCGGGCGAGTTCGGTGGCGCTGTCGCGGGAAGCCAGCGGCAGGAGCAGGACCGTGCCGCCGTCGCGGGCCGCGGCAAGTCCCTTGCGGGTGGCGGCGAGGTGGGAGGCGGCGGACCACAGGCGGCGCCGGGCGGCGGCCTCCTGGTCGGCGTCGGCGGCGGGGCCGTCGAGCCGGGCGGCCAGCAGGACGTGGGTGGCGTCGAGGTCGGCGTGCAGCCGGGCGGCCCGCTCGCGCAGCAGCCGCGGGTCGCGGTCGCGGGCGTCCAGCAGGTCGTCCAGCAGTTCGCCGCGCACGCGCTGTTCGGCCTCGGCGGCGGAGCGGCGGGCGAGCAGCAGCAGGGAGGTGACCATCGCGGCGCGCTCCAGGGTGCGCTGGTCGACCGGGTCGAGGCCGGGATGGCCGCGCAGCACCAGCGCGCCGAGGAGTTCCCCGCCGGCGGCGACGGCGGCGATCCAGTCGTCCTGGTGCCGCACCGCGTGGCCTTCGGCGCGGGACTCGTCCAGGGCGCTCGCCGGGGCGCCGTCCGGTTCGGTGAACTCGACGGTGCCGTCCAGGACTTCGGAGACGGCGGCGGCCACGTCGTGCACCCCGCCGCCGCGCAGCACGAGTTCGGCGAGCCGGTCGTGCACCTCGGAGGCGCGTTCGATGACGCCGCTGCGGTCCTGGATGATCTCGTTGGCGCGTTCCAGGCGGGCGAGGGCGGAGCGGGTCTCGGTGAGCAGGTTGGCGGTGTCGATGGCGGCGGCGGCCAGCGCGGCGAAGGAGCCGAGCAGCGCGATCTGCTCGCGTTCGAAGACCCGGGCACGGCGGTCGGCGGCGAAGAGCACCCCGATGACGTGGTGCCCCAGCATCAGCGGCACGCCGAGGATGGCGACGAGTCCCTCGTCGCGCACGCCCGCGTCGATGGTGTCGGTGTGCTGGAAGCGGTCGTCCTTGAAGTAGTCGTCGGTGACGTACGGGCGGGCGGTCTGCGCGACGAGACCGCCCAAACCCTCGCCCATGCCGAGCCGCAGCTGCTGGAAGCGGGCCGCGACCGAGCCCTCGGTGACCCGCATGTAGGTGTCGCCGCGGACCGGGTCGTTGAGGCTGAGATACGCCACGTCGGTGCCGAGCAGGGAGCGGGCGCGCTGCACGATCGCCTGGAGGACGGCGTCCAGGTCGCGCAGCCCGGCGAGGTCGTGGGCGGTCTCGAACAGCGCCGACAGCTCGGCCTCGCGGCGGCGCCGCCCCTCCAGCTCCGCGCGCACCCGCAGCGCGAGCAGTTTGGCGCGCTCCAGCGCGGCGATCCGCTCCCCCGGCCGGCCCTCGGCGCGGGCGAGCAGCACCGGCCGCTCGTAGGCGTCGACGGGCGCACCGCGCGCCAGCAGTTCGAGGAACGGCGCCTCGGCGTCCTCTTCCGGCGGGGTGAGGCCGTGGGCGGGCACGCCCGGCACGCCGGCGGCGGGCGGCTTCCCTCCCCCGGCGGCGCGCTGGGCGGACTGCACATGATCGCGGGACATGCTCACAGCATTCACCATGACGCGGTCGCCCCGGCAGCCCTGTGGACGACTCCGGGCCGCCGGGGCGGGCTCAGTGCGCGGTCCAGCCGCCGTCGAGGACCAGCGAGGTGCCGGTGACGAAGGACGCCTGCGGCGCGCACAGGTACGCCACCGCCTCCGCGACCTCCTCCGGTTCGATGAGCCGCTTCACCGCGCTGTCCTGGAGCAGCACCTCGGACAGGACCCGCTCCTCGGGGATGCCGTGCGCCCGCGCCTGGTCGGCGAGCTGCCGCTCGACCAGCGGGGTGCGGACGTAGCCGGGGTTCACGCAGTTGGAGGTGACGCCGTGCGGCGCGCCCTCGAGCGCGGCGGTCTTGGACAGGCCCTCCAGTCCGTGCTTGGCGGCGACGTACGCCGACTTGTACGGCGAGGCGCGCAGCCCGTGCACGGAGGAGATGTTCACGATCCGGCCCCAGCCCTGCCCGTACATGTGCGGGAGGGCGCCGCGGATCAGCCGGAACGGGGCCTCCAGCATCACGGTGAGGACGGTGTGGAAGACGTCGGGCGGGAACTCCTCCAGCGGCCGGACCAGTTGCAGTCCGGCGTTGTTGACGAGGACGTCGGTGCCGGCGGCGACGAGTTCGGCGGCGTCCAGGTCGGTGAGGTCGAGGACGTGCGGCTCGACGGTGCCGGCCAGGCCCGCGGCCTGTTCGGTGAGCGCGGCGAGCCCGGCGTCGTCCCGGTCGACCGCTCTGACCTTGGCCCCGGCGGCCGCGAGCCGCAGCGCGCAGGCGCGGCCGATGCCACCGGCGGCCCCGGTGACGAGAGCGGTGCGGCCCCCCAGGTCGAGCGGAGGCGTGGACGGCCCGGACGGAGAACCGGAGGGCACGGGCGGCGGGCCGGGAAGGTCACGAGGCGCGGTCATGTCCTCGACCCTAGGCAGCGCCCGCCCCCCGCCCCATGTGGTCAGCCCCCACAGTTCACTGCGAAGGCATAGGCTCGAACCACGTGGGTGCGTCCGACAGGGCCTGCTTGATCCGCAGCAGTTCGGACTCCTCCAGCTCCGGCAGCGCGTCCACCTCGAACCAGCCGACCTCCAGCGACTCCTCGTCGTTGACCCGCGCCTCACCGCCCACCGCGCGGCAGCGGAACGTGATGTCCATGTACTGGCAGATGTCGCCGTTCTCGTACGTCACCGGGGCCAGCGCCTGTACGACGACCACCCGCTCGGGGACGCACCGCACCCCGGTCTCCTCGTGGACCTCCCGTACCGCGCAGGCGGCCGGCTGCTCGCCCGGGTCCGGAATGCCGCCGATCAGCGACCACCTGCGGGTGTCGGTGCGGCGGTTGAGCAGCACTCTGCCCTCGTCGTCGAAGACGAGCGCGGTGACCCCGGGGAGCCACAGCAACTGGTGTCCGGCGGCGGCCCGCAGGGTGCGGATGAAGTCGGGAGTAGCCATGCGCCCGACCCTAGCGGGCCGGTCCGGTCCGCCCCCGCGCGTTCCGGGGGCGTACGTCGGCCGTCGGGTCGGACGACGGCCGACGACTGCCATCGGGTCGGACGACGGCCGACGACTGCCATCGGGTCGGACGACGGCCGACGACTGCCATCGGTCAGACGTCAGCCGCGCGCCGCCCGCGCGCGGCCACGGCGACCGCCCGGCCCAGGCCGCCCGCGGCGACCAGCAGGAGGACGATCTCGGGCAGGATGCCGAGCCGGGTGGCGGGGGTCTCGGAGGAGCGCAGCGGCACCTCCTGGACCAGGGAGTCCGCGACGAACATGCCGGTCTTCCGGGTGATCGTGCCGTCCGGCAGGATGATCGCGCTGACGCCGCTGGTCACCGGCACGGTGACGGTCCGGCTGTGCTCGACCGCGCGGATCCGCGACATGGCGAGCTGCTGGTAGGTCATCTCGCTGCGGTCGAAGGTCGCGTTGTTGCTCGGCACGGAGATCATCTGCGCGCCGTGGGTGACGGTGTCCCGTACGGCCCAGTCGAAGGCGGCCTCGTAGCAGGTGGCCAGGCCGACCTTGACGCCGGCGAGGGTGAAGACGCCCGGTTCGCCGCCCCGGCTGAAGTCCTGGCGGACCATGCCGGTCCAGTCCTCGTTGATCGCGTCGAGGAGCGAGCGCAGCGGCAGGTACTCGCCGAAGGGCTGGATCTGCCGCTTGTCGTAGGTGTCCACGGGTCCCTTCTCCGGGTCCCACAGGATCTGCTCGTTCAGCAGCTTGCCGTCGCGTGCCACGACACCGCCGACGGAGACCGGCACCCCGATGGCCTTCGCGGCACGGTCGATGACCACGCGGGCGTCGGCGTTGGCGAAGGGGTCGATGTCGGAGGAGTTCTCCGGCCAGAGCACGAAGTCGGGCCGGGGGACCTTCCCGGCCTTCACCCGGGCGGCCAGCCGTTCCGTCTCGCGCGCGTGGTAGTCGAGCACCGCGCGGCGCTGGGCGTTGAAGTCGAGGCCCGCGCGGGGCACGTTGCCCTGGATGACGGCGACCGTGGCGGTGCCGGTCTCGGCCTTGTCGCTGACCAGCGGCAGGGCGGCGAGGGCCGCGAGCGGCGGCACGGCCAGGCCGAGCAGCGCGGTCAGCGCGGCGGACCGCCGCACCGCGCGGGCGCGGCGGGCGTGCACCGCGAGCCGGATCACCTCGCACAGGCCGAAGCCGCACAGGACGACCGCGAAGCCGAGCAGCGGGGTGCCGCCGACGGCGGCCAGCGGCAGGAAGACGCCGTCGGCCTGACCGAAGGCGATCTTGCCCCACGGGAAGCCGTGGAAGGGCACCCGCGCGCGTGCCGCCTCGCCCGCGATCCACACGGCCGCCGCCCACACCGGCCAGGCGGGCAGCCGGGACACGGCGGCGACGCCCGCGCCGACCAGGGCGACGAACAGCGCCTCGATCGCCACCAGGGCGAGCCAGGGTCCGGGACCCACCTCCACGCCCGTCCACACCAGCAGCGGCAGCAGGAAGCCGAGGCCGAACAGATAGCCGAGGCCGAGGCCCGCCTTCACGCCGCGACCGCGCAGCACCCAGCCGAAGGCGGCGAAGGCCGGCAGGGCCAGCCACCACAGGGTGCGGGGCGGGAAGCTGACGTAGAGCAGCACTCCGGAGAGCGCCGCGGTGGCGGCCGGGACGAGGCGCTGCAGGCGCGCGCCGCGCGGTGCGGGCGCGGTCCGCGGCCGCACGTCGTCCGACTCGCCGACAGAGGTTGCGGTGACGGTCACTCCGGGAGTCTACGGCGGCCTTCCCCACCGCCGACAGCGCGGCCGCCCCCGCCCCAGCCCTCCTCTCCGGCCCCCGGCGCCCCCCTCGTCTCCAGCGCCCGCCCTCCGGCCCATGCCGCCCCTCCGCGCCCCCCCGCTCGTACATCTCGTCCCGGCTCATCCACAAACCGCCCACCAGCCGTTACGGTGTGCCCGAGCCGTGAGCCGTCCGTCGGGGAAGCGGGCGGCGGACGGGTCCGTCACAGGTCGGGGGACCGGTTTCGGGGGCGGGTGGGGCCGTGGGGAACACGAAGACGGCGTCGGTGGCCGGTGAGGACGCCGACGACGAGCGAAGAAACGTTTCTGACGCGGCGGGAGTGGCCGTGCTCGGAGCCTGTGCCGCATGGTCGCTGATCACGGCGGCGGCGCACGGCGGCCGGCCTGAGGGCGTGCTGCTGGCGGTGCTCGCCGTGGCCGCCGGATACGCCGCCGGGCGGATCGGCGCCTCGCTGCTGCCGGTCGCCGCGCCCTGCGCCGGCGCCCTTGGCGGGCTCGCCCTGACCGTCGCCGTACCGCACCTCGCTCCGGGACCGGCGTCCGGCGCCCCGCTCGGACACGCGGGGGCCGTCGCCGCCCTGCCGGCCCTGGCCACGGGCGCCGCCTGCTGCGCCGCCTGGTCGGCCGGCGCCGGCCCGCTGCGACCGCTGCTCGGCGCGCTGGCCGCCGGGATCACGGTGACCGCGGCGCTCGTGGGCTCGACGGCGGGCGCCGTGGCCTGCACGGCGGTGCTGCTGGTCTCGCTCGCCGCCGCCCGCGTACGGCGCCGGGGGCCCGCCCTCGCGGGGCTGGCGCTGGCCGCGCTGCTGGTCACCGGCGGGATCTGGGCGGTCGCCGCGCGCGTACTGCCCGCCGGGGTGTCCGCGTCGCTGGAAGGGCCGCTGACCCGGCACCGGATCGAGCTGTGGCGGGACGCGCTCGCCCTCGCGCGCGGGGACGCGGCGCTGGGCGTGGGGCCGGGGCGGTTCGAGGAGCTGAGCCAGGCCGTGGCCGCCGCACCGCTGTCGGACGGCAAGCCGCACTCGGCACCGCTGCAACAGGCGGCCGAGCAGGGCGTCGTCGGGCTGCTCCTCCTGGCGGCGGTGTTCTGCTGGCTGCTCTGCGCCTTGTGGCGCACCGCGCGCCCCACGCCGGTGGCGCTGACCGCGGGCGCGGCGCTGACGGCGGTCGCGGTGGTCTGCGCGGTCGGCAACGCGCTGAGCTTCACCGCGGTGACGGCGGGTGCGGGGCTGCTCGCGGGGCTGGCGACCGCGCGGCCCCTGCACCGCGAGCCGTCCCCCGGCGCGGAGCGGCCGTGAGGGGGGCGTCCGGGGTCAGCGGGCCGCTCCGGGCGCGCGGGGCAGCAGGCGGTCCCGGATGACCCGTACGGCAGCCTCGGCGTCGTCCACGGTGACCGTGAGGGTGTGCCCGTCCCACAGCCGGAGGATCACGCCCTCGCCGCGCCGTACGACGACGGCGGTGCCCTTCTCGGGACGCCAGCGGTAGCCCCAGCCGCCCCAGTGACGGGGTGTGACGTACGGCGTGAAGTCCGCGCCCACCACGTCGGACAGGGGGATGCGGCGGCGCGGTACGCCGATGTGGCCGCAGCGGATCTCCAGGCACTCCCGGTCCACCCGCAGCGCGACGTGCACGAAGGCCAGGGTGCCGAAGAGGACCAGCAGCCCCGCGGCGATGCACCCGACGACGGCCATGACCAGCGGGGCGATGCCGTTCGTCCACGGGGAGTCCACGGCCAGCTCGATGCCCAGCGCCAGGCAGGCGGCACCGATGAGCGCCAGCAGCCACTGGACCCGGTTGGTGGCCCGGCCGGTCCAGACGTCGGGGTGGGGCGCGTGCGCGTCCGGGGGGTGGTGCCTCATGTCCTCGAGGTTACTCAGCTTTCGCTGGGCGGGTAGTCCGTCGCGCACCGTCACTGGCCCACCCGGGCGGTGGCCCCGCACGCGCCGGCCCGGCCGGACCACCCGCGCGCCTCTCCGCTCCCCCGCGCGGCTCCCATGCGCGGTCCCTCACGGGCCCGTGACCGGCGGCGTCAGCGCGGATCGGCCACCCGCGCGGGGACGGCGGCCGGCGCGAGCAGGCGGCCCTCCTCGTAGGCCAGCGCGGGCTCGGGCAGCGCGCCCTCGCGTCCGCTCAGCAGCACCGTCACCCCGCCGCGCGCCGCGTTCCCGGGCTCCGGGCGGGCGCCGATGCGGCGCAGCGCCTGCGCGGCGACGGCACCGGCCGAGCCGCGCAGGACCAGCGGCGGACGGCCCGGCCGCCGCACGGCGGCGCGGATGCGCTCGGCGACGAGTTCGTAGTGGGTGCAGCCCAGGACGACGGTGGTGACCTCGGCCGGCGTCAGCTCGGCGGCCGCAGCGACGGCCGCGTCGATCGCCGCCTCGTCCGCGTGCTCCACGGCCTCGGCGAGCCCCCAGCACGGCACCTCGGTGACCGGCACCCCGGCGGCGAAGTCGCGGATGAGTCCGCGCTGGTAGGGGCTGCCGGTGGTGGCGGGCGTGGCCCAGATCGCGACGGGGCCGCCGCCGGCCGCGGCCGGCTTGATCGCCGGGACGGTGCCGATGACCGGGATGCCGGGCTCCAGACGGGCGCGCAGCGTGGGCAGGGCGTGGACGGTGGCGGTGTTGCAGCCGATGATCAGGGCGTCGGGCCGGTGCGCGGCGGCGGCCTCGGCGACGGCCACGGCACGCGCGGTGAGGTCCTCGGGCGTGCGCGGCCCCCAGGGCATGCCGTCGGGGTCGAGGGAGAGCACCAGATCGGCGTCGGGGCGGAGGCGCCGTACCGCGGCGGTCGCCGCCAGCAGCCCGATTCCTGAGTCCATGAGCGCGATCTTCACCCGGCCACGATAGTCGATGTGCCCGTGCCGCCCGCCGCCGTGAGGCACACTGCGCGGGTGAGCGCCCTCGCGTGGATCGCCGCCGGTTCCCTCGCCGCCTGGCTGTGGCTGCTGCTCGGCCAGGGCTTCTTCTGGCGTACGGACGTCAGACTGCCGCCGCGGCGCGATCCGGCCGACTGGCCGTCCGTCTGCGTGGTCGTGCCGGCCCGCGACGAGGCGGAGGTGCTGCCGGTGAGCCTGCCGTCGCTGCTCGGCCAGGACTATCCGGGGCGCGCGGAGGTGTTCCTCGTCGACGACGGCAGCACGGACGGAACCGGGGAGCTGGCGCTGGAGCTGGCGCGCCGGCGGGGCGGGCTGCCGCTGACCGTGGTGTCGCCGGGCGAGCCGCCCGCGGGCTGGACCGGCAAGCTGTGGGCGGTGCGGCACGGAATGAGGGAGGCACGCGCGCGAGGGCCCGAGTACCTGCTCCTGACGGACGCCGACATCGCGCACGCCCCGGACAGCCTGCGCACGCTGGTGGCCGCGGCCCGCACCGGCGGCTTCGACGTGGTCTCGCAGATGGCGCGGCTGCGGGTGGACAGCTTCTGGGAGCGGCTGGTCGTCCCCGCGTTCGTCTACTTCTTCGCGCAGCTGTACCCCTTCCGGTGGATCGGCCGGCCAGGCGCGCGGACGGCGGCCGCGGCGGGCGGGTGTGTGCTGCTGCGCACCGGGGCCGCCGAGCGGGCGCGCGTCCCGGACGCCATCCGGCACGCGGTGATCGACGACGTGGCCCTCGCCCGCGCGGTGCGCGGCGGCGGAGGCCGGCTGTGGCTGGGGCTGGCCGACCGGGTGGACAGCGTGCGCCCCTATCCGCGCCTGCGCGACCTGTGGCGGATGGTCTCGCGCAGCGCCTACGCCCAGCTGCGGCACAACCCGCTGCTGCTGCTCGGCACCGTCGCGGGACTGGCCGTCGTCTACCTGGTGCCGCCGGCGGCACTCGCCGCGGGGCTGCTCGCGGGCGACGCGGCGGCGGGAGCGCTGGGCGGCGGGGCGTGGCTGGTGATGGCGGGAACGTACGTGCCGATGCTCCGCTACTACCGGCAGCCCCTGTGGCTCGCGCCTCTCCTGCCCTTCACCGCGTTCCTGTATCTCCTGATGACGGTCGACTCGGCGGTGCGGCACTACCAGGGGCGCGGTGCGGCGTGGAAGGGCCGGACCTACGCCCGTCCGGACGCCGTGCCCGACGAGGGCTGACCGCGCCCGCCGCTCGCCCGCCGCGCCCCCGCTCCCCCGGCTCGTCGGGGCGGCTCACTTGCGTCCGGGCGTCCAGTTCATGCCCCATCCGTAGGCGCGGTCGACGGTCCGCTGCGGGCTGACGCCGTGCTCGGGGATCAGATAGCGGGCCTCGCGCTGGACGATGAGGTCGCCGCCGTTGTTGGTGATCAGCGCGAGCGCGCAGACCGGGGACGGGACCGTGCACTCGTCCAGGGAGAAGTCGATGGCGGCGCCGTGCTGCGGTTGCAGGGTGACCGTGGCGTGCAGGTCGGCGAAGGAGCGGGCGCCCTCGTAGATGGTGACGAAGACGAGGATGCGCCGGAAGGCGTCCTTGTAGTCGAGGTTGACGGTCAGGTTCTCGCCTGCGGCCACGGCACCGGTGCGGTCGTCGCCGTCGAGATGGATGTACGGCGGCTGGTGCAGCGAGCCGAAGGTGTTGCCGAGGGCCTGGACGACGCCCTTGCTGCCGTCGGCGAGTTCGTACAGCGCGCACAGGTCGAGGTCGAGGTCGGAGTGCGTGGCGACGGCCCGGCCCAGCTTGCTGCCCCAGCCCGAGAACTGCTTGTGCACCTGCCAGTTGAGGTTCACCCGGAGCGCGCCCGAGGTGCCGCCCTGCTTGGCGAGGGACACGGTCGGGGCGTTCTTGGTGAGCGTGACCTTGGTGAGCCGGACGGGGGCGGCGGGCGGCGCGGCGGGCGAGGGCGGGGGCGCGGGCGCCGTGAAGGGTGCGGTCACGGGCGGGGCGGGAGGCGTGGGCGCGGCGTAGGGCGAGGGAGGGGCCGGCGAGAAGGGAGGCGCGGGCGCCACGGGAGCCGCGGGCGGGGCGGAAGGCGCGGCGTGCTGTGGTTCGTCGACCGTGATGCCGAAGTCCGTGGCCAGTCCCTCCAGGCCGCTGCCGTAACCCTGGCCGACCGCGCGGAACTTCCACGCGCCCTGACGCCGGTAGAACTCGCCGAGCACGAACGCGGTTTCGACCGTCGCGTCGGTGCTGTCGAAGCGCGCCACCACATCGCCCCGGGCGGCGTCCTTGACCTCGATGGACAGCTCCGGCACTTGGCCGAAGGCGCCGCCGTCGGCGGAGGCGGCGAGGACCACCGTCTCGACGGCGGGTTCCACGCGCGCGAGGTCGACGAGCAGGGTGTCGGTCACCCGGCCGCCCACGTCCCGCTTGCCCTCGTGGCGGACCGCGCCGGAGGAGTGGGCGGGCTGGTTGTAGAAGACGAAGTCGCCGTCGGAGCGGACCTTTCCCCCGACGAGCAGCAGCGCCGAGGCGTCCGCGTCGGGGACGCCCGGTCCGCCGCGCCAGCCCACCTCGACCCGCAGGGCCGTCGTCGGCACCGGCTTGTTCGATCCTTTCGGCATGGACATGTCCGCCCCCATCGCGCGTTCTCCCGGACTCTCCGGACGCCCAACCTATTGCCCCCGGCGACGAAGTCCCACAGGGCGTGCACAACAGCCCGCGCGCCCCGTCCGGGAGCTGTACGAAGATCAGACGGCAACCAGCGGTAACCCGCCCGGAACTGAGCCTTTACACCATCCGAACGCCGCGCGCCGCCCCTTTTTCCCGAGTTCGCTCGCATTGGGGATCCAGCGTCACCGCAGACACGGAAAACAACCCCATTATCGGTCTCCCCAACCAGCACATCGTGGGCTTAACTTATGTGCCATGACCTCCCCCCGCTCCACTTATGGTGGCGGCTACTACTCCGCCTCCTTCCCGGACACTCCGATCTACGACTCCCTCGTGGCCGAGCGGGGCACCCCGCAGATCGCCCCGATCCGGGTCCCCGCCGCCTACGACGCGCCGGCCGCGCCCTCGCTGCCCGCGCTGCCGTCGGCACTCCCCGCCCTCCCGGCGGCCCCCGCCCAGCCCGCCTACGGCTATCCGCAGCAGCACGCGCAGCACACGCAGCCCGCCGCGCCGCTGCAGCACGCGGCGCCGACGGCGTACATCCCGCAGCAGGCCACCGCGCCCCGCGGCTACCCGGGTCCGCAGGCCCCGCAGCAGCCGCGCCCGGCAGCCGCGCCCGCCGGCGGCTACGAGGCGATGCGCCCCGCGGCGCCGCGCCCGGCGCCCGCTCCCTACCAGGACCCGTACAACAACCAGCAGTACCGCGGCTACTGACCGCCTCCCCGGGCTCTCCACGCCACCTGGCACGATGGCCCCATGGGGAACGCGGAGCTGCAATCGATACATGTCCATCCGGTCAAGGCGTTCCGGGGCCTGTCGCTCCCGGAAGCCCTCGTGGAGCCCTGGGGGCTGGCCGGAGACCGACGCTGGGTGCTGATCGACGACGGGGGAAAGGTCGTCACGCAACGCCAGCAACCGCGCCTCGCGCTGGCCGTCGCCGAGCTGCTGCCCGGCGGCGGCCTTCGGCTGTCCGCGCCCGGCCTCGACCCGCTGACGGTGTCCGTGCCCGAGCCGGCGGACACCGTGCGGGTGGAGATCTGGCAGGACAAGGTGGAGGGCGTCCCGGCCGGTGCCGCCGCGCACGCGTGGTGCAGCGCCTATCTCGGGACCGACGTCCGCCTGGTGCACATGGACGATCCCGCCACCCGCCGCCCCGTGGACCCGGAGTACGCGCTGCCCGGCGAGACGGTGAGCTTCGCCGACGGCTTCCCGCTGCTGCTCACCTCCGCGGCCTCCCTCGACGCCCTCAACGCGCTCATCGCGCAAGGTGACCACGCAGCGGAGGGCCCGCTGCCGATGAACCGCTTCCGGCCCAACCTGGTGGTGGCCGGCAGCGAGCCCTGGGCGGAGGACGACTGGTCCCGGATCGCCGTCGGCGAGGTGGAGTTCCGCGTCGCCAAGCCCTGCGGGCGGTGCGTCGTGACCACCACCGACCAGACCAGCGCCGAGCGCGGGCGCGAGCCCCTGCTCTCCCTGGGCCGCCACCGCCGGATCGGCGGCAAGCTGGTCTTCGGCCAGAATCTGGTGCCCCTCTCCCCCGGCACCGTCCGGGTCGGCGACCCGGTGCGCGTCCTCGCGTAGACGGGCCGGCCGCCCCCGGCCGGCCCGGCGCCGCAGGGGCGCGAACCCCGGCACGACACGGCGGGCGGGGGCGAGATCCCGCCAAGTCACCGACGCCCGGGAACCGTGCCGCGGCACCCGCACGTTGGCGTTGCGTGAGAACTTCATGAGGGCCCGGCCGCCGGCACGGACGCACGCCCGCCCCGGCGGGTGCGGCGCCCTGACCGGCCGGTCCCTCGCCTGAACGGCTCCGCCGGGGATGCCCGCGAGGCGGAAGGGGGGTGCGGGAGTGCGAGCCCTGAGCGGACTCTGGCGCTGGCGGCACAATCCGCTGCGCCGTGCCACCGATCTGGCCGAGGCGTGGCTGGCCCTGACGGCGCTGCTGCTGATGCTCCTCGCCGCTCCCCTGCTCGGCGTCCTCGTCGGCTCCTCCGCGCAGGACTCCCTGCAACGCGCGGCGCGTGAACAGCGCCTGAACCGCCACCAGGTGACGGCCGCCGTCGTCCGCCGGCTGGAGCGCGGCCCGCTGGAGGCCGACCCCGAGACCGCGACCCGCGACACCCGCACCCGCGTGCTCGCCGCATGGACCGCCCCGGACGGCAGCGCGCACCGGGGCCCGGTCCTCGCGCGGCTCAAGTCCGCCGAGCCCGGCGACCGGTTCGTGCTCTGGACCGACCGGCGCGGTCACCTGGTGGGCCGGCCCCTGGACTCCGCCGCCGCCACCACGCACGCCGTCCTCGCCGGAGTCGGTACGGCGCTGCTCACCGCGGGGCTCGTCGAGACCGGCAGACGGCTCGTCCTGTGGCGGATGGTCCGCCGCCGCCACGCCCGCCTCGACCGGGCCTGGCAACAGGCCGGCCCGGACTGGGGCAGAACCGGCGCCGGAAGCTGAATCCGCCGTCCGGCGACGGCGGCCGACCGCCTTCCGGCTCCGGTCAACCCACGGTCCGCGCGCACGCTACGGTGGACCGGCCGAACTCTTCGGCAACGACCCGCGTACGACGAGGTGGGGGCACAACAACGCCATGGCACAGGGCACGGTCCAGGTGACGCACACCGGCACGTCGCGGTGGCGGCGCCGCACGGGTGAGTACGCATCGCTCGCCGCCGCCCTGGAGGCCGCGGCCGACGGTGACGTGCTCACCGTCGCCCCCGGCACCTACCGGGAGAACCTCGTGGTGCGCCGCGCGGTGACGCTGCGCGGCCCCGAGGGCTCCCCCGGCTCGGTGCGCATCGCGCCGGCCGACGGCGTGCCGCTGACCGTGCGGGCCTCCGCGGTGGTGCAGGACCTGCACGTGGAGGGCCAGGACGCCGCGGCGCCCGCCCTGCTGGTGGAGGACGGCACCCCGGAGCTGGTGGACGTCCGGGTGGTCACCCGGTCCGCCACCGGTATCGAGGTGCGCGGTGCGGCCCGGCCGACCGTGCGGCGGTGCACCGTCGACAATCCGGCGGGCATCGGCATCGCCGTGGTGGACGGCGGGGGCGGTGTGTTCGAGGAGTGCGAGGTGGTCGCGGCCGGTCAGGCCGGCGTCGCGGTGCGCGGCGGTGCCCGCCCGCGTCTGGAGCGCTGCCGGGTGCACCACGCCTCCGGTTCGGGGCTGACCGTCACCGGTGAGAACTCCGCGCTGGAGGCGCTGGGTTGCGAGGTCTACGAGGTGCGGGGCAGCGGGGTGCAGATCACCGGCCGCGCGACCGGGCATCTCACCGACTGCGATGTGCACCGCACCACCGCGGACGGTGTCACCCTCGACACGGACGCGGTGCTCACCCTGGCCGACTGCCGGATCCACGACATCCCGGAGAACGCGGTCGACCTCAGGTCCCGCTCGGTGCTGACGCTGACCCGCACCAGCGTGCGGCAGTTCGGTCGCAACGGCCTGTCGGTGTGGGACCCGGGCACGCGCGTGGACGCCAACCAGTGCGAGATCTTCGACAGCACCGGCGACTATCCGGCGGTGTGGGTGAGCGACGGGGCGACGGCGGTCCTGGATGCCTGCCGGGTGCATGACGTGCCCGACGCCCTGTTCGTCCTCGACCGGGGGTCCCGCGTGGACGTCGTCGACAGCGATCTGTCCCAGGTGCGCAACACGGCCGTGTCGGTGAGCGACGGCGCGACCGCCCAGCTCGACGACTGCCGCATCCGGGACGCGGCGACGGGCGCCTGGTTCCGCGACCACGGCAGCGGCGGCACCCTGAACAACTGCACGCTGGACGGCACCCAGACCGGCGTGATCGTCACCAAGGGCGCGGACCCGGTCATCGAGCGGTGCACGGTCGACTCGCCCGCGGAGGCGGGCTTCTACGTCTCGGCCGGGGGCCGCGGCAGCTTTCTGAACTGCCGGGTGACGGGCAGCGGCGGCTACGGCTTCCATGTGATCGACGGCTGCCGTACGACGCTGAGGAAGTGCCGTACGGAGCGGTGCGCGCGCGGTGGCTACGAGTTCGCGGACGGCGGCCCGGACGCGGGCGCGGGACCGGTCGTCGAGGACTGCACAAGCGACGAGAGCGCGGGGCTGCGGACGCCCGCGGCGCCGGAGCCGGCCGTGCAGACAGTCGGTGGCTCTCCGGGGCTGCTGGGCACGATCCCCGACCAGCGGCCCACCGAGCAGCCGCCCGCGAGTCCGGCCTCGCCGCCGAAGCCGGTGCGCACCTCCAAGGACGTGCTCGGCGAACTGGACGCGCTGGTGGGCCTGGAGAGCGTCAAGCGCGAGGTGCGGGCGCTCACGGACATGATCGAGGTGGGCCGGCGCCGGCAGCAGGCGGGCCTGAAGGCGGCCTCGGTCAAGCGGCATCTGGTCTTCACCGGCTCCCCCGGCACCGGCAAGACCACGGTGGCCCGGCTCTACGGCGAGATCCTGGCCTCGCTCGGCGTGCTGGAGAAGGGCCATCTGGTCGAGGTGTCCCGCGTGGACCTGGTCGGCGAGCACATCGGCTCCACGGCGATCCGCACCCAGGAGGCCTTCGAACGGGCCCGCGGCGGCGTGCTGTTCATCGACGAGGCGTACGCGCTCTCGCCCGAGGACGCGGGCCGGGACTTCGGCAAGGAGGCCATCGACACCCTGGTGAAGCTGATGGAGGACCACCGCGACGCGGTCGTGGTGATCGTCGCCGGGTACACGGCCGAGATGGAGCGGTTCCTGTCGGTCAACCCCGGTGTCGCCTCCCGCTTCTCCCGCACCATCACCTTCGGCGACTACGGCCCGGAGGAGCTGCTGCGGATCGTGGAACAGCAGGCCGAGGAGCACGAGTACCGGCTCGCGCCGGGCGCCGCCGAGGCCCTGCTGAAGTACTTCACGGCGATCCCGAAGGGCCCCGCGTTCGGCAACGGCCGCACCGCGCGGCAGACGTTCGAGGCGATGGTGGAGCGGCACGCGAGCCGGGTCGCCCAGTTCGACGAGCCGAGCACGGACGACCTGACCCTGCTGTACGCGGAGGACCTGCCGGACCTGCCCTGAGCGGGGTCGCTCACGGCGCGCACGGGGGCCGCTGGCCCGGCAGGTCGGGCCGCAGCCGGGCCAGCAGCCGTTCGCGTTCCTCGGCGAACGCGGGGTCCGCCTGGTAGTCGGAGTGGCCGAGGACGGGCGCGGGCAGCGGATGGTCGTCGGTACGGCCGTGCGCGAGGGGGTCCTGCAGCGGGGCGCGGTCGACCTCGGGGCCGCCGTCGGCGGGCACCCTCACCGGTCCACCGATGGGGTCGGTGAGCCGGTACAGATTGCGCCAGCAGTCGACCTCGTGGTGCAGGGCGCTCAGCGCGGCCGGCCCGAAGTGGGCGGGGAACCAGCGGCCGTACAGCCGCTCCAGCGGGGAACCGTAGGTCAGCAGGGCGACGCGCCGGCGGGTGGCCGGGGAGAGCTGCCAGGCGGTGGCGGCGGCCAGGACGCTGCCCTGGGAGTGGCCGGAGAGGACCAGCCGTCCGCCGGTGGTGCGCGTCCAGGTGTCGATCCGCCAGGTCAGGTCGGGCACCGCGCGCTCGGCGTAGCAGGGCGGGGCGAAGGGGTGGGCGGCGCGCGGCCAGAAGGTGCCGACGTCCCAGAGGATGCCGATGGTGCGGCGCGCGGAGGCGTCCTTGTAGGCGCGCCGGCCGCAGGTGACGAACAGTATGAAGCCGAAACCGATGAGCCAGGAGCCCAGTGCCTGCGCGGTCTCGGCGGCGCCCCGGACGAAGTCGTAGGCGTCGCGGGTGGCGCGGCTCGGGGTCTGTCCGGTGACCAGGGCGCCCACGAGTGCCCCGGCGCCGAGCAGCAGGGTGGAGACGGAGACGACGGCGACGAGGAGGGGGCCGCGGTCGGTGAGGGAGGCCATCGCGCGGACCCGGGCGATCCGCCGGGTGCGGTCCGGTTCCTGGCGCTCGCCGGGGTAGTCGCGGGCCACGGCCTCGCGTTCGGCGCGGGCGAGCCGCAGGGCGCGCCGGGCCAGTACGCCGCAGAGCACGAGCAGGACGACGAGCAGCGGCGGGATCACGGAGGCCTGCCAGGTGAGCAGGACGGGCGGGCCGGGGATGACGGCGTGGGTGCCGTCCAGCCAGTCGGCGACCCGCTGGGACACCCCGCCGGACATCACCCCGCCGAGCGCGCAGGCCAGCATGGCGACGGCGGGCCCGCCGAGGCCCTTGAGGGCGGCGCGGGCGTCGGGCCGGGTGCGGTGGAGCAGGTGGGCGACGCCGGCGAGGGCGATGACGAGCAGGCCCTGGACCAGGTTGATGGCGCCGAAGACGGCGTCGCCCGGCAGCCGGCCGGAGGACTCCCAGGCCGGCCGCTCCCACCCGCCGTACACGAGGGCGAGGGCGAGCAGGAGGAGCGCGACGAACGGCAGGCGGCGGACGAGTGACTCGTCGGTCGCCCGGTCGACGCGGCGCTCGCTGCGGCCCCGCGCGCCCACCACGGCGACGGCGACGGCCGCGACGGCGAGCAGGGCCGCCGACAGCAGCAGGCCCGCCGCGTCGAGCACGGCCGGCCCGCCGGGGGCGCGGTCGTGCCGGACGGCGGGGCCCATGACCGCGGCGGCCACCGTGAGCAGGCCGGCGGCGGTGTGCGCGGCGCGCAGCCGGGCGACCAGGCGCCGCCCGTACCAGAAGCCGGGCCGGGCCAGCGCGGTCGGCGCGTCGTCCTCGGCGGGCCGCGGTGCGGTGGTGAGGGGCAGCTGGGACTCGTAGGCGTTCCAGGTGCGCAGGGAGAGGTACCAGAGCAGGCCGACGAGGGCGGCGGGCAGCAGTGCGGCGAGGGCGAGGCGGCGGCCCGGCAGGCTCCACCAGCCGCCGTCGGAGACGGTGGGTGACAGGAAGCCGATCCAGGAGTGCCGTGCGGCGCACGCGGAGGTGCCCGCGCACTGCCAGGCGGCGAGGTCGAGGGCGACCTCGCAGGCCGCCGCGGTCAGCAGCACCGTCAGGGTGAGTCCGGCGAGCCGCACCAGCAGCCCGTAGAGGCGGATCACGCGGGGGCGGCCCTCGGCGGCGGGGCGCATCCAGTGGGCGAGGTTGACCACCATGAACGGCAGCAACAGCAGCCACAGGGCGCGGGCGCCGTTGCCGGAGGTCAGGTTGCACCAGACGTACGCCTCGGGAACGGGGCGGCCGTCGGTTCCGGCGTTGCGCGCGGGGTCCTCGACGTCGGCGGTGCGGCGGAAGACGGCGGCCGTGTCGTCGCCCGCGACCCGGGTCGTGCGCGGATCGTCCAGCATCCGATCCGGTGTGGTGCCGCCCACGCCGTGGACCAGCAGTTCCATGGCTGCTCCGGGCCCGCCGGGCCCGGTCGCGGCAGCCGTCTCGGTCAGGGCACGTTCCTGCGCGTTCTCCACCTGTGGCACTTCCCCCGTGACGCACCGTCGGCAATCTCGTCCGTGCGGGCACCAGGATTGCCCGCCGGACGGATGACATACCCCCATCGTCACGGAATCTCCCCGATACGGGTCACGGATGAGCCGCAGATGAGACACAAGTGACATGTGCGCGTCCGGCAGCCGATGGCGCGGCCCGACCCGGCCCGTGCGAGGATGGGACGCCCGCGCACCGAGACCACGGGATACGCCCTCGTCGACGGGGGTGCGCCCGCTTCGGACGGATCCGGGGGTGCGGGGGCGAGTCGGAGGTTTGAGGGAAAGGACCGGAGCGTACGTGAGCGAGAATCAGAACCTCCTCGCGGAGCAGCGGCGCGCCCTGATCCTGGACGAGGTGCGGCGCCGTGGCGGCGTCCGCGTCAACGAGCTGACCCGCAAGCTCGGTGTGTCGGACATGACGATCCGGCGTGATCTCGACGCGCTGGCCCGGCAGGGTGTGCTGGAGAAGGTGCACGGCGGCGCGGTGCCGGTGGCGGAGGCGAGTACGCACGAGCCCGGCTTCGAGGCGAAGTCGGGTCTGGAGCTGTCCGCCAAGGAGGACATCGCGCGGGCCGCGGCCGAGCTGGTGGCGCCGGGTGCGGCGATCGCGCTGTCCGGCGGGACGACGACGTACGCGCTGGCGCACCGGCTGCTGGACGTGCCCGACCTGACCGTCGTGACCAACTCGGTGCGGGTGGCCGACGTCTTCCACACGGCACAGCGGACCTCGGGGCAGCGCGCGGGCGCGGCGACGGTGGTGCTGACCGGCGGGGTACGCACGCCGTCCGACTCGCTGGTGGGCCCGGTGGCCGACCAGGCGATCGCGACGCTCCACTTCGACGTGCTGTTCCTCGGTGTGCACGGGATATCGGCCGAGGCCGGCCTGTCGACGCCGAACCTCGCGGAGGCGGAGACCAACCGGCGCCTGGTGCAGTCGGCGCGCCGGGTGGTGGTGGTCGCCGACCACACCAAGTGGGGCACGGTGGGCCTGAGTTCGTTCGCGACGCTGGACCAGGTCGACACCCTGGTGACGGACGCCGGGCTGCCGGCGGAGGCCCGCGCGGAGATCTCCGAGCATCTGCGGCTGGTGGTCGCGGGCGAGCCCGAGAAGGACGAGGACGCGGACGGCTGACGCGACGTCAGCGACGGCGCTGCCGCCGGTCAGGGGGCACCTCGGGCCGGCCGGCCGCGCCGGGTGGGACTCGGCCCGGCCTCGCCGGGAGCGCGTCCGCGCCGCGCTGACGACGGCCGCCCTGCCGGGCGGACGACGCGACCTCGCGGACGCCCGGACGCCTCCTAGTCGGGCCAGACGCCCGTCGCCAGCAGGGACTCGATCGCCGCCGCGTACGGGCGGATGTCCAGCCCCTGCTCGGCGAGCCAGGTGTCGGAGTAGTACTTGTCGAGGTAGCGGTCGCCCGGATCGCACAGCAGGGTGACCACGCTGCCGGTACGGCCCTCGGCGGCCATCTCGGCGACGATCTTCAGCGCGCTCCACAGCCCGGTGCCGGTCGAGCCCCCCGCCTTGCGCCCGATGGCCTGTTCCAGCGCGCGGACGGCGGCGACGCTCGCCGCGTCGGGGACCTTCATCATCCGGTCGACGGCGCCCGGTACGAAGCTCGGTTCCATCCGGGGGCGGCCGATGCCCTCGATGCGGGAGCCGCAGTCGCAGGTGACGTCCGGGTCGCCGGTGGTCCAGCCCTCGAAAAAGCAGGAGTTCTCCGGGTCGGCGACGCACAGGCGGGTGTCGTACTGCATGTAGTGGACGTAGCGGGCGATGGTCGCGGAGGTGCCGCCGGTGCCGGCCGTGGCGACGATCCACGCGGGCTCCGGGAAACGCTCCAGGCGCAGCTGGCGGAAGATCGACTCGGCGATGTTGTTGTTGCCGCGCCAGTCGGTGGCCCGCTCCGCGTAGGTGAACTGGTCCATGTAGTGCCCGCCGGTCTCGGCGGCGAGGCGGGCGGACTCCGCGTACATGGTGCGCGGGTCGTCCACGAAGTGGCAGCGGCCGCCGTGGAACTCGATCAGGCGGATCTTCTCGGCGCTGGTCGTGCGCGGCATGACGGCGACGAAGGGCACGCCGATCAGCTTGGCGAAGTACGCCTCGGAGACGGCCGTGGAGCCGCTGGAGGCCTCGATGACCGGGCGGCCGGGGCGGATCCAGCCGTTGCACAGGCCGTAGAGGAAGAGGGAGCGGGCGAGGCGGTGCTTGAGACTGCCGGTGGGGTGGGTCGACTCGTCCTTCAGGTACAGGTCGATGCCCCAGTGCTCGGGCAGCGGGAAGCGGAGCAGATGGGTGTCGGCGGAGCGGTTGGCGTCCGCCTGCACCTTGCGGACGGCTTCCTTCAGCCAGTCGCGGTAGGCGGAGTCGGTCCGGTCGACGTCGAGGGTGTCGAGGGTCGCGCCGGCGGGGGGCTGCTGGGGGGTGCTGGTGCTCACGACGGGGCTCCTTAGGCTGCGCGCCGACGGCGCGTCGCGCGGCCGACACCCCGATGATAGACAGCTTCCGCACGCTTCTCACCTGCATAAACGCATCTTTGGAGGGGTCAAAGGCGGGCTGCGGGAACAGGCGTGCGAGGGGGTGGGCACCGTGCACGGCGGGGGCGCATTCGACCGAGTGCTCCGGGTGTCCGGTGCGCCCGGCACATGCGCACTGGTGCTCGATGCGAGGGCGGGGCAGACTGCACCGGGGGCGGGGTGATGCCGCCCGGCGGGGCCACGCGTGACGACGCGACAAGGGGGCGTTCGGGGCATGGCGGAGCCGGAGTTCACGGCCATGGGCGTGCGGATCGGCAAGGGGCTGCGCTCGCTCACCCGGGCCGGACAGGTCCGGATCAGGCGCGGCCGGCTGGAGCTGCTGACCAGTTACGGCAGCGAGATCGACAGCGCGCCGGTGCAGGCGGTGCGGGCGTCGCGGCCGTGGTTCGGCTCCGACGGACGGGCCCTCGCCGACCTGAACGGCAACCGGTACCTCCTGACCCTGGGCGAGCACGATCCGGCGCCGGGTGAGCCGGGGCCGCCCGCGGCGGGCCGGTTCATCGAGGCGGTACGCCGGGCGGCGGGGCGCGGCGACTGAGATGACCGAGACGAAGGCGACATCCGCGAGTTGCGCCACCGCACCCCCTGGGTCACGCTGGTCTCACGTCACTCTGGGTTTACCGGCGATAACGCTGCGAACCAGCCCGCCGGGCACGACAGCAGGCGGCCGTTTCACGCGGGCTCCCTGCTGGATCCGAACTCCGTGTTCTTCCGGACCTCACGTCGGGGAGTCGCAGCCGTGATCAGTTACCCAAGCAGACACTGCACGGTGGAGCTCCAAGCCCTGCCGTCGCGGATCGGCCAGGTCCGCAGAATCGTTTCTGCGCAATTGCGCTACTGGCACCTGGACGCCTTGATAGACCGGGCCACGCTCGGTGTGACCGAACTGCTCACCAACGTCCACCGGCACGCCCAGCCCGACAAGATGTGCACCGTGGAGATCGAGCTGCTGCTCGACCGGCTGAAGGTCTCGGTGCGCGACCACGATCCCCGCCTCCCGGTGGTGGCGGACGCCGAGTCGCTGGCCACCTGCGGGCGCGGGCTCGCGATGGTGGCGGCGGTCAGCGAGAGCTGGGGGGCGCTGCCGGACGGCGAGCAGGGGAAGGTCGTCTGGTTCACCCTGCCGACACCGGCCCCCACCCGCAAGGCGCCCCCGCGCCCGCCCCGGCGCACCGACACGGAACCGTCGCCGCGTCCGCCGCGCCGCGCGGAGCTGGAGACAACCGTGCGCCGCTTCGCGGAGATCGAGCCCGTGACCGCCCCGGAGCCGGCCGCCGAGACGCGCCGGCCCGCACATGCTCCCGCCCGGTCGGCCGTTCCCGGCTGATCGGGCGGTGAGCGCGGCCGCGTTCGCCTCCCCAGCAAGCCGCCCGCCCGGCGCCGTCCCGCCGCACCTTCACCGCCGGCACGGCGCCCGCCCCTTCCCGCGCCGTCACCTTCCACCCGCACCTCCCGCCCGTCCGAACTGCTCCTCCAAGACGGACAGCCGGCGCCAGTACCCCTCCCTCGTCGATCTCACCGGAGGCGAAGCGGCGGCCGAGGACGGTGATGGGTGAGGGGTGGTCGGCGGAGGCGGGGCGCCCGGAGGTGCCGTGGCCGCGCCACGCGGTGCGGCGCAGAAGCGTGATGCCGCCGAGGACGACGGCTGCCCAGACCAGTGGGAAGAAGAGGATCCAGGCGCCGGGGGCGGTGTCGCCGAGGTGGGCCAGGGTGTGCGTGGTGGGTCATCTCCCGAGTCGTTTCCTCCCGGATCCGGTGATCCGTGATCCGGTGTCCGGTGATCCGGTGGTGCTTCGAGACTGACCCCGAAGTGGGCGCGGAGGCGTCGTACCGCCGGCGGCGATCGGCGTACGTCGCGGGGAGTACCCGCAGGACCGGCGCGTGCGCAACGGCCGGGAAAACGACAAAGGCAAGGAGCCACGCGCTCCTTGCCACTCTCAACGTATAGCGCACCGGGGGGCTTGCGGCAAGGCCCCCGTCGTCGCGCAGAATCTCCGGCCTGGACCGGAACGCGCGGGAAATCGGGGTGCGGAGATGATCGACGTGATCGTGGTCGGCGGTGGGCCGACCGGGCTGATGCTGGCGAGTGAGCTGCGGCTGCACGGTGTGCGGGTGGTCGTGCTGGAGCGGCTGGCCGAGCCGACGAAGGAGTCGCGGGGGCAGGGCCTGCACGCGCGCAGCGTCGAGGTGATGGACATGCGCGGCCTGCTGGAGCGGTTCCTGGCGGTGAGTGAGAAGTTCCAGGTGGGCGGCCTGTTCGCCGGGATCGCCAGGCCGTGGCCGGACGGGCTGGACACCGCCCACCCGTACGGCCTCGCCACCCCGCAGCCGGTGACCGAGCGGCTGCTGAACGAGCGGGCGGTGGAGCTGGGGACCGAGATCCGGCGCGGGTGCGAGGTGGTCGGGGTGAGCCAGGACGAGGACGGGGTGAGCGTCGAACTGGCGGACGGCACGCGGCTGCGCTCGCGTTATGCCGTCGGGTGCGACGGCGGCCGCAGCACGGTGCGCAAGCTGATCGGCGTGGGCTTTCCCGGCGAGGCGGCCACGGTGGAGACGCTGCTGGGCGAGATGGCCCTGACCGCGGACCGGGAGACGATCGACGCCGTCGTCACGGAGGTCCGCAAGACCCAGTTGCGGTTCGGTGCCGTTCCCCTCGGGGACGGGGTGTACCGCGTCGTCGTACCCGCCGACGGGGTGGCCGAGGAGCGTACGGCACCGCCGACCCTGGAGGAGTTCCGGCGGCAGCTGCGGGCCGTCGCGGGCACCGACTTCGGCGCGCACGCGCCGCGCTGGCTGTCCCGGTTCGGCGACGCCACCCGGCAGGCCGAGCGGTACCGGGCGGGACGGGTGCTGCTCGCGGGCGACGCCGCGCACATCCACCCGCCGACCGGCGGGCAAGGGCTCAACCTCGGTGTGCAGGACGCGTTCAATCTCGGCTGGAAGCTGGCCGGCGCGGTGGCCGGCTGGGCTCCGGCGGACCTGCTGGACAGCTACCACGCCGAACGGCACCCGGTGGCCGCCCGCGTGCTGCGGAACACGCGGGCGCAGATCGCGCTGATGGGCACCGATCCGGGCGCGACCGCGCTGCGGGAGCTGTTCACGCGGCTGATGGACTTCGAGGACGTGAACCGGTACGTCACCGGGATGATCACCGCCGTCGACGTCCGCTACGACTTCGGCGAGGGCCGCGAACTGCTCGGCCGGCGGATGCCTGACCTGCCGTTGAAGCAGGGCCGGTTGTACGAGCTGACGCACGCCGGCCGGGGGCTGCTGCTGGACGGCACCGGGCGGCTCTCGGTCGCGGGCTGGACCGACCGGGTCGACCACGTCGTCGACGCCGGCGAGGTACTGGACGTACCCGCGGTGCTGCTGCGCCCGGACGGCCATGTGGCCTGGACCGGTGAGGACCAGGAGGGCCTGCTCGGCGGATTGCACAGGTGGTTCGGAGCGCCGCTGCGGTAATCCACTCGACGAGTGTAACTACTAGTATGTACAGTCGCTTCATGAGTACCTCCGAGCGACTGATCCAGTCCACCCGCGAGCTGCTCTGGGAGCGCGGTTACGTGGGCACGAGTCCCAAGGCGATCCTGGAGCGGGCCGGCGCCGGGCAGGGCAGCATGTATCACCACTTCAAGGGCAAGCCGGATCTCGCGCTGGCCGCGATCCGGCGCACGGCCGAGGAGATGCGAGCGACCGCGGAGGGTGTGCTCGGCGGGCCGGGGACGCCGTACGAGCGGATCGCGGCGTATCTGCGGCGCGAGCGTGACGTGCTGCGCGGCTGCCCGGTCGGGCGGCTGACCATGGACCCGGACGTCGTCGCCAGCGAGGAACTGCGCGCGCCCGTCGACGAGACGCTCGACTGGCTGCGCGAGCGGCTCGCCGGGATCGTCGTGGAGGGGCAGGAGTCGGGCGAGTTCGCGGCCGGGCTCGACGCCGAGGAGGTGGCGGCGACGATCGTCGCGACCGTCCAGGGCGGTTACGTCCTCGCCCGCGCCTGTGGGCTCCCGTCCGCCTTCGACGCGGGGGTGCGCGGCCTGCTCGCCCTCCTCGCGCCGCCCGCCCGGCCCACCGTCTGAGGAGCCGTCCGGTGCACGCGATGCAGTACGAGATCACCCTGCCCGCCGCCTACGACATGGAGATCGTCCGCGCGCGGGTCGCCCGCCTCGGACATGCCCTCGACGACTGGGAGGGGCTGGGGTTCAAGGCGTATCTGATGCGGGAGCGCGGCGTGCAGGGGTCGCCGGTCAACCAGTACGCGCCGTTCTATCTGTGGAACACCGTGCGGGGCATGAACTCCTTTCTGTGGGGCGAGGGTTTCCGCAGGCTCAGCGACGACTTCGGGCGGCCCGTCGTGCGGCAGTGGACGGTGCTCGCCTATGAGGAGGGCGCCGCCGCCGGGGCACCCGCGCGGGTCGCGGTGCGTGAGCGCCGGGCGATACCGGAGGGCGCCGTGGCCGGTGCGGTCGCCGGGGAGGCGACGCGTGAGGCCGCGCGGCTCGCGGCGCGTGGCGGCGCGGTGTGCGCGGCGGCGGCCGTGGACACCGCCCGCTGGGAGCTGGTCCTCTTCTCACTCTGGGCGGACGACACACCGGAGGCGGACGGTGACGTGTTCCGGGTGCTGCATCTGTCGGCGCCCGAGCGGGCGCGGCTGCCACGGGGCCGGCAGTGGTGAGCCGGGTCCGCACGGTGCTCGGGGACGTGCTCCCCGGGCAGCTCGGCGTCTGCGACGCGCACGACCATCTCTTCCTGACCAGCCCGCGCCTGCCGGGCCAGGAGCTGCGGGACGTGTCCGCGGCCCGCGCGGAGCTCGCCGCGTTCCGCGCGGTGGGCGGCGGCAGCGTGGTGCAGTGGACGCCGTACGGCATGGGACGGCGCGCGGCCGAACTGCCGGGACTGTCCCGGGAGACGGGGGTGCACGTGGTGGCGGCGACGGGACTGCACCAGGCCGCGCACTACGACGACGCCACGCTGGGCGGGCTCCGCGACCGGCTCGCGGAGGTCTTCGTCGCCGAACTCACCGAGGGCATCGGCGCCTCGGGCGATCGGGCGGGGGTGCGGGCGGGGCTGATCAAGGTGGCGGGCGGGTTCCACGCCCTCGACGCGCACGCCCGCTGGACCATGGCCGCGGCGGCCGAGGCGCACCACGCGACCGGCGCGACCGTCGCCGTCCATCTGGAGCTGGGCACGGGCGCGCTCGACGTACTGGACCTGCTGTGCGGCGAGTTGGGTGTGCCGCCGCACCGGGTGGTCCTGGGGCATCTCAACCGCTCGCCCGACCCGGTCGTCCACCGCCTGGCCGCCGAGTCGGGCGCCTTCTTGGGCTTCGACGGCCCGTCGCGGGCCCATCACGCCACGGACTGGCGGATGCCGGACGCCGTACGGCGACTGGCCGACGCCGGGTTCGCCGACCGGCTGCTGCTCGGCGGGGACACCACGACGTCCGCCGCCCGCTCGGTGCACGGCGGCCCCGGTATGCCGTATCTGCTGCGCCGGGTGCGGCCGAGGCTGGCGGCCGAGCTGGGGGCGGAGCTGGTCACGCGGGTGCTCACGGAGAATCCCGGGCGGGCGTTCGCGGTGGACTGGGCCTGCTGAGCGCTCGGTCGCGCCGCGTGGCCCGATCCTGTCGGCCGCTGTCCCGCCGGGGTGTTTCAACGGCGCGGCGGGCGCCCCCAGGATGGGGATCTTCGGGCCACGGGGGTCCGGGCGGGAGAAGGGGGACGGGGCATGGCCCTGGAGATGCGCGAGCGGTGCGAGCGGTGCGGAACGGCGGCGCTGCCGCCGGACGGGCCGGCCCTCATCTGCTCGTACGAGTGCACGTTCTGCGCGTCGTGCGGCGCCGCCCTGCGGGGCTGCCCCAACTGCGGCGGGGAGCTGGTGGCCAGACCGCGCCGGGCCGTGGCCGGTCAGGGCAGGTCTTGAACTGCCGCCACACTGCTCATACTTGACCGATCGTTCTCGAATCGCCTAGGGTCACGGTATGGCGAGGAGCAAGGAATTCGACCCGGACGCCGTTCTGCAGTCGGCCCTCGAACTGTTCTGGCAGCGGGGGTATGAGGCGACGTCCATGGCGGACCTCGTCGAGCACCTCGGGATCGGACGCGCCAGCATCTACGCCACCTTCGGCAACAAGCGCGATCTGTACCTGAAGGCGCTCGACCGGTACGGCGAGTCGCAGAACCCCACGCTCCTGCGCGAGTTGTCCCAGCCTGGTCCCGCGCTGCCCGCCGTGCGCACGGTCGTGCGGCGGTTCGCGGCCGAGGCCATGGACGACGCCCGCCGGGCGGCCGGGTGTTTCGTCACCAACACGGCGGCGGAGCTGGCCCCGCACGACACCGCCGCGGCCCGGCGGGTCGAGCTGAGCTGGGAGCACGTGGAGACCCTGCTGCACTCGGCACTGGTGCGCGCCCAGGCCCAGGGCGAGCTGGCCGAGGAGCGCGATCCGCGGGCGCTGGCCCGGATGCTGCTGGTGCTGATGCAGGGGCTGCGCGTGGTCGGCAAGGCGTCGAGCGATCCGGCGCGGGTGCGGGACGCCGCCGAGCAGGCGCTCGCGCTGCTGGACTGAGCCGGACCCATGAAGCATTCGACGGGGCGGTCGCTTTTCGCTGCCCTGATACTTGACCGAACGATCCAGAAAGGGGGGTGCATGGCCACGGAAGAGGGGCGTGCGATCGAGCAAGGGCCACTCATGACGGCGGGTGACGCCGCCGAGCCCCTGCCCGGCCCAGTGCCCGCCGCCCGCCCGGCCTTCGCGCTGCTCGGCTCCTTACAGGTCACGCTGATCTTCACGCTGGCCGCCGTCGCCGTGCCCCTGCCCGAGATCGGCCGCCGCTTCGGACTGGGGCGCGAGGAGCTGATCCTGCTGAGCGCGGCCTACGGGCTGGCCTTCGCCGGCCTGCTGCTGTTCGGGGGCCGCCTCGCCGACCGGTACGGCGGGCGGCGGACCCTGCTCGCCGGGCTGCTGCTGTTCGGCGCGGCCTCGGTCGCCGCCCCGCTCGCCCCGGCGTATCCACCGCTGCTCGCCGCCCGGTTCGCGCAGGGCGCCGGTGCCGCCCTGGTCGCGCCGGCCGCCATGGCCGTACTGCGCAACCTGTTCCCCGCGCCGCCCGCCTACCGGCGCGCGATGGCGACCTGGGGCGGGCTGTCGGTGCTCGGCGCCACGGCGGGCAACCTGCTCTCCGGTGTCATCTCCGCGCTGCTGTCCTGGCGTTGGGCCTTCGCCGCACCGCTCGCCGTCACGGCCCTGGCTCTGCCGCTGGCGCCGCGCCTCCTCCCGGCGGACCGGCCACGAGACTTCTCGGGCTCCCCCGACGGTCGCGCGCCCCGCCTCGATCTGCCGGGCGCGCTGCTCGCGACGGCCGGGATCGTGACCGTCAGCTACGGACTCGTCCTCACCGACGCACGCCCCTGGACCTCGGCGCACGTGCTGGGGCCGCTGCTGGCGGGCGGGGCGCTGCTCGCGGTGTTCGCGGTCGTGGAGCGGCGTACGGCCGACCCGTTGCTGCCGCCGGGCTTCCTGCGCGACGCGCGGCGGGCGCTCGGACTCGTCGCCACGGCGCTCACGGCGGCCGGGACCAGCACCGTCTTCGTGCTCTTCTCCCTCCACCTCCAGCAGGAGCGCGGCTGGTCGGCGCTGTCCGCCTCGGCGGCGTTCGTGCCGTTCGCCGCGGTGCTCCTCGGCTGCGGACGGGTGGCGGGGCGGCTCGTCGCCCGGCACGGTCCCGCCGCGGTCACCGGGGGCGGGCTGGCGGCGGGGGCCGCCGGGCTGGGGCTGCTCGCGCTCACCGGGTTCGACGCCGAAGTCCCGTACGGCTACGGCGTGTTGCCCGGCTTGGTGCTGCTGCCCGCCGGAGCCGCCGCCGCGTTCGCCGGCGCCGCCGTGCTCGCCACCGACCGGGTGCCCGCCGCCCGGACGGGGCTCGCGGGCGGGGTGCACAACACCGCGATGGAGGCCGGGCCGACCCTCCTCTTCGCCCTGCTGCTGGCCGCCGGTGGCGACCGGGCGAGCCTCGCCGCGGCGGCCGGGCTGTTCGCGCTCGCCGTCCCGCTGCTGCGCCTCGCGCGCTCCTGACCATCCGATCCGATCCACTCGATTTCCCTGAGACCCTGACAAGAGAGGCAGTTCCCCATGTCCCGTACGCGTTTCACCGATCGCACCGTCCTCGTCACCGGCGCCGGGTCCGGCATCGGCCGGACCACCGCCCTGGCGTTCGCGGCCGAGGGAGCCCGGGTCGTCGTCGCCGGGCGGCGCCGGTCGGCGCTGGACGAGACCGTCGCGCTGATCGAGGCGGCCGGCGGTACGGCGCTCGCGCACGCCGCCGACGTCAGCCGCGCCGACGAGGTGGCCGCGCTGGTCCGGGCCGCCGTCGACCGGTTCGGCTCGCTCGACGTGGCCGTCAACAACGCGGGCGTGTTCCGGGGCGGGCCGCTGCCCGAGATGCCCGAGGAGGACTGGCGGACCCTCTGGGACGTCAACGTCACCGGCGTCTTCCTCGCCATGGCGGCCGAGATCCGCCGGATGCGCACCCAGCCGGGCGGCGGCGCGATCGTCAACGTCGCCTCCAACCTGGGTGCCCACCAGCAGGTGAACGGCGCCACCGCCTACGCCGCGACCAAGGCGGCCGTCACCTCGCTCACCCGGGGCGCCGCCCTGGAGCACATCCGCGAGGGCGTGCGGATCAACGCGGTCAGCCCCGGCGCGTCCGACACGGCCATGTCGCTCCGGCCGGGCGAGACCGAGGAGGAGCGGGCCGTACGGATGAAGGAGCAGTCGCCGCTCGGCCGGGTCGCGTCGACGGAGGAGGTGGCGCAGGCGGTCCTCTATCTGGCGTCCGACGACGCCGCCTCCCTGGTCGGCACGGACCTGGTGGTCGACGGCGGCGCGTCCCTCTGAGGCGGGTCCTTGCAGTAGCCGTCCGGTCGAGCCGCACACATCCTGTGCGTCGCGTCCGGTGCCCTCCGCCGAGTTGAGGCCACGCTCAACTCGGCGGACGGGCACCGCATCCCGGCGAGCACGCACCCGTGCGCGTGCGACGGGGCGATCGAGGTGTACGGCGGCGCCGGGGCGCAGCCGGTCGCCCGGCGGCGCTCGCGTCGCCTCAGCGGCGAATAAGGCCGAGGTCGGTGGCGGTGGCGACGGCTGCGGTGCGTGAGTCGACGTGGAGTTTGGCGTAGATGCGGGCCAGGTGGGACTTGACGGTGCCCTCGGTCAGGTGGAGGCGGTCGGCGATGGCCTGGTTGGACAGGCCGTCGGCGACCAGGGCGAGGACTTCGGTTTCGCGCCGGGTCAGGGCGGTGCCGGGGGCGCGCAGCCGGTTCATCAAGCGGTTGGCGACCGTGGGCGCCAGGGTGGTGCGGCCGGCGGCCGCGGTGCGGACGGCGGCGGCCAGGTCCTCGGGTGGGGCGTCCTTGAGGAGGTAGCCGGTGGCGCCGGCCTCGATGGCGGGCAGGGTGTCGGCGTCGGTGTCGTAGGTGGTGACGATCAGCACGCGGGGTGCGCCGGGGCGGGCGGTGATGGCGGCGGTGGCCTCGGCGCCGTTCATTCCCTTGCCGAACTGGAGGTCCATGAGGACGACGTCGATGTCCCCTCGGGCGGCGCGGGTGATGGCGTCCTCGACGGTGGCGGCCTCAGCCACCACGGTCATGCCGTCCTCGGTCTCCAGCACGGCGCGCAGCCCTGCCCGTACGACGGGGTGGTCGTCGGCCAGGAGCAGGCGGATGGGGGTGTCGGTCACGGGCGGGCCTCGGGCTCGGTCTCGGCTGGCGGGGTGAGGGGGAGCTGGGCGGCCAGGGCGGTGCCGTGGCCGGGGGCGGATGCGAGGGTGAGGGTGCCGCCGAGGGCGTGCACGCGGGCGCGCATGGCGGCCAGTCCGAAACCGCCGGTCTCCGGGTCGGGGGCCGGAAGCCGGTCGGGATCGAAGCCGCGTCCGTCGTCGACGATGTCCACCGCGACGTGGTCGCCGAGGTAGCTCAAGGTGACTTCGACGGTAGCGGCTTCGGCGTGGCGGACGGTGTTGGCCAGCGCGGACTGGGCGACGCGCAGCAGCACGACCTCGTGCGCGGTGGCCAGGGGTACGGGTTCGCCGGTGAGGTGGAAGCGTGCGGTGAGCCGGTGACGGGTGCTGGTGGTGGCGCACAGGCGCTCCAGGGCGCCGGCGAGCGTGGTGCCCTCCAGGGCGGGCGGGGCGAGGGCGGCGACGAAACGGCGGGCCTCGGCGAGGTTGTCCACGGCGGCCTGCCGTGCCTGGTCGACATAGCGGGCGGCGTTCTCCGGTGTCCGGGGCAGGGCGCGTTCGGCAGCGCGCAGCAGCAGCTGGATGCTGGAGAGTCCCTGGGCGAGGGTGTCGTGGATCTCGCGGGCCAGGCGTTCGCGTTCGGCGAGCACTCCGGCGGCGTGCTGTGCGGTGGCCAGGTCGGCGCGGGTGGCGGTCAGTTCTTCGATCAGGTGCCTGCGCTGTTCGCTCTCCCGGTACAGGGCCTGGTAGCCCCGCACCACCGCGACGGCCACGGCGGCGCCGAGGGCCGGGCCGATGGCCATCGCGGGGCTGAAGAAGCCCTGGTGCACGGCGAAGCCGGCGGTGGCCGCCACCGCCGTGGCCGCCACCGCCGCCAGTCCCGCGCGGCGCGGCAACAGGTGGAGCTGGAGGAAGTACAGCGGGAACGCCACCCACACCCCGTCGGCGGACAGAGTCAGCAGCACCAGCCAGCAGGCGCCCACGGCGGCCAGCCACAGTGCGGCGGCCCGCCGCGAACGGCGCACCCGGGGCAGCACGGGACCGACCGCGTAGATCACGGCGCACGCCGCGGCCGTGGCGGTGATCAGCCCGGTGTGCGGGCGGTGGTCGGCGACGGCCCGGCCGGCGGCCAGAGCGAGCAGGGCGACGACCAGCACGTGCAGGCACCAGGCCAGAGCGCGCGTGGTGGAGGTCAGGGTGGGGGCGGTGGTGTTCACAGTTCTTCCAGCCTATGGAGAAGCCCCCGGCCCGGCTTCCATCGAAAGTTACAACCGGCGTGCCGCCTTTCGGTGCGGCGAGTGCTGTCCTGGGCCAGATGCCCAGGCGGGGGTCTGGCAGCGACGGTGGAGCCACAGCGCTTCCACCCGTGCCAGTGACATCCCATGAAGAGGCAGGCCCAAGCCGTGTTCGTTGCCTGGAGAGATCTGAGGTTCGCCAAGGGGCGCTTCGCGCTGATGGGGACCGTCATCGTGTTGATCACCCTGCTGGTGGGCCTGCTGTCCGGGCTGACCGCCGGTCTGGGGCAGCAGAACGTCTCCGCGATCACGGGACTGCCCGCGGACAAGATCGCCTTCGCGGCGCCCAGTGCGGGTGAGGACCTGTCGTACTCCGATTCCACCGTCACCGAGCGGCAGTGGCGGCAGTGGGCCGCGACGCCCGGCGTGAGCAGCGCCGAACCGCTGGGCATCACCACGACCAAGGCGAGCGTCGGAAGCAAGAGCACCGGGGCTTCCGTCTTCGGTGTGCGGCCGGGCTCCGCACTCGCCCCCGGCGGTGACAAGATCGACGATCAGGGGGCGGTCCTGTCCGCCGCCGCGGCCGACGGCCTCGGCGTGACGACCGGCGACACCTTCACTCTGGGCGGACGGAGGGTGAGCGTCGCCGCGGTGAGCGGGGATGCCTCCTTCAGCCACACCCCGGTCATCTGGACCAGCCTCGACACGTGGCGGAAGACCGCGCCCCCCACGGGCGGGACCGACGGGGCGACCGCCACCGTCATCGCCCTGAGCACCACCTCCGGCGCCGACATCGGCGCCGCCGACGAGGCCGCGGGCACGAAGACGCTCGCCAAGGACGACTCGCTGTCCGCGATCGGCTCCTACGCCTCCGAGAACGGCTCCCTGCAGCTGATGCGCGGCTTGCTGTTCGCGATCTCCGCCCTGGTCATCGGCGCCTTCTTCACCGTGTGGACCATCCAGCGCAGCGGCGACGTCGCCGTCCTCAAGGCCTTGGGCGCCTCCACCGCCGGTCTGCTCAGGGACGCCCTCGGCCAGGCCGTGATCCTGCTGACCGGCGGCACGCTGATCGGCACCGGCATCGCCGCCGGCCTCGGAGCCCTCGTCGCCGGGAGCGCGGTTCCGTTCCTCCTCACGCCCGCGACCGTCCTGGTCCCGGCCGTCGTGATGATCGCGCTCGGCGCGCTCGGAGCCGCCCTGTCCATCCGCCGCATCACCTCCGTCGACCCGCTGACCGCCCTGGGGAACGCCCGATGAGCCTGCGTCTGACCGACATCACCCTCACCTACCCGGACGGCGACAACCGGCTCACCGCCTTGGACCAGGTGACCCTTGAGGTGCCCAAGGGCAGCCTGACCGCGGTCGTCGGGCCTTCCGGCTCCGGCAAGTCCAGCCTGCTGGCGGTCGCCGCCACCCTGATCACCCCCGATGCCGGCACCGTCGTCGTCGACGGCACCGACACCACCGGGATGGGCCGCGGCGAATTGGCGGAGCTGCGCCGCCACAAGATCGGCATCGTCTTCCAGCAGCCCAGCCTGCTGCCCTCCCTCACCGCCGTCGAACAGCTTGAGGTCATGGCGCGGATCGTCGGCCTCAAGCCCCGCACCGCCCGGGCCCGGGCCATGGAACTGCTCGACGCCGTCGGCCTGGCCGACCGGGCCCGCCGGCGTCCCCATCAGCTCTCCGGCGGCCAGCGTCAGCGCGTCAACATCGCCCGGGCCCTGATGAACGACCCCACCGTCCTGCTGGTCGACGAACCCACCAGCGCCCTCGACCACGAACGCGGCGCCTCCGTCGTCGACCTCATCACCCGCCTCACCCGCCGGCAGGCCGCCGCCACCGTCCTGGTCACCCACGACCGCACCCACCTGACCGCCGTCGACCACATCGCCGAAGTCCACGATGGTCGCCTCCGACTGCCCGCGGCGGCCCGCTGATCCGCCGACGCCCAGCGCCGACGCCCACCGTCACGGGAACGTGCCCCAGCACAACGGGGCACGGCACGCCCCCATCCCGTCGTCCGCACTCTGAGATGGTCTTCCGGGCCGCAGCCGCGTTCTGCCAGCATCCCCCGCATGCAGCAGCAGCTGATTATCAGCGGCGGCGTGCCGGCACCGAACCCGCGGGAGTGACCCTCCCCGGTTCACCGCCCGCACGCAGACCTCTCGCACCTCGCGAGGGGTCTTCTCGTTTTCCGGCCCCACCACGGCCCCACCACGGCCCCCCGGCCCCACCCCGGCCCCATAGACAAGGACCCCCCATGGAACACGCCCGGCTCACCGTCACGCTCCAGCTCGGCCACGGGACACTCGCACGACTCGCCGCCACCCTCAACAACCACCACGTGCTGGGTCTCGCGTACACCACCGCGTCACCGGGCCCGGCCACGGCCGTCGTGCACGTGCCGCGGCCCGACGCCCCGCGCGCACAGCAGAAGCTGCGCAGACTCGTCGACGTGATCGACGTGTCGCTGGAACTCGGGTCGGCCGGCACCGCCGAGACGCCAGGCCCTCCCTCGCCCGCCATTGGTGCAGCCCCGCCCGCGCACGGTCCGACCGACGCCCTGAGCGACGGGGCCGCCTCCCGCGCCGACGTCGTCACCCTGTCCCCCGGACCGTGAACCGAGCGCCGTACGCTCCGGGCCCAGGCGGGGAGTTGCGCCGCCCCTGCCCGGTGCCCGGCCTGCTGCTCCTCCTGCTCGCCGCCGTCGTCCTCGTCGAGCCGCTCAGGCGCGGGCCGGGGGTCAGTACGACAGGGCGCCGAGCGGGTCGTCCAGCACCGGCTGCCACGCCAGTTCCGCGGCGCCGACCAGGCTGTTGTGGTCGAGCGTGCAGGGCAGGATCGGGACGCCGCCGCTGCGGCCCCACAGGCTGCGGTCGGCGACGACCGCGCGCAGCCGCTCGGGGTCGGTGTCGAGGAGCGTGCGGTGCAGGCCGCCGAGGATGATCCGGTCCGGGTTGAGGATGTTGACCAGCCCGGCGAGGCCGAGGCCCAGCCGGTCGATCAGTGCCTCGGCGGCCGTGCGGACGGCCGGGTCGTCGTACTCCTCGCGCAGCAGGTCGTTGGCCTGCTGGAGCAGCGACACCTCGGGGCCGGGCTCGCGGCCCGCCGTGGTGAGCAGGGCCAGCGGGTCGGCCTCGACGTCGAGGCAGCCGCGGCTGCCGCAGTGGCAGGGACGGCCCTCGGGGTTGACGGTGAGGTGGCCGACCTCCAGGGCCAGGCCCGAACTGCCGGAGTGCAGGCGGCCGTCGAGGACCAGCGCGCCGCCGACGCCGCGGTGCCCGGTGGCCACGCACAGCAGGTCGCGGGCGCCGCGGCCCGCGCCGTGCCGGTGCTCGGCGAGTGCGGCCAGGTTGACATCGTTGGCGGCGAACGCGGGTCCGTCGATGCCGGCGGCGCGCACGCGGTCGGCGAAGATCTCCCGCACCGGCGCGCCCGCCGGCCAGGCCAGGTGCAGCGGGTTCAGCGCCAGGCCCTCCGGCTCGGCGACCGCGGACGGCACCGCGAGACCGGCGCCCACGCACCGCCGTCCGGTCTGCCGCAACAAGTCGGCGCCCGCCTCGACGACCGAGCCGAGCACCTTCGCCGGGTCGGCGTCGACGGTCTCGCAGCCGGGCGCGGTGGCGACGATCCGCCCGCCGAGCCCGACGAGGGCGGCGCGGAAGCCGTCGGCGTGCACCTGCGCGGCGAGCGCGACGGGCCCGTCGTCGGCGAGCCGCAGCCGGTGCGAGGGGCGGCCCTGGGAGCCGGCGGCGGCGCCGGGCCGGGCGTCGACCCGGATCAGGCCGAGGGCCTCCAGCTCGGCGGCGACCGCGCCGGCCGTGGCGCGGGTGACGCCGAGTTCGGCGGTGAGCACGGCGCGGGTGGGCGCCCGTCCGGTGTGCACCAGCTCCAGTGCGGGTCCGAGCGCACCGCGCCCCCGGTCCAACCGCGTCCTCGAGGTGGTCCCTTCCCCCGCCGGCCGGGGGTCCGCCTTGCCGCTCATGAGGGCGAGTCTCCCATGATCCGCGCGTCATTCGGCGGGCGGGAAGCCGCTCACCCGCAACGTCACGTTCAGCCGCCCGCGCAGCCCGAGTCCGGGCGGCGCGGTCCCCGGCCGCACGCGCGGCACCCCGTGGTAGGCGAGCCGGGAGGGCCCGCCGAACACGAACAGGTCACCGCTGCGCAGCTCGACGTCCGTGTACGGGCGGGCGCGGGTCACGGTGTTGCCGAACCGGAAGACGCAGCTGTCGCCGAGACTCAGGGACACCACCGGGGCGTCGGAGCGTTCGTCGGCGTCGCGGTGCATGCCCATGCGGGCGTCACCGTCGTAGAAGTTGATCAGGGCGATGTCGTAGGGCGGCGTCTCCTGTCCGAGGGCGTCGCGCACCGCGCGCCGGGCCAGCGCGTCCAGCCACGCGGGGAACGGCTTCACGGGCGCGCCGTCGCCGTCGGTGACCGTGCGGGCGTAGGCGTACGGGTACCAGTGCCAGCCGAGGCAGACCTGGCGGGCGGTCATGGTGCCGCCGCCCGGGGTGCGCACCGTGCGCAGCCCGGCGGGCGGGCGCGCCCACTCCCGGCAGGCGGCCAGCAGCGCGCGCTGCCCGTCCGGATCCAGCCAGTCCGGCAGGTGCACCGCGCCCGGCGCGATTTGCGCGCGGGGCCGGGGGAACAGCTCGGCGTCCATGCCGTCCATCCTCCCCCACCGACCCTGAGCTGCGGCTCGGCTAGGGTTGACACACGATGAACGACCGTATGACGACCCCCTGGGGCGAACTGGCGCTCACCCGTTTCCCCGCCGACCCGCGCGAGAGGCTGCGGGCGTGGGACGCCTCCGACGCGTATCTGCTGCGGCATCTCGCGGCCCGGGAGGCGCCGCTCACCGGGACGGTCGTGATCCTCGGCGACCGCTGGGGCGCGCTGGCGACGGCGCTCGCGGGGCACGGCCCGACGCAGATCACCGACTCCTTCCTCACCCAGGAGGCGACCCGGGCGAACCTGGAGCGGGCCGGGGTGCGGCCCGGCACCGTGCGGCTGCTCACCACGCAGGACGCGCCGCCGGAGCGGATCGACGTGCTGCTGGTGCGGGTGCCGAAGAGCCTGGCGCTGCTGGAGGACCAGCTGTCGCGGCTGGCGCCCGCGCTGCACGCGGAGTCGGTGGTGGTCGGCACCGGCATGGTCAAGGAGATCCACACCTCGACGCTGCGGCTGTTCGAGCGGATCATCGGCCCTACCCGCACCTCGCTGGCCGAGCAGAAGGCGCGTCTGATCTTCTGCACGCCGGACCCGTCGCTGTCCCGCCCCGCGAACCCGTGGCCGTACCGGTACGCGCTGCCCGACGGGATCGGGGCCGTCTCCGGGCGTACGGTCGTCAACCACGCGGGGGTGTTCTGCGCGGACCGGCTCGACATCGGCACCCGGTTCTTCCTCGGGCATCTCCCGCGGGCGCGCGGGGCGCGGCGGGTGGTGGACCTGGGCTGCGGCAACGGCGTCGTCGGTACGGCGGTGGCGCTGGCCGATCCGCGGGCCGAGGTGCTGTTCGTGGACGAGTCGTTCCAGGCGGTGGCGTCCGCGGAGGCCACCTACCGGGCCAACGGGGTGCCCGGACACGCCGAGTTCCGGGTCGGCGACGGGCTGGCCGGGGTGGCGTCGGACAGCGTGGACGTCGTCCTCAACAACCCGCCGTTCCACTCCCACCAGGCCACGACGGACGCCACCGCCTGGCGGATGTTCAGCGGCGCCCGGCGGGTGCTGCGGCCGGGCGGCGAACTGTGGGTCGTCGGCAACCGGCACCTCGGCTACCACGTGAAGCTGCGGCGCCTGTTCGGCAACAGCGAGGTCGTCGCGAGCGACCCGAAGTTCGTCGTGCTCAGGGCGGTCAAGCGCGGCTGAGCCCACCCGGTCGTCTGCGCCCGTTGCGGGGGCCGGGGACGGGGTCAGGCCGGGCGCAGGGTGCGGATGACGCGTTCCACCGTGCGGGTCATCGCCTCGCGGGCCGCGGTGAGATAGGGGCGGGAGTCCGCCGCCTCGGGGTGGGCGGTGAGGTGGGCGCGGATGGCGCCGGTCATGGCGAGGTTGAGGGCCGTGCCGACGTTGACCTTGGTGATGCCGCCGGCCACCGCCGCGGTCAGTTCGTCGTCCGGCAGGCCGGAGGAGCCGTGCAGGACGAGCGGCACGTCGAGGCTGGCGGAGAGGCGTTTGAGCAGGGCGTGGTCGAGGCGGGCGGTGCGGGTGGTCATGGCGTGGACGCTGCCGACGGCGACGGCGAGGGCGTCGACGCCGGTGTCCGCGACGAACGCGCGGGCCTGGGCCGGATCGGTGCGCGCGCCGGGCTCGTGGGCATCCTTCGGAAGCCGGCCGTCCTTGCCGCCGATCTCCCCCAGCTCGGCTTCGATCCACAGTCCCCGGGCGTGCGCCCAGTCGGCCGCGGCGCGGGTCGCGGCGAGGTTGTCGGCGTACGGCAGCCGTGCCGCGTCGTACATGACGGAGCTGAACCCGGCGTCCGGGGCCTGCCGCAGCAGGTGTTCGCTCTGTACGTGGTCGAGGTGGAGGGCGACGGGCACGGCGGCCCGTTCGGCGGCGGCGACGGCGGCGCGGGCCAGCGGCAGCAGCCGTCCGTGACGGAACTTCACGGCGTTCTCGCTGACTTGGAGGACGACGGGCGTGTCCGTCGCTTCCGCGCCGGCGACGACCGCCTCGATGTGTTCCAGGGTGATGATGTTGAAGGCGGCCACGGCGGAGCCTTCCGCGGCGGCCGCGGTGACCAGCTCGCCGGTGGTGACGAGAGACACGGTCCGTCCGTCCTTTCCGGCAGGGGTCAGGGGGCGAGGATCACCGAGCGGGTGAGATGGCGGGGGCGGTCCGGGTCCAGGCCGCGGGCGGCGGCCACGGCGACCGCGAGCCGCTGGGCGCGGACCAGTTCGGCGAGCGGGTCGAGCGCGCCGCCGATCCACGCGGCGCCGGTGGCCCGCACCTGTTCGGCCAGTCCCGGAGGTGCCTCGCCGATCATCCAGGTGGCGGTGGAGTGCGTGGTGACGCTGATGGGCCCGTGGCGGTACTCCATCGCCGGGTAGGACTCGGTCCACGCGCCGGCGGCCTCGCGCAGCTTCAGGGCGGCCTCGTCGGCCAGGCCCACGGTCCAGCCGCGGCCGAGGAAGGCGAACTGGGCGCGGCCGACGAGGTCCTGGGGCAGTTCGGCGGTGAGCGCGGCGCGGGCGTCGGTGACGGCGGCGTCGGTGTGCAGGCCCAGGTGGGCGCGGAGCAGGGTGAGTGCGGTGGTGGCGAACCGGGTCTGGACGACGGAGCGTTCGTCGGCGTAGTCGAGGACGACGAGGTCGTCGGCGGCGTCGCGGACGGGGGTGTCCGGGTCGGCGGTGACGGCGGTGGTGCGAACGCGGCCGCGGACCTTCCCGAGCAGTTCGAGGACTTCGGTGGTGGTGCCCGAGCGGGTGAGGGCGACCACCCGGTCGTAGCGGCGGCCGTACGGGAACTCGGACGCGGCGAAGGCGTCCGTCTCCCCCTGTCCGGTGCTCTCCCGCAGCGCGGCGGCGGCGCGCGCCATGTAGTACGAGGTGCCGCAGCCGACGAGTGCGACCCGCTCGCCCGGCGCGGGCAGGACCGCGCGGTGCGAGGGCGCCTGCGACGCGGCTCGGGTCCAGCACTCCGGCTGGGTGCGCAGCTCGTCCTCGACATACGTCATGCCGTAGCCCTTCCCGAACAGTGATGTGATTGTTCGTGCAAGATAGCGCGCCATTTCGAGCAGCTTCAAGCATCAGGTGGCGAGTCGGGGTGCGTTAGGGTCGCCGGGAGACGTGGACGGATGGCTGGTTCGGAGGTGTGGATGTCGCGCGACGCCCGCTGGAAGGCGCTGCTGGAACTGCTCGTGGAGCGGGGCCGGCTGAACGTCGAGGAGGCCGCCGCCGAGCTGGCGGTGTCGGCCGCGACGATCCGCCGCGACTTCGACCGGCTCGCCGAGCAGCAGATGCTGGTGCGCACCCGGGGCGGGGCGGTGGTGCACGGGGTGTCGTACGAACTCCCGCTGCGGTACAAGACGGCCCGCCGCGCCTCCGAGAAGCAGCGCATCGCCAAGGCCGTGGCCGAGCTGATCGCGCCCGGTGAGGCGGTCGGGCTGACCGGCGGCACGACCACCACCGAGGTGGCCCGCGCGCTCGCCGTGCGCGGCGATCTCGGCTCCGGCTCGCCCGCCCTGACGATCGTCACCAACGCCCTCAACATCGCCAACGAGCTGGCCGTACGGCCCCAGTTCAAGATCGTGGTGACCGGCGGGGTGGCGCGGGCGCAGTCGTACGAGCTGATCGGGCCGCTCGCCGACGGGGTGCTGACGCAGGTCACCCTCGATGTGGCGGTGCTGGGCGTGGTCGCCCTCGACGTGGTGCACGGCGCGGCGGCGCACGACGAGGCGGAGGCCGCGATCAACCGGCTGCTGTGCGAGCGCGCCGAGCGGGTGGTCGTCGCGGCCGACTCCAGCAAGCTGGGCCGCCGCGCCTTCGCCCGGATCTGCGCGACCGAGGCCGTGGACACCCTGGTCACGGACACGGCGGCGGACGAGACCGTCGTACGGCGCTTCGAGGAGGCGGGGGTGCGGGTGCTGGCGGTGTGAGGCAGTCCGGGCCCGCGCCTCGGCCGCCCGCTCCCCCTCCCGGCCCCGCCTGACTCCTCGGCCGCCGCTCCCCCTCCCGGCCCCGCCTGACTCCTCGGCCGCCCGCTCCCCCTCCCGGCCCCGCCTGACTCCTCGGCCGCCGCTCCCCTCCCGGCCCCGCCTGGCATCCGCCCGCTCGCCCGTCCCGCCGCCGCCTGACGCCTCAGCCGCCCGCTCCCCCGTCCCGCCCCTGCCTGACTCCTCGGCCGCCCACTCCCCCCTCCCGCCCCTGCCTGACTCCTCGGCCGCCCACTCCCCCCTCCCGCCCCTGCCTGACTCCTCGGCCGCCCACTCCCGTGTCCTGCCGTCGGCCTGACCCCTGCTCCAGCCCTGCCCGACCCTGCCCCGACCTCGTCGCCGTACGGTCTGATCGATTCCGGGAGCCCGGCGATCGGCACCGCCCTAAGCTGGAACCGCACGGCGGCGGACCGTTCGCGGGAGACCCGAGAGGGCTCACCGTTCGAGGGAGGCGGCGATGGCCGAGGTGTCGAAGGACGGAATATCCGGGGGTCCGCGCTATCTGCCGACCGCCGAGCACGGACTGATCGGCGACCTGCGCAGCGTCGCCCTGGTGGGCACGGACGGCACCATCGACTGGTACTGCTGCCCCGCCTTCGACGCCCCGAGCGTCTTCGCCTCCATCCTGGACGCGGAGCGGGGCGGCTCCTTCCGGATGTCGGCGGCCGGCCCGGCGAAGACCAAGCAGTTCTACTTCCCGGACACCAACGTCCTGATCACCCGCTTCTTCACCGAGGACGGCGTGGGCGAGGTGCAGGACTTCATGCCGATCCGCGGCGAGAAGGTCGAGGCCGAGAGGCACCGGCTGATCCGCCGGGTGGTGTGCGTGCGCGGGTCGGTGGTGTTCCGTACGCACGTGGCGCCCCGCTTCGACTTCGGTGCCCGGCCGCACACCCTGCGCATGGACGGCGCCGTGGCGTTCTTCGAGTCGGCGCAGCTGTCGCTCGCGCTCACCGCGACCGTGCCGCTGGAGGCGGACGGGTTGGACGCGCGGGCCGAGTTCAAGCTGGCCGAGGGCGAGTCGGCGGTGTTCGCGCTCGACCAGGTCGGCGGCGAAGTGGCCCCGCGCCGGTGTCCGCGCCTGGAGGCGGAGGACCAGTTCGAGGCGACGGTGGCGTACTGGCGTAAGTGGCTGTCCCAGTCCAAGTACCGGGGCCGCTGGCGGGAGATGGTGCACCGCTCGGCGCTCACCCTGAAGCTGCTCACCTACGCGCCGACCGGTGCGATCGTCGCCGCCCCGACCACCAGCCTGCCCGAGCAGCCCGGCGGCGAGCGCAACTGGGACTACCGGTACGTGTGGGTGCGCGACGCCGCGTTCTGCGTCTACGCGCTGCTGCGCCTGGGCTTCACGGGCGAGGCCGAGGCGTTCATGAACTTCGTGACCCGGCACATCAGTCCGGGCGACGGCCGGGCCTCCGGCCCGCTGCAGATCATGTACGGCATCGACGGCCGCACCGACCTGACCGAGCACGAGCTGACCCACCTGGAGGGCCACGAGGGATCCGCCCCGGTCCGGGTCGGCAACGCCGCCGCGGAACAGCTCCAGCTGGACATCTACGGCGCGCTCATCGACTCCATCTACCTCTACGACAAGTGGGCGCGGCCCGTCTCCAGCGACCAGTGGGACGACGTCTGCGCACTGGTCGACTGGGTGTGCGAGCACTGGGACCAGCCGGACGAGGGCATCTGGGAAACGCGGGGCGGCCGGAAGAACTTCCTGTACTCGCGGCTGATGTGCTGGGTCGCGATCGAGCGGGCCATCCGGATGGCCAACCGGCGCGGCCTGCCCGCCGATCTGCCCCGCTGGCAGGAGGCGCGCGACACCATCTACCGGCGGATCCACAGCCGCGGCTGGTCCGAGAAGCGGCAGGCGTTCACCCAGTACGAGGACGGGGAGGTGCTGGACGCGGCGGTGCTGATGATGCCGCTGACCAAGTTCATCGCGCCCACCGACCCCAAGTGGCTGTCCACACTGGACGCGCTGACCGAGGAGCTGGTGTCCGACTCGCTGGTCTACCGCTACGACCCGGAGGCCAGCCCGGACGGACTGCGCGGCGACGAGGGCACGTTCTCGATCTGCTCGTTCTGGTACGTCGAGGCGATGGTGCACGCCGGACGGGTCGACGAGGCTCGGCTGGCGTTCGAGAAGATGCTCACCTACGCCAACCATCTCGGCCTGTACGCCGAGGAGATCAGCCACACCGGCGAGCAGCAGGGCAACTTCCCGCAGGCGTTCACCCATCTCGCGCTGATCAGCGCGGCCTTCAACCTGGACCGCGCCCTCGGCTGACCGCCCCCCCTTCCCCCCATCCTCCGGTCCCCGGCGTCCGCGGGTCACGTGCGCGCCGCGCCCTATGATGGCCGCCGCCCTCGCGCTCCGCGGCCGGCGCCCCGTACCCGAAAGGCCTGCCCGATGAAGACCGCAACGGCACGCCGCCGGGTGCTCACCGGCGGGACGACGGCCGCGTGCGTGGCCGCCACCGTGCTCGCCGCCACCCTCTCCGGCACGGTGGAGACCCGGCCGGCCGCGCGGCAGAGCGACACGGCGGCCGCCCGGACGCTGCCCCTGGGCCCCGCGACACTCACGGAGACCCGGACCTCCCGGCGGGTCGCGCCAGGTGTGACCCACCTCGCGATCGAGCGCGGCCGGGCGTCGGCGGACGACGTGTGGACCGTCACGATCGGCGTGGCGACCAGCGAGCCGGAGGCCGCCGCGCTGGAGGAGAGGGTCCGCGCCGCCGGGTACGCACCGCGGCGTGACCCCACCGCCGGCCCGGACCCCCGGGGGCCCGCCGGCCGGCCGCTCGGCTGGACGGTGCGGGTGGGCCGGTACGCCGACAAGGCCGCCGCCGACCGGGCCAGGAGCGAGATCGCGGCCCGCGGACTGCCCGGCAGCGTCCAGCACACCGGCGAGGACGGGCACGCGACGACCGGGCCCTGGTCCCTGGACGTGCTGATCGTCGATCCCGCCGTCTTCCGCGGCCGGCTGCGCGCGGAGCTGGCCGACGGGATCGTGCCGGGCCGCGAGACCACGAGCGCCATGGCCCGGCGCACCGGCGCCCTCGCCGCGGTCAACGGCGGATACTTCGTCATCGGCGGCAGCCGGACGACCCCCGGCAATTGGATCGCGGGCACCGACGGCGACCTCGCCGGGGTTTCCGTGATCGGCGGGGAGCTGGTCTCGGAGGCCGTGAACGGGCGGCCCGCCCTGATCGTGCCGGGCGCATCGGGCCGGGGTACGGCGGTGCGCCGGGTGGGGACCCGGCTCACGGTCCGCGCGGCGGACGGCACCGCCCGCGAGGTGACCGGCCTCAACCGGCAGTCCGGCCTGATCGTGAACTGCGGCGGTGTGGGCAACGCCGTCCCGTTCTCCCGCCCCGCGCACGACTACACCTGCGGCAACCCCGACGAACTCGTCGCCGTCACACCGGCGTTCGGCACGACCGCGCCGCAGGGCCCCGGCTTCCAGGTCACGCTGGACGCCGACGGGCGGGTGACCGATCTGCAGGAGGGCCGAGGCGGGTCCGTCCCCGTGCGGGGCACCGTGCTCCAGGGCACCGGAGCCGGAGCCCGGTGGCTGCGCGAGCACGCCCGGCCCGGTGCCACGCTGGCGGTGCGCGGCGCGGTGGTGGACGCCGAGAAGGGCACCCGGCTGCCGCTCACCCCGAAGACCTCCGTCGTCAACGGCGGCCCGCTGCTGCTGCGCGGCGGCCGAACGGTCCTCGATCCGGTGCGGGACGGGTGGAGCCCGGAGGACATCGAGGGCGCGGACCGCGCCGCCTTCTACAACGGCTGGTATCTGCGCCGCAATCCGCGCACCGCGGCCGGCGTCACCCGCGACGGACGCCTCGTGCTGCTCACCGCCGACGGCCGCCGCCCCGGCCACAGCGCCGGGCTGTCCCTCCCCGAGACCGCCGCCGTCATGCGCGCCCTCGGCGCGGTGGACGCCCTGAACCTGGACGGCGGGGGTTCGACGGCGATGGTCGTGGGCGGGGAACTGCAGGGCCTGCCCAGCGACGCGGCGGGAGAGCGCCCGGCCGGTGACGCGCTGGTCGTCCTGCCCCGGTCACCGCGATAGCCCGGTTCCCGAGAGCGGCGCCCCCTCCCCCGGCTGCGGCCCCCCCCTTACTGCCCGAGCGGCGCGGGCGGGGCGGCGTCCCGGACCGGTTCCGGGAGCGGGGGCCGGGCGGGGGTGGCCCGCTCCCTGGTCAGGGCGTGGATGATCCGGCGGGCCAGGAGGGGGTCGGCGGGCAGCACGTGGGAGGCGAACCAGCGGGCGGCCGCGGGGTGGGGGGACGGGTCGGTGAACTCGGGGCCGGCGTAGTCGTCGAGCGGCGGATCGTAGACGTATCCGGCGACCACCCCGTGATCGACGAGCCGTTCCACGAGGGCGTCCCGGTCGTGGACCAGGAGGGGCACGCGGAACAGCGGCACCAGGCCGTCGTGGGCGGTGAGCGCCCGGAGCGGCGGGGAGGACCAGGCGCTGCGCGCCAGCGCGGCGACACCGGCCCTGCGGCGGTCGAGGTCGCCGTCGAGCCGGGCGAGCCGCAGCCCCAGCTGGCCGCGCAGCAGCGCGCCGTGGCGGGCCCGGAAGTCGTGCAGGTCGACGCGGACCCACGGTTCGTACGCGGTGAGGCTGGGCGCCTCGCGCGCCGAGCCGGTGAGGCGGGGGGCGTGCAGGGCCATCCGGAAGTCGTCGCGTTCGAGCAGGCCGAGGCGGCGCATGGAGCGCCACACGGGCCGCACCAGGTGCAGGGTGCGCACGGTGGACCGGGCCAGGGGGCGCAGGGTGGTGGCCAGGTCGGCGCGCAGCCGGCGCGGGACCAGCAGATCGTCCCGCAGGAGTTCCAGTTCGCGGCGGGTGCGGGCGTCCTCGACGGCGAGGAAGCCGCCGGCCGTCGCCGCCACGTGCTTGGACAGGCTGAAGGCCGCCGCCGTGCCGAAGGTGCCGATGGGGCGTCCGTCCACGTGGGTGCCGATGGCGTGCGCCGCGTCCTCGATGAGCGGGATGCCGAGGGTGTCGCAGCGCCGGCGCAGGTCCACGACCCGGTCGGGCATGCCGTACAGGTTGGTGGTCAGGACGGCGTCGACGGTGCGCCAGGTGGTGTCGGGGACGGCGTCCGGGTCGATGTTGCCGTCCCAGACGTTCACGGGTGCCTGGACAGGGCGCAGTCCGGCGGCGAGGACCACGAAGAAGACCACGTCGTCGTTGACCGGGGACATCAGCACCCGGGCGCCCGGCCGGCACCAGCGCCGCAGGGCCAGGTAGAGGGCCAGCCGGGCCGAGGGGGTGTAGACGCACTCGCGTCCGAGCCGCCGTGTCATCGCCGCGGCGAGCCGCGATCCGTACGGCATCGTCACCTCTTCCGTTCTTCCGTGAAAGCCGTTGGGGCGGGTCGTCGGGACCGGCGGCACGTCGGGAGGGCGTGGGCCGTCGTGTCACGGCGGGCGGGGACGGTGGCAGGCCGGACGTGGGACTCAGCGCGTCCGGGTGCGCGCGAGGACGCCGGTTACGCGGCCGGTGCGCAGGGTGCCGGCGGTCTTCAGCAGGCGGTCGGCGGGCTCGCGCAGGCGCGGGTGGGCGAGGACGGTGTTGCGCAGTCCGCGCACGGGTCCGCGCCACAGCCGGTGGGCCGCCGCCACGGGCGACGCGTCCATCGCCCGGTGCCGGGCCCGCGTCAGCGGGGCCTCCAGTTCCTCCGGTCCGTGGACCGTGATGCTGCGCGAGCTTCGCATGGCCGACCGCTCCCCCCAGAACTGCGCCGCGAGGCTCAAACGTGGCGAAACAGTACGCACCCTGTCAAGGGCGCCTGCGGATACGGGCCGGAGCGACCCCGGTCACAGTCACCGGACGCCAGCATGGTTATCATCTGAGCGCCACCTAGCTCGAAAGATGGATCTGTGACTGTCAACGAGGACTCGTTCACAAACTGGAAGAACCGCGAAGAGATCGCGGAGTCGATGATCCCGATCATCGGGAAGCTGCACCGGGAGCGGGACGTCACCGTCCTCCTCCACAGCCGCTCCTTGGTGAACAAGTCGGTCGTCAGCATCCTCAAGACCCACCGCTTCGCCCGGCAGATCGCCGGCGAGGAGCTGTCGGTCACCGAGACGATGCCGTTCCTGCAGGCGCTGACCACGCTCGACCTCGGGCCGTCCCAGATCGACATCGGTATGCTCGCGGCCACCTACAAGGCCGACGACCGCGGCCTGTCGATCGAGGACTTCACCGCCGAGGCCGTCGCCGGCGCCACCGGCGCCAACAAGATCGAGCGCGGCGAGGGCCGCGACGTCGTCCTCTACGGCTTCGGCCGCATCGGCCGCCTCGTCGCCCGCCTGCTCATCGAGAAGGCCGGCTCCGGCAACGGGCTGCGGCTGCGCGCGATCGTGGTGCGCGGCGGCGGCGACCAGGACCTCGTGAAGCGGGCCTCGCTGCTGCGCCGCGACTCGATCCACGGCCAGTTCCAGGGCACGATCACCGTCGACGAGGAAGCCGGCACGATCGTCGCCAACGGCAACACCATCAAGGTGATCTACGCCGACGACCCCTCCGAGGTCGACTACACGGCGTACGGCATCAAGAACGCCATCCTCATCGACAACACCGGCAAGTGGCGCGACCGCGCGGGCCTGTCGAAGCACCTGCGTCCCGGCATCGACAAGGTCGTGCTGACCGCGCCGGGCAAGGGCGACGTCCCGAACATCGTGCACGGCGTCAACCACGACACGATCAAGCCGGACGAGAAGATCCTGTCCTGCGCCTCCTGCACCACCAACGCGATCGTCCCGCCGCTGAAGGCGATGGACGACGAGTTCGGCGTGTTGCGCGGCCACGTGGAGACCGTCCACTCGTTCACCAACGACCAGAACCTGCTGGACAACTACCACAAGGCCGACCGCCGCGGCCGGTCCGCGCCGCTCAACATGGTGATCACCGAGACCGGTGCCGCCTCGGCCGTCGCCAAGGCGCTGCCGGACCTGAAGGCGCCGATCACCGGCAGCTCGATCCGCGTGCCGGTGCCGGACGTGTCGATCGCCATCCTCAGCCTGCGCCTGGGCCGCGAGACCACCCGCGAGGAGGTCCTGGACTACCTGCGGAACGTCTCGCTGACCTCGCCGCTCAAGCGCCAGATCGACTTCACCACGGCGCCCGACGCGGTCTCCAGCGACTTCATCGGCTCGCGCCACGCGTCCATCGTGGACGCCGGCGCCACCAAGGTCGACGGCGACAACGCGATCCTGTACCTGTGGTACGACAACGAGTTCGGCTACTCGTGCCAGGTGATCCGCGTCGTCCAGCACGTCTCCGGGGTGGAGTACCCGACCTACCCGGCGCCCAGCGCCTGATCCGGGGCACGGCGGCGGCCGTCCGTCCGGCCTCACCGGTCGGGCGTACGGCCGCTGTCCAGTTTTCGCCGGAGAGAGCGCAACCATTCCGGGAACCCGGCTGTCTCAGCTGATAACGGACAGCTCATCCCCCCGGGGGACACCATGGCACGTACACGAACAGCATGGGCGGCAGTCGCGCTCATGGGCGCGACACTGGCGGCGGCGACGGTGCCGGCCCAGGCCACCGCGCTCACCACCACCCAGACCACGGCCTGCCCCACCGGCTGGGGCAGCCGCGCCAAGACCGCCGACGCGGGCACCACGGCACCGGTGACGGACATCAGGGCGGGCCGCCACGCCTGCTTCGACCGGCTGGTCGTCGACATCCCCGGCGGCGGGAAGAACGTCGGCTACCGGGTCGGCTACGTCGAACGCCTCCACCAGGACGGATCGGGGCGTCCCGTCCCGGTCGCCGGCGGCGCCGTCCTCGAGGTGCGGGTCACCGCCCCCGCCTACGACCCCGACACCGGCGCGCCCACCTACCCCGGCCGGGTGGGGCGCCCCCTGCCCGGCGTCGACCTGACCGGGTACCGCACCTTCCGCGACACCCGCTTCGCGGGCAGCTTCGAGGGCGAGACCCAGATCGGCCTGGGCGTCCGCGCCCGCCTGCCGTTCCGGGTGACGCAGGTGGCCGACCGGGTCGTCATCGACGTGGCCCACACCTGGACCGGGAGCCGCTGAGGACCACCGGCGCGCCCCCTCGGCGAGCCGGAGGGCTCCGGAGCGCGCCGGTGAACCCTCGCTCACACCGGCTGCCGGGTCCGCCCGGCAGCCGGTGACGTACGTCCGGACGCCGCCCTTGACGGCCGCGACCGGGGACTCGGACGCGGATGTCAGGGCCTGCGCGGCACGCGCACGGTGAGGACGAGCCGGGGCGTGCCGGCTGCCGAGGAGGGCGGACACCCCCTAGCGGGCGGTGAGGAGGTGGCCGGCGTGGCGGAGGGTGTGGCGGGCGACGTTCCTGCCGAGGGTGATGCCGGCCTCGTCGGCCGTGCGGGTGTGGATGCCGGACCACACCCGGGCGTCCACGTTCTCGTCGGACAGCTGCTTCCAGGCGGTGTAGGTGCGGGTCACGCCGGGCGCCGTGGGGCTGGTCAGGTCGAACGGGGCGGTGCGGGGGCCGGTGAGCACCGACAGGACGGTCTCGGCGGCGCCGGAGTAGGTGGCGTGGCCGCTCGGGTAGTCGGGGTGCGACGGGGTCGTGTGCAGCGGCGTCCAGGCGGGGTCGGGGTCGAGGGCGCCGGTGCGGATCGCGGTCACCGGACGCCACCGCTCGTAGGCGTACTTGCTGTCGGAGGTGGCGATCTGCGTGTCCACGAGCGCGGTGTGGAACAACGCCACCAGCCGCGCCTGTCCGGCGATGCCCCGCGCGGTGCGGGAGAGCGCGACCCGCAGCGGCTCGGTGTAGAGGGTGAGCGAGGAGCCGTACCAGAAGGCGGCGGTCTCCGTCTGCCGGGCGCTGCGCACCGCGCTGTCCGCCGCGCCGTACGCCCGCACCTCGGCCAGGTCGGCGGCGTAGCGCGCGGAGTCGAGCGCGGGCGGCGGGCCCAGCCGGAACTGGTCGGCGGTGGTGAGCGCGAACGGCCGGGCGAGGCGGTTGCCGTACTGGGTGGCCGGGGCGTACGCGGGCGGCGTGGGCTGCCACACGCCGGGCGCGGCGGGCCGCACGGGGTAGGGCGCGTTCACGGTCGCGGGGTCGAGCCCGTCGCCCTGCCGCTCGGCGAGGGCGAGGTCCGCCTGGCGCTGTCCGGCGGCGACACCGCGGCGTTCCGCGGGGCCGTCGGGGATGGCGTCGAGGGTCGCCGTCAGCTGGGCGTCGAGCTGTTCGGCGCGGCTCGGGACGAGGGTGACGAGGGCGCGGTGCACGGCCGCGGCGAGGGCCGCCTCCTGGTAGGGGCGGCGTTCCACGCCGTCCGGCACCGCGCGGGTCGCGCGGGCCGCCGCGAGCCAGCCGATCGCCCAGGTGCGGCTGTTGGTGACCTGGGTGGGCGCGCCGGCCGTCGCGATGGTCTCGGCCGTGGCGTCGTACCAGGTGAGCGCGGTCGCCGCCCGGTCGTGGCCGGCCGCGGTGGCCTGCGGGACCGCGACGGAGGTGGTGAGCAGGGCGGTCGCGCCCAGCGCGGAGAGGGCGAGTCGTGATCTGAGCGCACTCATGCGGGGTCCTTGGGTGAGATCGCGGGTGTCAGGGGGGTCAGGGATACGGCGGCGGGGCGCGGGAGTCCGTAGTGGTCGCGCAGGGTGGTGCCCCGGTAGGCGGTGCGGAACAGGCCGCGGGCGCGGAGGATCGGCACGACGTGCTCGGCGAAGCGGCCGAACCCGCCGGGCAGCCAGGGCGGCATGATGTTGAAGCCGTCGGCCGCGCCGTGCTCGAACCACTCCTGGATGTGGTCGGCGATCTGCTCCGGGGTGCCCGCGACGACCTGGTGGCCGCGGGCCCCGGCGAGGCGGTGCAGCAGCTCGCGGACGGTGGGCCGTTCGCGGTCGACGATGTCGAGGACCAGCCGGAAGCGGCTGCCGTTGCCGCGTTCGCTGCCGGTTTCGACGAGTTCGCGCGGGAAGGGCTCGTCGAGCCGGTCGGCGGTGAGGCGGACGCCGAGCAGCCGGTGCAGCAGGTCCAGCGAGTAGGCGGGCTGGACGAGTTCGTCGAACTGCCGGCGCAGCGCGTGCGCCTCCGCCTCGGTGGAGGCGATGTACGGGCTGATGCCGGGCAGGACGAGCACCAGGTCCGGGTCCCGGCCGAGCGCCGCCGCCCGGCTCTTGATGTCGGCGTAGAACTCTTGTCCGCTCGCCAGCGTCTGGTGGGCGGTGAACACGGCCTCGGCGTGGCGGGCGGCGAACGCGCGGCCGTCCCGTGAGGAGCCGGCCTGGACGTAGACGGGGCGGCCCTGGGGGCTGCGCGGTGTGTTGAGGGGGCCGCGCACCCGGAAGTGGCGGCCCTGGTGGTCGATGGGGTGGATGCGGTCGGTGTCGGCGAACAGCCCGGTCTTCTGGTCGGCGACCAGTGCCTCGTCCTCCCAGCTGTCCCAGAGCCTGGTGACGACGTCCACGAACTCGTCGGCGCGGTCGTAGCGTTCGGCGTGCGTCGGGTGGGCGTCGAGGCCGAAGTTCGCGGCGGCCTGCGGGGCGCCGGTGGTGACGATGTTCCAGCCGGCCCGGCCCCGGCTCAGATGGTCCAGGGACGCGAGGAGCCGGGCCAGATTGTACGGCTCGGTGTAGGTGGTGGACGCGGTGGCGACCAGCCCGATCCGCTCGGTGGCCGCGGCGATGGCGGCCAGCCAGGTGAACGGTTCCAGCCGGAAGCGGCTGGCGTGCCGGACGTCGTCGGCGAGGGACGGCCCGTCGGCGAGGAACACGGCGTCGAACGTGGCGTCTTCGGCGGCGCGGGCCAGCTCCTGGTAGAAGCCGATGTCCAGCAGCCGTTCCGGATCGGTGCCGGGGTGGCGCCAGGCCGCCTCGTGGTGGCCGCCCGGGTAGACGAAGAGGTTCAGGTGCAGGTGGCGTCGCCCGGTCATACGGGGGTGACCTCCTCCAGCGGGTCCACGCCCAGCCGGACGAGCAGACGCTCGCGCAGTGCGGCGTACTCGGGGCCGTCGGGGCGGCGCGGGGCGGGCAGCTCCACCGGCAGGTCGGCGGCGATCCGGCCCTCGTCCAGCACCACCACCCGGTCGGCGAGGACGATCGCCTCGTCGACGTCGTGGGTGACGAGCAGTACGGCGGGCCGGTGCCGGGCGCACAGCCGGCGCAGCAGGGCGTGCATCCTGATCCGGGTGAGGGCGTCCAGCGCGCCGAAGGGTTCGTCGGCCAGCAGCAGTCGCGGTTCACGGACCAGGGAGCGGGCGAGCGAGACGCGCTGCTGCTCGCCGCCGGAGAGTTCCACCGGCCAGGCGCGTTCGCGTCCGCGCAGACCGACCTCGGCGAGGGCGTCCCGGCCGCGCTGTTCGGCGTCCGGCCCGGTCAGGCCGAGGACGACGTTGTCCAGCACGCGTTTCCAGGGCAGCAGCCGGGCGTCCTGGAAGACGACGGAGAGGTGGTCGGGGGCGACGAGGGTGCCGCTGCCCCGCACGTCCCGGTCGAGCCCGGCCAGCGCCCGCAGGAGGGTGCTCTTGCCGGAGCCGCTGCGGCCGAGCAGGGCCACGAACTCGCCGGGCGCGATGGTGAGGTCGAGTCCGTCGAGGACACGGCGCTGCCCGAAGGAGCGCACCAGCTGCTCGATCCGGACGGCGGCCCGCTCGCCGTCGCGGGGTTGCGCGCCGGTCAGCTGCCGAGGGTGCGTCGCCATGACAGCGTCCCCCTCTCCACGAGCCGCACCAGGGCGTCGGAGAAGAGCCCGAGCAGGCCGTACACGACGAGGCCGACGAGGATGACGTCGGTCTGCCCGTAGGTCCGCGCGAGCTCCATCATGTAGCCGATGCCGCTGGTGGCGTTGACCTGTTCCACGACGACCAGCGCGAGCCACGCGGCGGTCACCGCGAAGCGCATCCCGAGCAGGAAGCCGGGCAGCGCACCGGGCAGGACGACGTGCCGGACGAACGCGAGCCGGCCGAGCCGGACGGTCTCGGCGAGTTCGACGTAACGGTGGTCGATGGCGCGCAGCCCGTTGTGGGTGTGGATGTAGACGGGGACGAACACGCCGAGGGCGATGGTGACGACCTTCATGGTCTCGCCGATGCCGAACCACAGGATGAGCAGCGGGATCAGCGCCAGCGAGGGGATGGCCCGCTTGATCTGCACGGGGCCGTCGATGACCGCCTCGCCGATCCGGCTGAGCCCGGCGACGAGCGCGAGCAGCAGCCCGCCCGCGACGCCGAAGAGCAGTCCCAGGAGGGCCCGCCGGGCGGAGGTGGCGAGGTGGTCCTGGAGCCGTCCGCCGGCGAGGAGGTCGCCGGTGGTGGCGGCGACGGTCCACGGCGAGGGCAGACTGCGCGGGTCGAGCAGCCCGGCCGCGGAGCCGCCCGCCCAGAGGGCGAACAGCAGCAGCGGTCCGAGCGCCCACCCGTACGGCACGGGACGTCCGGGTGCGAGCCGCGGGCGGGGGCGGCGGGGGCCGGCGGACGAGGGGGCGGGCGGGGAGGCTGGGGGCGAGGAGTCTGGGGGCGAGGAGTCTGGGGGTGGGGAGTCTGGGGGTGGGGAGCCCGTCGACGATGAGGTCGCGGGTGGGGAGACCGCGGGCGAGGAGACCGCAGACGAGGAGACCGTGGACGAGGAGACCGCAGGCGAGGAGCCGGCAGACGAGGAGGCCGGGGACGAGGGCGGGGTCGGCTGATGGCCGAAGACGGCGGCGCTCATGAGGCGTCTCCCGCGGTGCGGTCCGCTGCGGCGTTCCCGGCGCCCGCCTCTCCGGCTCCCTCGATGGCGGCGGCGCCCACGGATTCGTAGCGGCGGTCGAAGAGAATGCCCGCGTCGAAGGCCTCACGCTGCTGTTCCCTCGCCAGCAGGTCGATGGTCTGCTGCTGACGCCGGATGGCCGCGCCCCAGTCCGCCGGAATGTCCGGATGCCCGGCCCGCTCCACGAGGTATTCGCCGTCCTCGCGGCTCAGGCCCTGGTCCTTGACGTAGAAGCCCTCGACCCATTCCTCGGGGTGTGTGTCGATCCAGATCCGGGCGCGCGCCCAGATTTCCACCAGTTCCCTGATCGCGGCGGACTTCTCGGGGTCGCTGACGGAGTCGGTGAGCGCCCACAGATGTTCGGGATCGTCGCGCAGTCCGTGCCGGATGGTGGTGGCGCCGTCCTTTCCGTATTTCGCGAGATAGCGCTTGATGTTGACGTCCGCGATGGGGGCGGCGTGCACCTGGCGGTTGCCGAGCGCCGTGGGATAGACGTCGTCGGTGCTGGCCAGCTCGACGAGCTCGACGTCGTCCTGGGTGAGGCCGGCCTTCCGCAGGATCCGCAGCACGAGCGCGCCCTGCGCCTGCCCCGGACTGTAGGCGATCTTCTTCCCGCGCAGGTCGGCGAGGGTCTTGATGCCCGCGCCGGGCGCGATGCCCAGCTCGTAGACCGGGTACCGCAGGGGGTCCTTGCGGAACTCGGCCGCCACGAGCTTGGTGTCGAGACCCGTCCAGTAGGCGTTGATCGCCGGGATGTCCGCGGCGGAGCAGACGTCGAGCGCGCCCGCCCGGAAGGCCTCGGAGCACTTGGGACCACCGCTGATGTTGGCCCACGCGACCTTGAAGGGCAGCTTGTCGATCTGCCCCGACAATTCGAGCGCGACCTTCAGTTCCGGTGATCCGACGGTGAGGGTGGTGTCAGGCGAGACGGTGGCCGGGATCTCCCGGCCGGAGACGTCCTTGCCGACCGAGGCGGTCTGTGCGGAATCCACGCACGAGGTCAGCAGCAGAACGAGAGCGGACGCGGCCGCGACAGCCGCGGCCCTGGTTGCGGGCATGCGTATATGAGCGATCATGGACGCCTTCGGAGCGGGAGATCGGAAGAAGGGGCCGCGGTGGAACGTCAGCTACACACCGCGGTGGCGACCCGCATGAAATCAATGGCCCGCCGCCGGTAAAAGCGCTCGGAGGTCCGCATGACGCCGAACCTAACGACGCGTCAAAGACCGGTCAACAAGTCCCCACCGGGCCGGCCGGTACTGCAACGACACCGTCGTGGCGACGCCATACGGGCGTTACAAGCCCGGCTCCGAGGCATTGTTCGCCCCCCCCTTGCCCGGGCCCGAGGCCTTGTCCACCCCACTGTCCACCCCCTTGCCCGCCCCCGGTGCCCCTCCTAGTCTGAGTTTGTGCCGGAAATAAACAAAACCCGTTCGCACAGCGTCGTGCCGGGTCACCCCAGCCAGCTCACCCGTCTCCGCATCGCCCTGACCACCTTCTTCGCCCTCGACGGCTTCGTCTTCGCGGGATGGGTCGTCCGGATCCCCGCCATCAAGGAACAGACCGGCGCGTCCCCCAGCGGCCTCGGGCTCGCCCTCCTCGGCGTGTCCGCCGGCGCCGTCGTCACGATGACCCTGACCGGGCGGCTGTGCCGGCGGTTCGGCAACCACCGGGTCACCGTCGTCTGCGCCGTCCTGCTCTCCCTGAGCGTCGCCCTGCCCCCGCTCACCCACTCGGCGCTCACGCTGGGCGCGGTGCTGCTGGTGTTCGGAGCGGCGTACGGCGGGATCAACGTGGCCTTCAACAGCGCCGCCGTGGATCTGGTGGCCGCGCTGCGCCGGCCGATCATGCCGAGCTTCCACGCGGCGTTCAGCCTGGGCGGGATGCTCGGCGCGGGGCTCGGCGCCCTGGTGGCGGGGGCGGTGTCGCCCACCCGGCACCTGCTGGGGCTGACCGTCGTCGGCCTGGCGGTCACCGCGGTCGCGGCACCGGGGCTGCTGCGCCACCGGCTGCCGCAGCCCCCGGAACGGCTGCGCCCCACGGCGGGCGCCACACCTCGCCCGGATCACCCGGATCGCCCGGATCGTCCAGATCACTCGGACCGCCCAGACCACAAGAACCGCCCGGACCGCCCGGACCGCCCAGGCCACAAGGACCGCCCGGACCGCCGCACCCGCGCCCTCGTCCTGGTCTTCGGACTGATCGCCCTGTGCACCGCCTACGGCGAGGGCGCCCTGGCCGACTGGGGCGCGCTGCACCTGGAGCAGGACCTCGGCGCCTCCCCCGGCGTCGCCGCGATCGGCTACTCCTGCTTCGCCCTCGCCATGACCGTGGGCCGGCTGAGCGGGACGGTGCTGCTGGAGCGCCTGGGCCGGACCCGCACGGTGGTGGCGGGCGGTGCCACCGCGGCGGTGGGCATGCTGCTCGGCGCCCTCGCGCCGTGGCTGTGGGCGGCGCTGCTCGGGTTCGCGGTCGCGGGCCTCGGTCTCGCCAATCTCTTCCCGGTCGCCGTGGAGCGCGCGGGAGCCCTCTCCGGTTCGAACGGGGTCGCCGTCGCCTCGACACTGGGCTACGGCGGCATGCTGCTCGGTCCGCCCGCCATCGGTTTCATGGCCGACTGGTTCTCCCTGCCGGCCGCGCTCACCAGCGTCGCGGTGCTCGCCGCGCTCGCCGCGCTGATCGGCCTGACGACGCGGCGCGTCACGGCCACCTGACGCGAACTCCCCGCCGCCTGAACGCGTCAGGGGCCCGGCTCCCCCGCGGTGTGCCGGGCCCCTGAGTGCACGGGTCAGAAGCTGCGGGCCGGGTCGTCGGTGATGGGGCGTGCGCGGATGGTGGCCTGGTAGCTCTGGACCCCGTCGACGGGGGCGACGGCACGGTAGGACGGGGTCCTGTTGATCTCGTCCCGGGCGGCGATCGCCTGCTGGACGAGGCCGCCGTCGAGCGTGGTCGAAGCGCCACCGGTCGACACCCGGTCGCGCGGCCTCCGCGGCCCTGGAGCACCCCTGAACGGCCGTGTGAACGCCCGTGCGGGGCACGCCTCGTCGACGCGTGTGCGGAAACTCCCTTGCGCTGGAGCGCACTTCATCCGGCACACTCGCCCGCATGGCACCCACCGCCCCGAAGACGGGCCGTTTCATCGAAACCCTCGACCGGGAGGGCCGGTTGCTCGCGGCGGCGGCCGAACAGGCCGGTACGGACGCCAAGGTCCCCACCTGTCCCGGCTGGCGGGTGCGCGATCTGCTGCGCCACCTCGGCGCGGTCCACCGCTGGGCCGCGTCGTACGTCCGCGAAGGACGCACGGAGGGACGCCCCATCGACGACCCTCCCGGCCTGGACGGGGCGGAGCTGGTGGACTGGTACCGCGAGAGCCACCGCGGACTCGTCGACACCCTCTCCGGAGCGGCGCCCGACGTCGTCTGCTTCACGTTCCTGCCGGCGCCGTCACCACTGGAGTTCTGGGCACGCCGCCAGGCGCACGAGACGACCGTGCACCGCTACGACGCGCAGGCGGCCCTCGGCGGCACCCCGGACCCGGTCGAGCCGGACCTCGCGGCGGACGGCATCGACGAGTTGCTGCGCGGCTTCCACGCCCGCTCCCGCAGCCGGGTCCGCACGGAGACGCCCCGCACACTGCGGGTGCGCGCCACGGACGCGGACGCGGTGTGGACCGTACGACTGTCCTCGGAGCCGCCGGTGGCCACGCGAGACGACTCCGGGGAGGCGGACTGCGAACTGTCGGGCGACGCCGAGGAGTTGTATCTGGCGCTGTGGAACCGGGTGCCCGTGCCGTCGGTCACGGGCGACCGGGCGCTGGCCGCGCTGTGGCGGGAGCGGTCGGCGGTCTGAGGACACCGGCCGCCGGCCGCGGGTGCCGCGGGTCAGCCGGTCTCGGCATCCTCCGCGCCCGCCGCGCGCGCCCCGTCGTCCGCACCCTGCGGACCGCCCGCGTCGCCCGGGTCACCCGCGTCGTTCAGGTCACCGGCGTCGTCCGCCTCGCCCCTCAGCGTCCGGGCCAGCACCGCCCGGTGCACCGGCAGCACCTCGGCGTGCAGGGCCCGCCCCTTGTCGGTGAGGGCCACGCGGACGCCGCGCCGGTCCTCCTCGCACATGCCGCGGCTGACCAGCCCGTCCTTCTCCAGCCGGGCGATCAGCCGGGACAGCGCGCTCTGGCTGAGATGGATGCGCCCGGAGATCTCCTGCACGCGGTAGCTGCACGGGCCCTTCGGCCGCTCGCCCTGGGCCAGCACGTCGAGGACCTCGAAGTCGCTGGCGCACAGACCGTGCCCGTGCAGGGCCCGGTCGAGCTCTCCCTGGGTGCGGGCGTGCACCGCCAGGATGTCCCGCCACTGCTCCACAAGCGCCTGCTCGGCCGCCTTCTTCGCCGCCATGTCCGCACCGTAGCAGAGAAACCGTTTTATTGCATCGGAATTAAATGCGTTTGCATCTCATGCGCGTGCATGTAGTGTCCCGGTCATGACCTCTCCGCTCACCGACGCCCCGTCCTCCGAGGTGCGCTGGACACCTCGCCTGTGGGGCACCCTGCTCGTGCTCTGCGCCGCCATGTTCCTGGACGCGCTCGACGTGTCCATGGTCGGCGTGGCCCTGCCGTCCATCGGCACCGACCTCGGCCTGTCCACCTCGACCCTGCAATGGATCGTCAGCGGCTACATCCTCGGCTACGGCGGCCTGCTGCTGCTCGGCGGACGCACCGCCGACCTGCTGGGCCGGCGCCAGGTCTTCCTCGTCGCCCTGGGTGTCTTCGCCCTCGCCTCGCTCCTCGGCGGACTCGTCGACTCCGGCCCGCTGCTCATCGCCAGCCGCTTCATCAAGGGGCTGAGCGCGGCGTTCACCGCCCCGGCCGGCCTGTCGATCATCACCACGACGTTCCCGGAGGGCCCGCTGCGCAACCGGGCCCTGTCCATCTACACCACCTGCGCGGCCACCGGCTTCTCCATGGGCCTGGTGCTGTCCGGGCTGCTCACCGAGGCCAGCTGGCGCCTGACCATGCTGCTGCCCGCGCCGATCGCCCTGATCGCCCTGCTCGCCGGTCTGAAGCTGCTCCCGCACAGCACCCGCGAACGCGAGCACCGCGGCTACGACATCCCCGGTGCCGTCCTCGGCACCGCCGCGATGCTGCTGCTGGTCTTCACCGTCGTCCAGGCACCCGAGGCCGGCTGGGCCGCCGCCCGCACCCTGCTGTCCTTCCTGGCGGTGGCTGTGCTGCTGACGGCGTTCGTCCTGGTCGAGCGGCGTTCGCCGGGACCGCTGGTGCGGCTCGGTGTGCTGCGCTCCGGCACCCAGGTCCGCGCCCAGCTCGGCGCGATGGCCTTCTTCGGGTCGTACGTCGGCTTCCAGTTCTTGGTCACCCTGTACATGCAGTCGCTGCTCGGCTGGTCGGCGCTGCACACGGCGCTCGCCTTCCTGCCGGCGGGCGCGCTGGTGGCGTTGTCCGCGACTAAGGTGGGCGCGATCGTCGACCGGTTCGGCACCCCGCGCCTGATCGCGGCCGGCTTCGCGCTGATGGTCGCCGGATACGCGCTGTTCCTCGGCGTCGACCTCGACCCGGTGTACGCGGTCGCGATCCTGCCCAGCATGCTGCTGATCGGCGCGGCCTGCGCGCTGGTCTTCCCGTCGCTGAACATCCAGGCCACCAACGGGGTCGAGGACCACGAGCAGGGCATGGTGTCCGGGCTGCTGAACACCTCGGTGCAGGTCGGCGGCGCGATCTTCCTGGCGGTGGTCACCGCCGTCGTCACCGCCAACACGCCCGCGAGCGCCTCCCCGCAGGCCGTCCTCGACAGCTACCGGCCCGGCCTCGTCGTGGTCACGGGCATCGCCGTCGCCGGCCTGCTGATCTCGCTGACGGGTCTGCGCACCCGGCGCGGCGGGCCGTCCGTGGTGGTCGTCAAGTCCACCGCCCCGCAGGCGGAGCGCGTGCCGGTACGCGACTGAGGACGCCCTCCATGTGACCTCAGGTGACGGAAAGCCCCGGCGCCCGGCGGAGCCCGTTGTCCCGCCGGGCGCACGGCTGCGAAACTCGGATCATGACGACATACGGGGGGCGGCGCGACCAGGCCGCACGGGACGCCATCACGGTGGAGATCGGTTACGCGCTGTGCAGCGCGGCCTTCGCGGCGGCGGTGGTCTTCGGGGCGCTGGCCGGGCCGGTGTGGCTGTTCACCCTGCCCGGCATCGCGGAGACCGTGCTGCTGCGCACCGCTCAGGTGGTCGCGCTGGTGCTGTTCGCGGCGCGGGTGATCTCGGTCCTGGTCCGCTTCCGGACGGACGCTCAGCCGAGCCGGCCCGGCCGCACCAACCCCGACTCGTAGGCCAGTACGCCGAGTTGGGCCCGGTCGCGGGCGCCCAGCTTCACCATCGTGCGGCTCACATGGGTCTTGGCGGTGAGGGGGCTGACGACCAGGCGGCGGGCGATCTCCTCGTTCGACAGGCCGATGCCGACCAGCGCCATCACCTCCCGCTCCCGCTCGGTGAGCGCGGCCAGCGCGCCGGCCACCGCAGGCTCCTTGGAGCGGGCGGCGAACTCGGCGATCAGCCACCGGGTCACGCCCGGCGAGAGCAGCGCGTCGCCCGCGACCACCGCGCGGACCGCGCGCAGCAGTTCGTCCGGCTCGGTGTCCTTCACCAGGAACCAGGAGGCGCCCGCGCGGATCGCCTCGAAGACGTACTCGTCCAGCTCGAACGTGGTCAGCATGACCACCTTCACGTCCGCCAGCCCCGGGTCCCGGGTGATCCGCCGGGTGGCGGCGAGTCCGTCGAGGACGGGCATGCGGATGTCCATCAGAACGACGTCCGGGCGCACTTCGCGGACCCGGCGCAGCGCCTCCTCGCCGTCCGCGGCCTCCGCGACGGCCTCGATGTCGGGCTGCGCGTCGAGCAGCGCCCGGAAACCGGCCCGCACCAGGTGCTGGTCGTCGGCGAGCAGTACGCGGATCACCGGTCCTCCTCCTCGGGGTGCGGCGGCGCCAGCGGCAGTACGGCGACCACGCGGAACCCGCCGTCGGGGCGCGGGCCCGCCTCGATGGTGCCACCGAGGGCGGCGGCCCGCTCCCGCATCCCGGCCAGCCCGTTGCCGCCGCCCGCCCGCGTCGGCGCCGGTCGCCGGGCCGTCGTCGTCGATCCGCAGCCGCAGCGCGCCGGCCTCGCGGGTGAACCGCACGCGCGCGTGCCGGGAGCCGGAGTGCCGGACGACGTTCGTCAGCGCCTCCTGGACGATCCGGAAGGCGGCGAGGTCGGTGGCCGGCGGCAGCCGCGGGGCCGTGCCCTCGACACGGACGGTGAGGCCCGCGTCCGCCGCCGCCTCCACCAGCTCGGGCAGCCGGTCGAGACCGGGGGCGGGGGCACGCGGCGCGTCCCCGGGGGTGCGCAGACTGTCGAGCATCTGGCGGACCTCGCCCAGCGCCTCCTTGCTGACGCCCTTGATGATGGTGAGCGCGGTCCGCGCCTGCTCGGGGTCGGTGTCCAGCAGGGCGAGTCCGACGCCCGCCTGCACGTTGATCACGGAGAGGCTGTGCGCGAGGACGTCGTGCAGCTCGCGGGCGATCGCAGCCCCTCCTCGTCGGCCCGCCGCCGCGCCGCCCGGGCCCGCTCGGCCCGCTCCCGCGCCCCCTGCTCGCGCCGGGCGCGGGCCGGCTCCGCGAGGGCCACGATCGCCACGACCCAGGCGGCGGTCACCGCCTCCTGTCCCCAGGAGGCCGCCGTGTCCCCGGACGGCGGCAGCCACCGGTACGGCCGGTGCGCGACCAGCACATGCGCCGCCCGCAGCGTGCCGAGCGCCGCCCAGGCGGCCCTGCGGTGCCCGGTGACGATCGCGTTGAAGCAGGCGACGGCGACCGTCAGCAGCACCGGCCCGTACGGATACCCGGCGCCCAGGTAGACCGCGACGGTCGCCGCCGTACCGAACGCCACGGCCCGCGGACACCGGTGCCGCCACAGCAGCTGCCCGGCCGCGATCAGCAGCAGGACGCGCGCGAAGGGGTCGAGGGCGGCCCGCTCGTCCAGCTGGCCGCGCGCGGCGATCTGCGAGCCCGCCAGCACGAACGCGGTGAGCAGCACGGTGGAACGCCACGGCCACCGGGCCCGTCGCTCCTCCCCGTCCGCGCCGTCCCGCCACGGCGGCCCAGGCCCCCACCACGCGGGCGGACCGCCCGGACGTACGCGCTGCTCCTCCATGCCCGCCACGCCAGACGCCGGTCCGCGTCACCGGCGTCCCCCGCGGGAGGTCATCACATGTACTCCCCACGGGGTACGTCCGCCCGGATGCCGCCGCCCTCGCGGCAGTGCCCGGAGGAAGCCTGCGGCCGCTCGGCGATCACTTGTGCACGAGCCCCACGGAGTGGGCCAGCTGGGCCACCGCGTGGCGGAAGAACGGCTCGCGGTCCTCGACGACCCGGTTGAACTGGCCGAAGACCTCGAAGCCCACCAGCCCGAACAGCTGCGCCCAGGCCGCGACCAGCACGGCCACGACCTCCGGCGGGAGGTCGGGGGCGAGGTCGGCGGCGATGCGCTCGGCCTCGGCGCGGAGCCCGGCGGGCAACGGGGTCCTGGCGACGCCCTTGCCCCGGTGGGCGTCGCGCACGATCCGGATGAGGAGGTGTCCGACGCGGGCGGCGGGCGGGACGGTGGCCTGCGGGGCGGTGTAGCCGGGCACGGGCGAGCCATAGATCAGGGCGTACTCGTGGGGGTGCGCGAGCGCCCACGCGCGCACCGCCTCGCACACGGCCGTCCAGCGCCGTACCGGCCCGGCGTCGGCCACCGCGTCGTGCGCGGTCTCGGCGGCCTCGCCGAGGGAGTCGTAGGCGTCGATGATGAGCGCGGTCAGCAGGTCGTCGCGGCTGGGGAAGTAGCGGTAGAGCGCGGAGGAGACCATGCCGAGTTCCCGGGCGACCGCGCGCAGGGAGAGCTTGGCGGCGCCGTCGACCGCGAGCTGCCGGCGGGCCTCGCTTTTGATGGCCTCGGTGACTTCGATCCGGGCTCGGGCGCGGGCACCGCGCGGGGCGCTGGGGGCGCTCGGGGCGTCGTGCGGGGTGCTCGGGGCGCTGGGGGCGTCGTGCGGGGTGCTCGGGGCGCTGGGGGCGTCGTGCGGGGCGCTGGGGGCGTCGTGCGGGGCGCTCGGGGTGGCGCTTGTGCCTGCCGTGTCGCTGCTGCTCATGGCGGCAGTCTTCCATGGATGCGGGAGCGGTGCACTGAAACGAGAGCACTGCACGTGAACGAGAGCAGTGCACGCGAGTGAGAGCAGTGCGCGCGAGCGAGAGCAGCGCACATGAGCGAGATCGGTGCACACATTCGAGAGCAGCGCTCTTGCGTTGGATCAGCGCTCTCGTGCACACTGCTCACAACCGAGAGCACTGCTCACACTGACGGCGGCGCACACCCAAGGCCGCGCCCGCACCCACGCCCCACCCATGACCCACGCCCCACCCACGACCTCCAGGGGGAACCATGTCCACCCACATCCGCAAGCCCGGCTGGCTCACCGTCAACGTCATCAACCGCGCCGTCGCCTGGCTGACCCGCCGCGGCCTCAGCGTCTGGGGCTCCCGCGTCCTCGCCGTCCGCGGCCGCAAGAGCGGCGAGTGGCGGACCACGCCGGTGAACGTGCTGACCGTCGACGGCGGGCGGTATCTCGTCGCGCCGCGCGGGCACGTCCAGTGGACGCACAACATGCGCGCGGCAGGCGGCGGCGAGCTGCGTCTCGGCCGGACCGTGGAGGCCTTCACCGCCACCGAGGTCGCCGACGACGACAAGCCGCCGCTCCTGCGCGCCTACCTTAAGCGGTGGAAGGCCGAGGTGGGCGTGTTCTTCAACGGCGTCGGCCCCCACTCCCCCGACGCCGAGCTGCGCCGTATCGCCCCCGACCACCCCGTCTTCCGCATCGAGACGAGTTCCGTCAGGACGACGAGCTGACCTCGGCCCCGGCGGTTCCGTTCCCGTTCCCGCTCCCGGATCCCGACCCGTTCCCGGCCCCGGCTCCGGACCCTGCCGCACCCGCGGACTCGGTCTCGGCCCCGGGCCAGGCCCCGGCCCGCCGGTCGAGCAGGGTCAGGGCCCGCTGCGCGATCGGCCGGGTCCGGACGATCTCGCCCACGGACGTCGAGCCGCGCGTGATGTCCATGAACGCCCGCCAGGCCGGCCGGAAACCGGTCAGCGCCGCGTGGAACAGGCCGGGCCGCCGCTCGAACGCCTGGAGCAGCCGCTTGCCGACGGCCATCTCCACGCCCAGCCCGGCCTTGACGGCGAACGCGTAGTTCAGGGCCTGCCGGCGGGTGTCCACGGCGTCGTGCGCCTCGGCGATGCGCACCGCCCACTCCCCCGCGAGCCGCCCCGAGCGCAGCGCGAACGAGATGCCCTCGCGGGTCCACGGCTCCAGCAGCCCCGCCGCGTCCCCGCACACCAGCACCCGCCCGCGCGACAGCGGCGAGTCGTCGGCGCGGCAGCGGGTCAGATGGCCGGAGGAGACGCTCGGTTCGAAGCCCGCGAGACCGAGCCGCCCGATGAAGTCCTCCAGGTACCGCTTGGTCGCGGCGCCCTCGCCGCGCGCCGAGATCACGCCGACGGTGAGCGTGTCGCCCTTGGGGAAGACCCAGCCGTAACTGCCCGGGATCGGCCCCCAGTCGATGAGGATCCGCCCCTTCCAGTCCTCGGCGACCGTCTCCGGCACCGGGATCTCCGCCTCCAGGCCGAGGTCGACCTGTCCGAGCTTCACGCCGACATGCGCTCCTATGCGGCTGGCGCTGCCGTCCGCGCCGACCACGGCCCGCGCGAGCACCGTCTCGCCGCCCTGGAGGACGACGGCGACGGTGCGCCGGTCCGGGACCGCCGAGCCGTGCTGCTCGACCCGCTGGACGGTCACGCCGGTGCTCAGCTCGGCGCCCGCCTTCTGCGCGTGCTCGACCAGCCGCTGGTCGAACTCGGGCCGGTTGACGAGCCCGAAGAGCATCTGCTTGGAGCGCCGGGTGCGGGCGAAACGGCCGTTGTGGGAGAACGTCACCGCGTGCACGCGGTCCTTGAGCGGCAGTTCGAAGCCGGGCGGCAGGGCGTCACGCGAGGGCCCGATGATGCCGCCGCCGCAGGTTTTGTAGCGGGGCAGCTCCGCCTTCTCCAGCAACAGCACACGCCGTCCGGCCACCGCCGCCGCGTAGGCGGCCGAAGCCCCCGCGGGTCCCGCGCCCACCACGACGACGTCCCACACCTGCCGCACGTCGTCCGCCGAAGAGTTCTCGCTGCTCACGATGGTCTGCTGCTCCCGATCCGCCGCCTGCCGCTCCCCCGGCCCTCGGTCGGGCAGGGGTCCCCCATGTCCTTCGCATCCTACGGCGAAGATCGCGCGAGGCCGCTGTGGGAGGATCGGCACTACTCGCACTCGTACAACGTCGCACCCACAAGGAGCGTGCTCATGTCGTCGAATCCGGTCGCCGAGACCGTCGCCTCGCTGATGCCCAGGGCGAAGGCGGAGCTCACCGAACTGGTGGCCTTCAAGTCGGTGGCGGACTTCGACCAGTTCCCGAAGAGCGAGAGCGAGGGCGCCGCGCGGTGGGTCGCGGACGCGCTCACCGCCGAGGGGTTCCAGGACGTGGCCCTGCTCGACACCCCGGACGGCACCCAGTCGGTCTACGGCTACCTGCCCGGCCCCGAGGGCGCGAAGACGGTGCTGCTGTACGCGCACTACGACGTGCAGCCGCCGCTGGACGAGGCGGCCTGGACCACCCCGCCGTTCGAGCTGACCGAGCGGGACGGCCGCTGGTACGGGCGGGGCGCCGCCGACTGCAAGGGCGGCGTGATCATGCACCTGCTGGCGCTGCGCGCGCTGAAGGCGAACGGCGGCATACCGGTGCACGTCAAGGTGATCGCCGAGGGCTCCGAGGAGATGGGCACGGGCGGTCTGGAGCGGTACGCGGAGGCGCACCCGGAGCTGCTGGAGGCCGACACGATCGTGATCGGTGACGCGGGCAACTTCCGTGTGGGCCTGCCGACGGTCACCTCGACGCTGCGCGGGATGACCCTGGTCCGCGTGCGGATCGACACCCTGGCGGGCAATCTGCACTCGGGCCAGTTCGGCGGCGCCGCGCCGGACGCGCTGGCCGCGCTGATCCGCGTCCTGGACTCGCTGCGCGCCGAGGACGGCTCGACGACCGTGGACGGGCTGACCGCGGACGCCTCGTGGGACGGCCTGCAGTACGACGAGGAGCAGTTCCGCAAGGACGCCAAGGTGCTGGACGGCGTGGAGCTGATCGGTTCGGGTACGGTCGCGGACCGCATCTGGGCGCGGCCCGCGGTCACCGTGCTCGGCATCGACTGCCCGCCGGTGGTCGGCGCGACCCCGTCGGTGCAGGCGAGCGCGCGGGCGCTGGTGAGCCTGCGGGTGCCGCCGGGCGTGGACGCGGCGGAGGCGACGAAGCTGCTCCAGGCGCACCTGGAGGCGCACACCCCGTGGGGCGCGCGGGTGAGCACCGAGCAGATCGGCCAGGGCCAGCCGTTCCGCGCCGACACGACCAGCCCGGCGTACCAGGCGATGGCGGAGGCGATGGCGGTGGCCTACCCGGGTGAGGAGATGCAGTACGCCGGCCAGGGCGGCTCGATCCCGCTGTGCAACACGCTCGCCTCGCTCTACCCCCGCGCGGAGATCCTGCTGATCGGGCTGAGCGAGCCGGAGGCGCAGATCCACGCGGTGAACGAGAGCGTGTCGCCCGAGGAGCTGGAGCGGCTGTCGGTGGCGGAGGCGCTGTTCCTGCGCAACTACGCGGCGAGCTGAGGCACCGCCTCCGCTCTGCTCTCGGCCAAGGCCCCTCGCCTCGCGGCGGGGGGCCTTCTACCGTCCTGCCATGGACGTCATCGAACTCCTCCCCCGTCTGCACCTGCTGCGCTTCCCGGTCGGCCAGGCCTATCTCTGGCGGGACGGGGACGAGTTGACCCTGGTCGACGCCGGTCCGGGCGGCTCGGGCGCGGCGCTCGCCGAGGCGGTCGTAGGGCTGGGCCGGGTCCCGCGCGACGTACGGCGGATCGTGCTGACGCACTTCCACGAGGACCATGTGGGCGGGGCGGCGGAGTTCGCCGCGCTGAGCGGGGCGGAGGTGTACGCGCACGGTCTGGACGCGCCGTACGTCCGGGGTGAACGACCCGGTCCGCCGCCGGTGTTCGAGGACTGGGAGCGCCCGGTCCACGCGGAGGCGGCCAGGCACCTCCCGCCGGACGACTTCCCGCGCCCGGCCCGGGTGACGGAGGTGTCCGACGGCGACCTGCTCGGCTTCGGGGGCGGGGCGCGGGTCGTCCACGTACCGGGCCACACCGAGGGCAGTGTCGCGTTGCATCTGCCGCGGCACGGGGTGCTGTTCACCGGGGACGCGGTGGCCGCGTCCCCCGTGGACGGCGCGGTGCTGCCCGGTGTGTTCAACCTGGACCGGGCACGCACCCTCGCGTCGCTGCGGCGGCTGGCGGAACTCGACACGGAGGTCGCCTGCTTCGGGCACGGCGATCCGGTGCTCGCGGGGGCCGGCCGGGTGCTCGGGAAGGTGGCGGAGGGCGCTGTCTAGGGTGTGTCGGGCGCCGTACCGTCGTGCCGGTAGCCGACCGGGACGCCGGCCTCCAGGTACAGCGCCGCTCCGCGCTCGCGGGCTCTCAGGGCCCAGCGCAGGCGTTCGTAGCGTACGGGCGGCAGCAGGCCGGCGGCTTCCTGTTCGGTGACGAAGCGCCAGCCGCGCAGTTCGGGTCCGGGCAGCAGGACCCGGGCCGTCTCGGCGGAGTCGAGGCGTCCGCCGTCGAACAGCAGCCGCAGCCCGCCGTAGCCGGGGGGTGCGGGCGGTTCCCAGTCGGCGACGAGCAGCCGCGGTACGTCGGTCAGACGGATGCCGGTCTCCTCGGCGACCTCGCGCATGCCGGCCCGGGCGGGTGCCTCGCCGGGCTCCACGACGCCGCCGGGGAACTCCCAGCCGGGCTTGTAGGTGGGGTCGACGAGCAGCACGCGGTCCTGCTCGTCGAAGAGGAGGACGCCGGCGGCCAGCGTCTCGGCGGTGGGTTCGGGGGTCTGCACGATCTCGCAGACGGGCACCTCGCCGGCGGCGACGGCCGCCGCGATGCGGACGGCGGTCTCGTAGGGGGTGAGGGTGCCGTTGTCGACGAGATGGGCGTCCGCGGCGAGCCAGGAGGCGAGGGCGGCGCGGTACGGCTCGATGTGGTCGTAAGCCCACTGCCGTATCCGTATCTCGCCGTCGGGGAGGTCCGGTGGGATCTCCCGGTGGGCTATCCGCTCGCGCAGTATCGTTTCGGCCGGGGCGAGCAGCACATGGCTGACGGTGATCCGGCGGGCGGCGAGCCCGCCGAAGATCTCGTCGCGGTAGTCCTGGCGGAGCAGGGTCATGGGGACCACCAGGGTGCCGCCGAGTTCCGTCAGCATCGCGGCCGCGGTGTCGATGACCAGCCGGCGCCAGATCGGCAGATCCTGGAAGTCGCCGACCTCGGCGAGGTGTTTGGCCGGCAGCAGCTGTGCGAGTGCGCCGCCGATGACCTCGGGGTCGAAGAGCGTGCTGTTCGGGATCAGTTCGATCAGTTCCCGTGCGGTGGTCGTCTTCCCCGCACCGAACGTGCCGTTGATCCAGACGACGGTCACGTTTCCCCCTCTTCTGTTGGCCCCCTGTGGCTTGCCCGCTCCACCCTGCCACGGAAACCAGCCCCCGTTGAGGGCGCACAAGCGGAAGGCGCCGGTCCCCGTGGCGGGGAACCGGCGCCTTTCGGCCCTGAACCGGGTCAGTTCTCCTGCTCGCCGGACGCGTCGCCGCCGGCGGCGTCGCCGCCGGACGTGTCCAGGCTGTCGTGGGCGAGGACCGGGTCGAGGCTGCTGACGGTGTCGCCCACGGTGAGGCCCGACAGCTGTTCCCCGAGCGCGTGCGACGGGGTGACCGCCGCGACGACGAATCCGGTGGCGAGGGAGGCGATGGCGAGCATGCTGCGCTTCTTCATGCCCCGTTCAACTGAGAACGGGGCACGAGGTCACGCGTGCGCGGCGAGGACGTCGCCCCGCGATCCCTCAGACAGCCGCCGCGGCCGTGTCCGTGCGGTGGGCCAGGACGGCGGCGGCCGCACCCACCAGGCCCGCGTCGGTGCCCGTCCGGGCCGGGGCGATCTCCAGGTGCCGGACGAAGGAGAGGGTGGCGTAGTCGGACAGCGCCCGGCGCAGGGGGGTGAACAGGACATCGCCCGCGTTGCCCACGCCGCCGCCGATCACGGCGATGTCGATCTCCACGAGGGTCGCGGTCGCGGCGATCCCCGCGGCGAGCGCGCGGGCGGCCCGCTCGAAGGAGGCGACGGCGACCGGATCGCCGGCCCGCGCCGCGGCGGCCCCCGCGGCGGCGGAGGTGTCGCCGTCCGGGCCGGGCCGCCAGCCGTTCTCCAGGGCGCGCCGGGCGATGTTCGGGCCGCTCGCGATGCGCTCCACACAGCCGCGCGCGCCGCACGGGCAGGGATCGCCGTCGAGGTCGACGCTGATGTGCCCGATGTGGCCCGCGTTGCCGGTCGGGCCGGGGTGCAGCCGCCCGTTCAGCACCAGGCCGCCGCCGACGCCCGTGGACACCACCATGCACAGCGCGTTGTCGTGCCCCCGCGCGGCGCCCTGCCAGTGTTCGGCGGCGGTGATGGCCACGCCGTCGCCGATCAGCTCGACGGGCAGCCCGCCGGTCGCCGCCCGGACCCGCTCGACCAGCGGGTAGCCGCGCCAGCCGGGCACGTTCACCGGGCTCACCGTGCCGGCGGAGGCGTCCACCGGCCCGGCGCTGCCGATGCCGACGGCGTCCACGCGGCTCCACAGCGGCACGGCGGCCAGCTCGTCGAGGACGTCGCGGACGGCCCGCATCACGGTGTCGCCGTCCTCCTGCGCGGGCGTCGGGCGCTGCGCCCGCACCACGATCCGGCCGCCGCCGTCCACCAGCGCGCCTGCGATCTTGGTGCCGCCGATGTCGAGCGCGGCCACGAGGTCGGTGTGCATCAGAGTCGGATCTCCCCGTCAACCAGGTGTGTTCTCCCCGTCGACCAGGGGAGATGGGCCGGCCGGTCCTGCGGTGGGGCGCGGGTCCGGAATGTGCGGTGGACAGTCTCTCCCGCGCCTGACAACGTTGTCCAGGCTCTATGCTCGACGCCACATCCTCGTACAACCCCACGGACCTACGCACCCCCGTGGATCACAGGACAGGACACCGCACCGTGCCCGAGACCATCCGCCGAGCCGACCGTCTCTCCGGCAGCCGCTACGGCAACCGGCCCACCATGAAGGACGTCGCGGCGCGCGCCGGAGTCGGACTGAAGACGGTCTCCCGGGTCGTCAACGGCGAGCCGGGCGTCACACCGGAGACCGAGCAGCGCGTCCAGGAGGCCATAGCGGCGCTGGGCTTCCGCCGCAACGACAGCGCGCGGGTGCTGCGCAAAGGCCGTACGGCGAGCATCGGGCTGGTCCTGGAGGACCTCGCCGACCCGTTCTACGGCCCGCTGAGCCGCGCGGTCGAGGAAGTGGCCCGCGCCCACGGCGCGCTGCTGATCAACGGCTCCAGCGCGGAGGACCCGGAGCGCGAGCAGGAACTGGTGCTGGCGCTGTGCGCGCGACGGGTGGACGGGCTGGTGGTGATCCCCGCCGGGGACGACCACCGGTATCTGGAGCCGGAGATCAGGGCGGGCGTCGCCACGGTCTTCGTGGACCGCCCGGCCGGGAAGATCGACGCGGACGTGGTGCTGGCCGACAACTACGGCGGCGCCCGCGACGGCGTGGCCCATCTGATCGCGCACGGGCACCGCCGTATCGGCTTCATCGGCGACATGCCCCGCATCCACACCGCCGCGGAGCGGCTGCGCGGCTACCGGGCCGCGATGGAGGACGCGGGGATAGCGGTCGAGGAGTCCTGGATGTCGCTCGGCGCCACGGACCCGGCGCGGGTGCGCCGCGCGGCCGAGGACATGCTGTCCGGGCCGGCGCCCGTCACCGCGGTCTTCACGGGCAACAACCGGGTCACCGTGACGGTGATCCGGGTGCTGGCCGAGCACAGCCGCCGGGTGGCCCTGGTCGGCTTCGACGACATCGAGCTGGCTGACCTGCTCCGGCCCGGCGTCACGGTCGTCGCGCAGGACGCGGCGGCGCTCGGCCGGACCGCCGCCGAGCGGCTGTTCCGTCAGCTGGACGGCTCCCTGACCGTGCCGGAGCGGATCGAGCTGCCGACCCGGCTGATCACCCGCGGCTCCGGTGAGCTGCCCCCGGCCCCCTGAGGTTCCCGTGACCGGATCCGGTGACCGCTCCCTGCGCGCGCTCGGCCTCGCCGACGCGCCGCGCGACCACCCGCTGATCTATCCGGGCGCCTGGCCCGAGGACTCCGGGCTGCTCACCGGGGACCGCCTGCTGCCCCTCGACCGGCTGGTGTACGAGGACCGGGTGCCGGTCCTCACGGTCGGCTCCAACGCCTGCCCCGGGCAGCTGCGCCACAAGATGGACGAGGCCGGCGTCGATTCGCCCGTTCCCCTGGTGAAGACCCGGGTGACCGGCCTCGACGTGGGCGTCTCGGCGCACGTGAGCCGCATGGGCTATGTGTCCGCCTCGCCGTTCGCGGCGCCCGGTGTGGTGCGGGAGCTGTTCGTCATCTGGCTGGACGCCGAGCAGCTCGCGGTGGTCGACGCCAGCGAGGGCGTGCCGCTGCCGGACGGCAACTTCCGGCGGGCCTGGCTGCCGGCGCCCGAGGTGCGGATCGAGACGGCGGACGGCCGTACCCTGCCCGGCGCGTACGCCTATGTGAACCGCCGCGGCGTCCTCCGCGACGGCACGGACGCGCCGCGCCGCCACCCCGGCCGGCAGCGCGTCCTCCTCACCGCACTCCTCACCGCGCTCCCCCGCTTGCGGGCCCTGTTCGGCGTCTCGCCGGAGGAGTTCACGGCGCGGGCCCGCGCCGACCGGAGGCTGTGCGACCGGGGCACCCGGCTGTTCGCCGAGGAGAAGCTGGTCACGATGTCCGGCCTGGAGCAGTACGCCGGGACCGGACCGGGCGGCCGGTTGGACGGCGAGCCGGGCAGCGGCGACCGGCCCGGTGGGCCACACGGGCCCGCGGCCCCGCAGTCCCCGCAGGGAGGCCGCTGAGGGGCGGGAAGGGGGCGCGGGACAGGGTGTACGGCAGTCCGGGGACGGCCTGCGGGGCACGGGCCGTCAGCCGGCCGAGGGGGTCAGGTCGCCTCGGCGGGGGGCGGCGAAGCCCTCCAGGTCGGCCCGGGTCAGTCCGGACAGCCTGGCGACCTCGGCGATGTCCAGGGCGCCGCAGTCGAGGCCGCGCAGCAGGTAGCCGCTGAGGGCCTTGGCGGTGGCGGGCTCGTCCATGACGTCGCCGCCGGCGCGGTTGGCGTAGCGGGCAAGGCGGCCGGCGGCCTGTTCGAAGCCCTCGCGGTAGAAGGCGAAGACGGCGGCGTAGCGGGTAGGGATGTGGCCGGGGTGCATGTCCCAGCCCTGGTAGTAGGCGCGGGCCAGGGCGCGGCGGGTGAGGCCGTAGTGCAGGCGCCAGGCGTCGTGGACCTTCGCGGTGGGACCGACGGGCAGGACGTTCGTGGAGCCGTCGGAGACGCGTACGCCGGTGCCCGCGGCGGCGACCTGCATGATCGCCTTGGCGTGGTCGGCGGCGGGGTGGTCGCTGGCCTGGTAGGCGGCGGAGACGCCGAGGCAGGCGCTGTAGTCGAAGGTGCCGTAGTGCAGGCCGGTGGCGCGGCCCTCGGCGGCCTGGATCATCCGGGCGACGGTGGCGGTGCCGTCGGCGGCGAGGATGGCCTGGCTCGTCTCGATCTGGATCTCGAAGCCGATCCGGCCGGGCTCCAGGCCGTGCGCCTTCTCGAAGGCCTCCAGGAGCCGGACCATGGCGGTGACCTGCTCGGGGTAGGTGACCTTGGGCAGGGTCAGGACGAGTCCGCCGGGCAGGCCGCCCGCGTTCATCAGGCCGGTGAGGAAGACGTCCAGGGTGCGGATGCCGCGGTCGCGGACCGGCGCCTCCATGCACTTCATGCGGATGCCCATGTACGGGGCGGCGGTGCCGTTCTCGTACGCCTCGGCGATCAGGCGGGCGGCGCGGGCCGCGTCCCGGTCCTCGTCCTCGCCCTGGTAGCCGTCCTCGAAGTCCACCCGCAGGTCCTCGATGGGTTCGCGCTCCAGCTTGGCGCGGACGCGGGAGTAGACGGGCTCGGCGAGGTCGTCGGAGAGGCCGAGAGCGGCGGCGAAGGACGCGGCGTCGGGGGCGTGCTCGTCGAGGGCGGCGAGGGCCTGGTCGCCCCAGGAGCGGACGGTGCCGGCGGTGAAGGCGTCGCCGGGAACGTAGACGGTGTGGACGGGCTGGCGGGTGCCGGGGTCTCCGGGGTAGAGGCGCTCCAGTGCGGCGTCGACCGGTGCGAGGGAGGCGCTGATCTCCTCGCCGACGGCGCCCGCGAGGCTCGTCGCGACCTGCTCCTGCTGGCCCTGACCCATCCCAACACCCTCCTGTTTTCCACTCTACGGAATCAACAATCCGTTGAACGAAAACTATCCGTGGACTCGCGGCTGGTCAACACCCTCAGTAGAGCACCCGCGTACGCCGAGGCCCCCGTGACCGTCGCGGTCACGGGGGCCTGGCTCAGCCGTGCAGGGATCAGCCCTTGCGGGCCTTGACCTGCTCGGTCAGCTGCGGGACGACCTCGAACAGGTCGCCGACGACGCCGTAGTCGACCAGGTCGAAGATCGGGGCCTCGGGGTCCTTGTTGATGGCCACGATGGTCTTCGAGGTCTGCATACCCGCGCGGTGCTGGATCGCGCCGGAGATGCCGGCGGCGATGTACAGCTGCGGGGAGACGGACTTGCCGGTCTGGCCCACCTGGTTGGTGTGCGGGTACCAGCCCGCGTCCACCGCGGCGCGCGAGGCGCCGACGGCCGCGCCGAGCTGGTCGGCGAGGGCCTCGATGATCGCGAAGTTCTCGGCACCGTTGACGCCGCGGCCGCCGGAGACCACGATCGCGGCCTCGGTCAGCTCCGGGCGGCCGGTCGACTCACGCGGCGTGCGGCCGGTGATCCTGGTGCCGGTGGCCTTCTCGGAGAAGGTCACCTCCAGGGCCTCGACCGCACCGGCGGCCGGGGCGGCCTCCACGGCGGCCGAGTTCGGCTTGACCGTGATCACCGGGATGCCCTTGGAGACACGGGACTTGGTGGTGAAGGCGGCGGCGAACACCGACTGGGTGGCCACCGGGCCCTCGTCGCCGGCCTCCAGGTCGACGGCGTCGGTGATGATGCCGGAGCCGATGCGCAGCGCCAGGCGGGCGGCGATCTCCTTGCCCTCCGCGGAGGACGGGACCAGGACGGCGGCCGGCTGGACGGCCTCGACCGCGGCCTGGAGGGCGTCCACCTTCGGCACGACCAGGTAGTCGGCGTACTCGGCGGCGTCGTGGGTCAGGACCTTCACCGCGCCGTGCTCGGCGAGCGCGGCAGCGGTGTCGGCGGCGCCGTTGCCGAGGGCGACGGCGACCGGCTCGCCGACGCGGCGGGCCAGGGTCAGCAGCTCCAGGGTGGGCTTGCGGACGGCACCGTCCACGTGGTCGACGTAGACGAGGACTTCAGCCATGGGACTTCTTCTCTCCTGCTTGCGAAGTTGAGGGGCGGTCAGCGAAGCCGGGCTCAGATGAACTTCTGGCCCGCGAGGAACTCAGCGAGCTGCTTGCCGCCCTCGCCCTCGTCCTTGACGATCGTGCCGGCCGTGCGGGCCGGGCGCTCGGCCGCGGAGTCGACGGTGGTGTAGGCGCCCTCGAGACCGACCTCGTCGGCCTCGATGTCCAGGTCGGACAGGTCCCAGGACTCCACCGGCTTCTTCTTGGCGGCCATGATGCCCTTGAAGGACGGGTAACGCGCCTCGCCCGACTGGTCGGTGACGGACACGACGGCCGGCAGGGAGGCCTCGAGCTGCTCGGAGGCGGCGTCGCCGTCGCGGCGGCCCTTGACGACGCCGTCCTCGACGGAGACCTCGGAGAGCAGGGTGACCTGCGGGACGCCCAGGCGCTCGGCCAGCAGGGCCGGGACGACGCCCATGGTGCCGTCGGTGGAGGCCATGCCGGAGATGACCAGGTCGTAGCCGGCCTTCTCGATGGCCTTGGCCAGGACCAGGGAGGTGCCGATGGCGTCGGTGCCGTGCAGGTCGTCGTCCTCGACGTGGATGGCCTTGTCGGCACCCATGGAGAGGGCCTTGCGCAGGGCGTCCTTGGCGTCCTCGGGGCCGACCGTCAGGACGGTGACCTCGGCGTCGTCGGCGTTCTCGGCGATCTGGAGCGCCTGCTCGACCGCGTACTCGTCCAGTTCGGAGAGCAGACCGTCCACGTCGTCACGGTCGACGGTCAGGTCATCGGCGAAGTGCCGGTCGCCAGTGGCGTCGGGCACGTACTTCACGGTGACAACGATCCTCAAGCTCACGCCGGCTCTCCTACTGCCTCGTCATTTCTCGGCTGCCTCTTGCAGGCAGCATAGGCGCCCCAAGCGGCCGCTCCCGACCGGGGCGACCTGCGCTCCCGGCCGAAATATTACTCGTCAGTACACCCAGTTCGTTCCCGCTAAGCAAGCGCTTTGAACTGTGACCTTCGCAACGCAGCGTAACCGGAACTCGACGCCTTCGCAGGCCGACCGGGACGTGATCAATCGCGCAGCGCGGTGAACCGGCCCTGGTGGTAGAGCAGCGGACGGCCGGCGCCGGCGGGGTCGCCGACGACGATCTCGGCGAGCACGATCCGATGGTCCCCCGCGGGCACGCGCGCGTGGACCCGGCACACCAGCCACGCCAGTACGCCGTCGAGCACGGGCACGCCCTCGGGACCCTCCCGCCAGGCGGTGGGCGCGCCGAACCGGTCGGCGCCGCTGCGGGCGAAGGTCGCGGCCAGCTCCTGCTGGTGCTCGCCCAGGATGTGGACGCCCACGTGGTCGGTCCCGGCGATGGCGGGCCAGCTGGACGCGGCGGTGCCGACGCCGAAGGAGAGCATCGGCGGATCCGCGGAGACCGAGGTGAGGGAGGTGGCGGTGAAGCCGACCGGGCCGGACTCGCCGCGCGCGGTGATCACCGCGACGCCGGCCGCGTGCCGCCGGAAGACGGCGCGGAGCAGGTCGGGAGAGGCGGGCTGCGGCGGCGTGCCCGGGCGGGGGGCGGGCAGCCCGGAGGCCGACTGGGCCGGAGCGGACCGGCCGGGAGCGGACCGGCCGGGAGCGGACCGAGCGGGAGTGGTCGCCACGGAGGAGTTCGCAGCCGACGAGTTCGGAGCCGAAGAAGCCGGAACGGAAGAAGCCGGAACCGCAGAAGTCGGAACGGAAAAGGTCGAAGCCGGAGAGCTCGTAGCGGGAGCGGTCGGAGCCGGGCCGGCCAGATCAGGCGTTGCCGTCATGGAGTGGGGCCTTCTGAGGGTGGGGACGAGCGGGTCCGTGGCTGCTCAGCAGCCCGGACAGCGTGCGCTCGCGGTGCGGGCGAGATCGATGTGGGCCCGCCCGTGGAGAAGGAGTTCCGAAGGCATAGGGTCAGGCTGACGATAGCCGGCATGCACAGTCAAGTCTCTCCGGGCTTCTGGGAGCTGGGTCACGTCGGCCTCAGACGGCTTCGCCGAGGGCCGCGATCACGTCGGCCTTGCGGGGCTGCCCGGTGGCCCGGCGGACGATCCGGCCGTCGGCGTCGAGCACCAGCACGGTCGGCGTGCGGAGGATGCCGAGGCGCCGGACGAGGCCGAGACGGGACTCGGCGTCGATCTCGACATGGCTGACGCCGGGCACCAGGCCGGCCACCTCGCCGAGGATCCGCCGGGTGGCCCGGCAGGGGGCGCAGAAGGCGCTGGAGAACTGCACCAGCGTGGCGCGCTCGCCCAGCTCCGCGCCCAGCTCGGCCGCATCGAGCCGCTGCCCCTCGTCCCGCACGCGCACCCGTACTCTCCCGTTCCGCCGCCGTCGCAGCACTCCGAAGACGCCGGCCGCCGCGAGCACCGCACAGCACACCATCAGTCCGGTCATCACTGTGCTGCAGCGTTCACGAGACCGCAAAGATTCCCGGCCCGTGCGGGCGGCCCGTTGCGGAATGCTGGATTCATGGACATCGACGTGAGGGGGCCGCGGTTCGGGGGGCGGCCGTGACGGCCGCCGTCCTGGCGGTGTGCTGATCACCGGATACGTGTGGCTGCCGGCATGGCAGACGCTGGTGTTCGCGCTCGGCGCGGCCGGCGGGGTGGGGCGATCGCCGTACGGGTGGGTGTTCCGGAGGGCGGTACGCCCGCGGCTCGGGCCGCCGACCGCGTTCGAGTCGCCGGAGCCGCCGCCGGAGCCGCCGCGGTACGCCGCCTTCGGGTACTGCCTGGGCTGCGAGGTGTACCTGCTCGCGCGGCGCGTCACGGTACAGGCGGAGTGAGGAGCGGGGGAAAACCCGAGGTGATCATGGCTGGGACGTGACGAGGATCTCGCCGCATACGGGCACGGGGACTGGCTACCCGTCCGTTCTTGGGGCACCATCTGCGACAGGCCGTAAACCTACGGCTGCGTAACTTTCCACTGGGAGCCCCTTCCCAGGAGAGAAGGAAGGGTCCACTTCGTCCATGGCAGAGCTCGTCTACCGTCCCGTCATCGGTCTCGCCCGCACGATGTTCAAGGTGTGGGACCTCAAGATCGACTGCAAGGGCTCGGAGAACATCCCGCGCTCGGGCGGTGCCGTGCTGGTCAGCAATCACATCAGCTACCTGGACTTCGTCTTCAACGGGCTGGCGGCGCTGCCGCAGAAGCGGCTCGTCCGTTTCATGGCCAAGGAGTCGGTCTTCCGGCACAAGGTGTCCGGGCCGCTGATGCGCGGGATGAAGCACATCCCCGTGGACCGCAAGCAGGGTGAGGCGGCGTACGCGCACGCCCTCGAATCGCTGCGGTCCGGCGAGGTCGTCGGGGTCTTCCCGGAGGCGACCATCTCGGAGTCGTTCACGCTGAAGAGCTTCAAGTCGGGTGCCGCGCGCCTGGCGCAGGAGGCGGGCGTGCCGCTCATCCCGATGGCGGTGTGGGGCACCCAGCGGCTGTGGACCAAGGGCCACCCGCGCAACTTCAAGCGCAGCCACACCCCGATCACCATCCGCGTGGGCGAGGCGATCGAGGCGTCCCGCGACAAGTACGCCGGCGCCCTCACCCGGCAGCTGCGCGAGCGCGTGCAGGAGCTGCTGGAGGCCGCGCAGCGCGCCTACCCGGTCCGTCCGAAGGACACCGACGACCCGTGGTGGCTCCCCGCCCATCTCGGTGGCACCGCCCCGACGGCGGACGAGCTGCGGGCGGTCGAGGCGCACTGACCGGAGTGTCCGGGTGCCGGGGCTCAGAGCGCCGTGGGAAGTGTCCGCATCAGATGCGCCCGGTCGTCGGCGGCCCGCAGGGCGGCCAGGACGGCCGGGTGAGGCGCGGCGTACAGCACGGGGTGGTCCAGCTCACCGGAGTCCGGATCGGTGACGAAGGCCAGCCGTTCACCGTCGAGTGAGAACCGGGCGTCCACGCCGGGTTTGTTGCCCCGGGGATCCTGCCGGTGCCAGGCGCCGCGGAAGCGGACGGCGACCAGGCCGTGCACCACGTCGAACTTCTGGTAGCACAGCGCCGTCGGGATGTCCTCCGCGCGCAGCAGCGCGGCGAGTGCGTGCGCCTTGGCGTAGCAGATGCCGGTCCCCTGCTCCAGCACGTCGGAGGCCCGCCAGGTGACGCGCGGGTCGCCAAAGTCCTGCGAGTGGGCAATGGTGTCGCGGACGAACTCGAAGGCCGCGCGCGCATATTCATACGAGTCGGCCACCTCCCGAGCCAGGCGGTCGGCGGTTTCCCGCACCAGCGGATGATCGTGATCGATGACCTCGTCGGCGGCCAAGTAGGCGGACAGGTCGGCGGTTTGCTGGATCAGCTGCATGCTCGTGAAGCCTAGGGCCCGAGACGATCACAGGTCAATGGATTTACCGGCAGCCGTATATATATGCAGAGCGCGTGCCTGTGTCCACATCCGGTCAGCAGCGGATACGACGAAGAGCGGCCGCCCCGTGGGACGGCCGCTCCCTCATGTCCTGGCCCGTCAGCGGGCCATCTCCTCCTTGAGGGCCGCGACGAACGCGTCCACGTCCTCCTCGGTCGTGTCGAACGCGCACATCCAGCGCACGACGCCGGCCGCCTCGTCCCAGAAGTAGAAGCGGAACTTCTTCTGCAGCCGCTCGCTCACCTCGTGCGGGAGCCTGGCGAAGACGCCGTTGGCCTGCACCGGGTACAGGATCTCCACGCCGTGCACCGCGCGGACGCCCTCGGCGAGGCGCTGGGCCATCTCGTTGGCGTGACGGGCGTTGCGCAGCCACAGGTCCTTGGCGAGCAGCGCCTCCAGCTGCACCGACACGAAGCGCATCTTCGAGGCGAGCTGCATGGACATCTTGCGCAGATGCTTCATCTTGCGGACGGCGTCCGGGTTGAGGACGACGACCGCCTCGCCGAACAGCGCGCCGTTCTTCGTCCCGCCCAGCGAGAGGATGTCCACGCCGACCGCGTTGGTGAACGTGCGCATCGGCACGTCCAGCGAGGCCGCGGCGTTGGCTATCCGGGAGCCGTCCAGGTGCACCTTCATGCCGTGCGCGTGGGCGTGCTCGCAGATCGCGCGGATCTCGCCCGGCGTGTAGAGGGTGCCCAGCTCGGTGCTCTGGGTGATCGACACGACCTGCGGCATCGCGCGGTGCTCGTCGTCCCAGCCCCAGGCCTGCCGTTCGATCAGCTCGGGGGTGAGCTTGCCGTCGGGGGTCGGCACGGTGAGCAGCTTCAGGCCGCCCATGCGCTCCGGGGCGCCGCCCTCGTCGACGTTGATGTGGGCGCTCTCGGCGCAGATCACCGCGCCCCAGCGGTCGGTGACCGCCTGGAGCGCGACGACGTTGGCGCCGGTGCCGTTGAAGACCGGGAACGCCTCGGCGCTCGCGCCGAAGTGGCTGCGGATGATCCGCTGGAGGTTGTCGGTGTAGGCGTCCTCGCCGTACGCGACCTGGTGTCCGCCGTTGGCCAGGGCCAGGGCGGCGAGCACCTCCGGGTGGGCGCCGGCGTAGTTGTCACTGGCGAAACCGCGGACCTCCGGGTCGTGATGGCGACGCGCGTCGGTCTTCGGGGGGTTCACGGCTTCTCGGTCAGCCACAGACGGTTTCCGTTCACTTCCGCGGCGGGCTTGTCCCAGACGCCGACGATCGCCTCGGCGAGGTCCTTGACGTCCGTGAAGCCCGCGAACTTCGCGTTGGGCCGCTCGGCGCGCATCGCGTCGTGCACCAACGCCTTCACCACCAGGATGGCAGCCGCCGAGGTCGGACCCTGCTCGCCCCCGGCCTTGCGGAAGTAGTCGGCCAGGGCCAGCGTCCACGCCTCGGCGGCGGCCTTGGCGGCGGCGTACGAGGCGTTGCCCGCGGTGGGATTGGTGGCGCCGGCCGCGCTGATCAGCACGTACCGGCCGCGGTCGCTGCGCTGGATGGCCTCGTGGAAGGCGAGGGAGGTGTGCTGCACGGTGCGGATGAGCAGCAGCTCCAGCAGGTCCCAGTCGTCCAGGTTGGTCTTGGTGAAGGTCTCGCTGCCGCGCCAGCCGCCGACGAGGTGGACCAGGCCGTCGACGCGGCCGAACTCCTTCTCGGTGCGGGTGGCCCAGTCGCGGGTGGCCTCCAGGTTGAGCAGGTCGACCGTCTCGCCGGTGACGGTGGCGCCGCCGGAGGCGTAGCGCGCCGCGTCCACGGCCTCGGCCAGCCGCTCCGGCTCGTTGTCGGCGCCGACGACCGTGGCGCCGGCCTCGGCGAGCCGCAGCAGCGCCGCCCGCCCGGCGGGTCCGCCCGCGCCGGCGACCGCGATCACCGCACCGCTGAGAGCCCCGTTCCCCATGTTCTTCGCCTCCTGCTGAGCAGTGTTCTCGGTACGGCGGTCGCTCACGCGGCGATCCGCTCGGCGCTGTCCGCCGTGATGCCCTTGGTGGAGGCGATCACGTTCTTCAGCTTCTTGGACAGTGCCTCATAGAACATGCTCAGCGGAAACTCGTCCGGAAGCACGTCATCGACGAGCTTGCGCGGCGGCTGGGTCAGGTCCAGGGCGTCCGGGCCCTTGGCCCACGTGGAGCCGGGGTGCGGGGCCAGGTAGGTGGCGACCAGTTCGTAGCCGGCGAGCCAGTGGACGAGCTTCGGGCGGTCGATGCCGTCGCGGTAGAGCTTCTCGATCTCGGCGCAGAGCTGGTTGGTGACCTCGGGCGCACGCTTCCAGTCGATGGACAGCTTGTTGTCGGTCCAGCGCACCACGTCGTGCCGGTGCAGGTAGGCGAAGAGCAGCTGGCCGCCGAGGCCGTCGTAGTTGCGGTTGCGGTCGCCGGTGACCGGGAAGCGGAACATCCGGTCGAACAGCACGGCGTACTGCACGTCACGGGCCTGCGGGACGCCCTCGGCCTCCAGCTTCACGGCCTCCTTGAAGGCGGTGAGGTCGCAGCGCAGCTCCTCCAGGCCGTACATCCAGAACGGCTGGCGCTGCTTGATCATGAAGGGGTCGAACGGCAGGTCGCCGTGGCTGTGGGTGCGGTCGTGGACCATGTCCCACAGCACGAAGGCCTCTTCGCAGCGCTTCTGGTCGTGGACCATGGCGGCGATGTCCTCGGGCAGCTCCAGGCCGAGGACGTCGACGGCGGCGGCGGTGACCCGGCGGAAGCGGGCCGCCTCGCGGTCGCAGAAGATGCCGCCCCAGGTGAAGCGCTCGGGCGCCTCGCGCACGGCGATGGTCTCGGGGAAGAGGACGGCGGAGTTGGTGTCGTAGCCGGCCGTGAAGTCCTCGAACTTGATGCCGCAGAACAGCGGGTTGTCGTAGCGGGTGCGCTCCAGCTCGGCCAGCCAGTCGGGCCAGACCATGCGCAGCACGACCGCTTCGAGGTTGCGGTCCGGGTTGCCGTTCTGCGTGTACATCGGGAAGACGACCAGGTGCTGGAGGCCGTCCTGCCGGTCGGCGGCGGGCTGGAAGGCCAGCAGCGAGTCCAGGAAGTCCGGGACCTGGAAGCCCTCGTCCGCCCAGCGGCGCAGGTCCTTCACCAGGGCCGCGTGGTAGGCGGCGTCGTGCGGGAGCAGCGGGGAGAGCGCCTCGACGGCCTCGGTGACCTCGCGTACGGCGGCCTCGGCGTCCTCGCGGCGCGGGGCGCCCTCGGCCTCGAAGTCGATCGATCCGTCCTTGGACTGCCATGGCCGGATCCGCTCCACGGCATCCTTGAGCCGGGGCCACGCAGGGTGCTCCACGACCCTGTCCGCCGAAGGAACCTGGCCCTCCGTACCCACCTGCACAAGAACTTCCGTCATGTCCCATCCTCCGCTGGAGAACCTTGCGTAAAGACACCGTATGCATATGCGGTTTCTCCCAGCAAGAGGAGGAGCGGGAAATTATCCTGCGCAGCCCCATCATCACCGAACTTTTTCCTGTCTCTCACGGTGGGTCGTGACACGCGTCGCGGAACCGTCACCGCCGCGCCACGTTCGCACGACACCGCGCGGGCGGCCGGGGACGCACGGGCAGGCTGCCCGTATGACGATTCCCGGTCAGGCGTGCGGCTGCGGTGAGGAGCAGATCCCCTGGATGCTGACGCACTTCGGACTGCTCGGCGCGGCCGCGCTGGTGCTCGGCACGCTCGTCGTGATGCTCCTGGCCGGGTGGGGCCTCGCAGCAGTCGTCTGGCTGGTGCGCCGGCGCCGGCCCGCGCCCGGCACCGAGGCGCCGGACGGGCTGCGGTCCTTCGACTGGTCGGACGGGGAGTCCTGGCGGACACCTTGCGGACCGGCCGCCGAAAGCCGGCTGCGCTCCGGCACGATGTGTGCGCGGCCGGTTCCCTTCCGCGACGGGCCCACTAGGCTGACGGACGTGTCCGTCGACGGAAGCGAGCGAACCTTGAACTTCCTCACCATCGGTCATCGCGGAGTCATGGGTGTCGAGCCCGAGAACACCCTGCGTTCCTTCGTCGCCGCCGAACAGGCCGGCCTCGACGTCATCGAACTCGATCTTCATCTGAGCAAGGACGGCGCCCTCGTCGTCATGCACGACGCCGAGGTCGACCGCACGACCGACGGCAGCGGCCCCATCGCGGAGAAGACGCTGGCGGAGCTGCGCGCCCTGGACGCGGGCGACGGCGAGCGGATCCCGGTCTTCGAGGAGGTCCTGGACGCGGTGAGCACCCCGCTCCAGGCGGAGATCAAGGACGTGGCGGCGGCGCGGGCGCTGGCGGAGGTGATCCGGCAGCGGGGGCTCACCGGCCGCGTCGAGGTGTCGTCGTTCCACGACGACGCCATCGCCGAGACGGCCCGGCTGCTGCCCGGCGTGCGCACCGCGCTGATCGCCAGCCGCTACGGCACCGACATCGTGGAACGCGCGGCGCAGGCCGGTGCCGCGACGGTCTGTCTCGACATCCGCCGCCTCACCCTGGAGGTCGTCGAGCACGCCCGCGCGGCCGACCTGCGGATCATCGCCTGGGTGGTGAACTCGCAGAAGCATCTGCGGCTGGTGCGGGCGCTGGAACTGGACGGCGCGACCACCGACTACCCGGACATCAAGCGCACCGGCCGCTTCACCGCGTGAGCCTCAGTCCAGCGGCTTGACCAGCAGCTCGAACTGCAGGTCGGGACGGAGCGGGAGGCCGAAGCGCTCGTCGCCGTACGGGAAGGGGGACAGCTCACCCGTACGGCGGTAGCCGCGCCGCTCGTAGGCGATCAGGTCCTCGCGCACGGAGATCACCGTCATGTGCATCTCCCGCGCGCCCCAGGTCTCGCGCGCTTGGCGCTCCGCCTCCGCGATGACCGCCTTGCCCAGTCCGGCGCCCTGGAGCGTCGGGCTGACCGCGAACATGCCGAAGTAGGCGTACTCGCCGCGGTGTTCGAGCTGGCAGCAGGCCACGACGGTGCCGTCCCGCTCGACCGTCAGCAGCCGGCTGTCCGGCGACGTGACGACCTCCAGCACGCCCTCGGGGTCGGTCCGCTGTCCTTCGAGGATGTCCGCCTCGGTGGTCCACCCGGCCCGGCTGGCGTCGCCGCGGTACGCCGACTCGATCAGCGCCACCAGCGTGTCGACGTCGGCCTCCGTGGCGTCGCGGAAGGTCAGTCCGGTGGTGGCGGTGTCCATGCGGTACGTCTCCGTTCTCGGCGCGGCTCGGGCAGGGACGAGCGTAACCCCGGCGCTAGGCTCCGGTGCATGGTGCATGTACTGGGCAGCCGGATCCTGCTGCGCCCCGCGGACCCCGAGCGCTCCCGGACCTTCTACGGCGAGCGGCTGGGCCTCGCCGTCTACCGGGAGTTCGGCACCGGTCCCGAGCGGGGCACCGTCTACTTCCTCGGCGGTGGCTTCCTGGAGCTCTCCGGACGCTCCGACACCCCGCCCTCCCCCGCCGTACGCCTCTGGCTCCAGGTGGCCGACGCGCAGGCGGCGCACGACGAGCTGCGCGGCCGGGGGGTGGAGATCGTCCGGCCGCCGGTGCGGGAGCCGTGGGGTCTGATCGAGATGTGGATCGCCGATCCGGACGGAACGCAGATCGTGCTGGTGGAGGTGCCGGCGGATCATCCGCTGCGGTACCGGCCGGGGATCTAGGGGATCGGGGGTCCGAAGAGGCGTCGCACGGACGTTCGGCGGTCGGCGGGCGAGGTCAGCGGCAGACTGAGCGGCTGAGTCCCGGCTCGGATGGCCGTCGGGCAGGGCCGGGGCTAGCGTGCTGGCAGGGGGCGCCCCGGCGTCCCCGCACCCCGGCCGGCTGCGGAAAGGGACGCCATGAAGCTCGACGCGCCGGTGACCGGCGGGCCCTGCTGGGCGGAGCTGGCCACCAGTGACCTGGAGGCGGCGCAGCGGTTCTACGCGCGGCTGTTCGGGTGGCGGTGCGCGACCGATCCGCGGCAGGAGGCGGGCGGCTACACCCTCGCGCACCTCGGGGACGCGGCGGTCGCGGCGCTGGCCCCGCTCTACCAGGAGCCGCAGCCGGTGGCGTGGAACGTGTCGTTCGCCGTGGCCGACGCGGACGCCACCGCCCGGCTGGTCGAGGAGGCGGGCGGACGGGTACTGCTCGGGCCCATGGACGTGTTCGACCTGGGCCGTTTCGTGGTGGCGCTCGATCCGGGCGGCGCGGCCTTCCAGCTGTGGCAGGCGCGCGAGTTCCCCGGCGCCGGGGTGTTCAACGCGCCCGGCTCGCTCGGCTGGGTGGAGCTGCTGACCCGCGACCCGGCCCGCGCGGAGCGCTTCTACACCACGGTCTTCGGCTGGACGGTGCGCCCCTCGGAGCACTATCCGCAGTGGGGCGTCGGCGGCGCCGACTTCGGCGGCATGATCACCATGGACGACAAGTTCCCGCACGAGGTGCCGCCGCACTGGCTGCCGTACTTCGCGGTCGCCGACGTCGACGCCTGCGCCGCCACGGCGGCCGGCGCGGGCGGCACGGTGCTCATGGCGCCCACGTCGGTGCCCGAGGGCCCGCGCATCGCCGTGCTGCGCGATCCGCAGGCCGCCGTGTTCGGCGTGTACCGGGCCGGCGACCACGACTGAGCCCGCGCGGGCTTGCGCTGGAGTGCGCTCCATCTCCTGGCGTCGACCGCACGAACTGCTCGAAGGGGAAAGCGACGTGCGGTACACACTGTTCGGCAGGACCGGGCTGCGGGTGAGCGAGCTGAGCCTCGGCGCGATGGTCATGGGCGACGGCCTGGACCACGGCTCCGACGAGGACACCAGCGCACGGCTCCTCGACGCCTACGCGGAGGCCGGCGGCAACTTCGTCGACACCGCCGACATCTACGGCAAGGGCGCCTCGGAGCGGCTCCTGGGCCGGCTGCTGGAGGGGCGGCGCGACGAGTTCGTCCTGGCCAGCAAGTACACGTGCGGCACCCGGGACGGCGATGTCAACGCCGCCGGCAACCACCGCAAGAACCTCGTGCGGTCGGTGGAAGACAGCCTGGAGCGGCTGCGCACCGACCGGCTGGACGTGCTGGGGTGCACGCCCGTGACCACTTCACCCCCGTCGAGGAGGTGATGCGCTCCCTCGACGACCTGGTGCGCGCCGGGAAGGTGCTCTACGTCGGCGTCTCCGACTGGGCGGCGTGGGAGATCGCGCAGGCCTGCACCCTGGTCGAGCTGCGCGGCTGGACGGCGTTCGCGGGTTCCCAGCTGCGCTACAACCTGCTGGAGCGCACCCCGGAGCGGGAACTGCTGCCGCAGGCGCGGGCGTTCGACCAGGCGGTCCTGGCCTGGGCGCCGCTGGCGGCCGGGAAGCTGACCGGCAAGTACCTGCGCGGCGAGGCGGGCCGGCTCGGCACGTCCGGCGGCACGGCCGACGCGCGCGAGGAGGCCGTCGTCCGCACCGTCGTGGAGATCGCCGAGCAGGGCGGCTGGTCCCCGGCACAGGTGGCGCTGGCCTGGCTGCTGGGCCGGCCCGGGAACGTGGTGCCGATCGTGGCGGCGACCAGCGAGAGCCAGCTCGCCGACAACCTGGGCGCGGTCGAGGTCCGGCTCGACGCCGACGCCGTGGCCCGGCTCGACGAGGTGAGCGCCGTACCGCTGGGCTTCCCGCACGACTTCCTGCGGGAGCCCGGGGTGACCCGGACCGTCTACGGGGACCGGTGGGAGCGGATCGACGAGCGGCGCTCCACGTACCGGCGCAGCGTCCACGACGTCCTCTGACCCCGCGGGGCTCAGGTGCGCCGCACCCCGCCCAGGCGTCCCTCCAGCTGAGTGAGGAGCGCGCCGAGCAGGGCCGCGAGTTCGCCCTGTTCGGCGCTGCCCACGCCGGACAGGACGGCGCTCTCGTAGGCCAGTTGGTCGGGCAGGATGGCGTCGACCAGTTCGCGTCCGGCGTCCGTGAGGCGGACGTGGGCCACCCGGCGGTCACGGGTGTCGCCGCGCCGCTCGACCAGGCCGCGCTCGGTGAGCTGCTTGAGCCGTTTCGTGACGGCGGCGCCCGAGGAGAAGGTCTCCCGGGCCAGCTCGCCGGGCGTCAGCTCGTGGCCGGTGCGGCGCAGCGCGCCGAGCAGGTCGAACTCGGGCCGGCTGAGCCCGGCCCGGCGCAGCGGGGCGTCCTCGGCCTGCTGGAGGAGGGCGGCGCAGCGGTTGACCCGGCCGATGATCTCCATGGGCGCGGTGTCGAGGTCCGGGTGGACGGCGCGCCACTGCCGTACGACGGCGGCCACGGTGTCGGCTCGTGCGGCCTCGCGGCTCTCTTCCGTGTCCGGCCGCCCGTTCGTCGCCGTCATGGCCGTGGTTCCTCCGTGGTCTCGTCCTGGTCCGGCCGGGCGTGGGTGCCGCGGTCCGGTGCGGTGCGGACGGCGTCCGTCGCCGGGGTGTCCGCTGGTCCGTCCAGGATGAGGCCGCGGCGGCGTACCGTCTCGGCGAGCGTACGGTGTCCGGCCTGCTCGGCGCGGTCGACCCGGTCCGCGGGCGGGGTGCGCCGGCACCGCTCGCCGGCCGCGGCGTCGGCGGCGGCGCGCAGCTCGGCCAGGGCGGCGGCGAGGGACTGGCGGGCCGCTTCCAGGGCGCCGGGGGCCGGGTGCGGTTCGGCGAGGAGGCGGGCGGCGCGCTCGCGGGCGCGTTCGGCCGCGGCGAGCGCGTGCTCCAGGCGGGGGCCGGCGCGGCGGTCGGTGACCGCGACGGCGGCGGCCAGGCCGAGCAGCGCGCCGACGAGGGTGTCCACGACCCGCTCGGTGACCAGCTCGCCGGGATCCTGGTAGCCGGTGAACTCGGTGATGAGCAGCGCCATCGGGGTCACGCAGACGCTGCCGAGCCAGTAGTTGCGGCTGATCAGCGCCTCGGCGCCGAAGCTGAACGCCAGACAGCACAGGACCAGGGCGGCCTGCCCGAGATGGGCGAGCGGGGCGACGGCGGCGAAGACGAGGACACCGGCGAGGTTGCCGACCACGCGCTGCACGCTCCGGCTCCAGGTGAGGGCGAGGTTCGCCTGGTAGAGGGCGGCGGCGGTGACGAGGGCCCAGTAGGGGCGGCCGATGCCGAGGGCGAGGGAACCGTATCCGGCGAGGGCGCAGCCGAGGGCCGTGCGGGCGGCGATGGGGGTGAGCGGGGCCAGCCGGTGCCGCAGCCGCTCGGCGGGGCTCTCGGCGGGGCTCTCGGCGGCGTCCGGCTCGACGGGTACGGGGGCGCCGTCGTACGGCACGGGGCCGGTGCCGCGCAGCGCGCGGGCCCGGGCGCGCAGCCGTTCCGGGTCGGCGTCGGCGGGTTCGACGTCGCCGACGAGGAGTACGCGCGGATCGTCGGGCGGGTGCTGGAGGAGGAGATCGGGCGCGGTGAG